>JACOSX010000013.1 GCA_016178625.1 Ignavibacteria bacterium
AAACCCACCTATAATCCTCCCTTCAAAATGAAGGGAGGATGTTTTCCTTTGATAGTAAATCCTTGGATCTCTATAAACCTTTGCAAGGTTCTTAGCCGTCGTTTAATGCATTACCCGAACAGCCTTGCGTACAAACTCCTCGGATGCTAATTGCCTGAGCATGAACTCAGCTACATCGGCACGCGACATCGTAGGAAGCAGAGAACCTGCCTTGATCTCTTCACCACTTCGATAGACACCGGTTTGAGGTCCATTCGTCAGTTTCGGTGGACGAACAATTATCCAATCCAACCGACTTGACGCAATCAAGTGCTCTTTTTCCTCATGATCCATAATCTCATTTCGCACAATTCGAGAAATAACGTGATTAATAAGGAAACCTGAATCCTTTCTGCTCTCTTTCACACCCAGAAATGATAAATAAATAAAACGCTTTACGCCGCTCTGCTCCATCGCATGAATGATGTTTCTTATACCATCAACTACTATGGCGTCTCTCTTTAACGGTGTTGATACACCGAGAGTCGATAACACAGCATTCTGTCCTTTTACCACGAGTTCCACTGAAGAGTAATCTTTCACATCACCCTGAACAAGTTTGAGGTTATTGTGTCTGATTGAGAGTTTGGCAGGGTGGCGGACGAATGCCGTTACCGTATGTCCTTCTCTTAAGGATTGCCTGACCAATTCATTTCCTGTAGCGCCGGATGCGCCGAAAATAAGAATATTCATGCCCGCATGGACGATATTTTAATTTGACCCACCGGCACTTCCCTTAAGGTACTTGTCGAGGAATGTAAGCACCGCGCCGTATCCTTTAATTTCATTCTCTTTCTTGACGAACCCATGGCCTTCATCCGGGAAAATAATGTATTCCGCCGGCACGTTGTTTTTCTTGATCGCGGCAATGATCTCATCGGACTCAGCCTTCAGCACGCGGACATCGTTCGCTCCCTGCAACACCATGACAGGGTGTTTGATTTGTTGCGCATGAAACAGGGGGGAGATGTTATAGAGGCGGACAGAATCTGAAGTAAACGGATCTCCCATCTCAGCATACAGTGCTTTCTTAAAAGATTCCCAGTATGGAGGGACGGATCTCAGCGTCCTCAGCCAGTTGGTGACGCCGAAGAGATCCACGCCTACGTTGAATTCATCCGGGTGGAATGTCATTGCCGCCATTGTCATAAATCCGCCATAAGAACCGCCGAGAATACCGATCTTATCCTTGTCGATGTACTCAAGCGTCTGCAAATATTTCTTGCCGTAAATGCAGTCGGTCAGATCTTTGTCGCCATGATTACGGTCGTCCATTCTGAAAAATGATTTGCCGTAACCGCTGCTTCCCCGGTTGTTGACGGCGAGAATCGCGTAGCCATGATTGACAAGATATTGTATGAAGGCGGAGTATCCTACTCTCGATTGACCGCCCGGTCCGCCATGAACCCATATAAGCGCGGGTGCTTTGTTTTCCGCCGATGCGTTTAACGGTTTGTAGTAAATTGCCGGAACTTCAAGACTGTCGAACGATTTAAAGCGGACAACTTCTGCCGCAATGAGATTATCGGCATTGATTTCCGGATTCAGTACTGTCGTCAGCTTCTTCAGCTCCTTTGTGTCGAAATTGTAGACATAGATATCCCCCGGAGCCTTTGAGGTGCCGACCGTAAGCCGCATAAGTTTCTCGGTGGGGGAAATGGAAACCGCCGCCACATCGCCATCGGGGATCTTTGGCATGTCGACATCCCGGCCTGTGCCGTTGTCAATAACCTTTAGCGAATTCTTTCCGTCCGTGTTCACGCCGATGACCCTGTACTTTTCATGCTCTGAGTTGTAACTGAACATGACATCCCATGTTGTCTCGTACACTGTTTTCCGTTCGCCGTTTGCAAGATTATACCGGACGAGATACTGGAATTCCTTTCCGGCATCAGTGATATAACAGAACGATGTATTATCCTTACTGAAGTCCGACGCGCTGTAGAGCCCCCGCGCGTTTGAATCGGAAACTTCCGTCATCTTCTTCGTTACTGTCGAATAAAGGAACAACCGGTTTTCACTTGTTGTAATATTTTGACTCAACGCGAGCGTTTTATCATCCCATGAGATTCCGGTGACATCGTAACCCTTTTCGTTTTTGTAGAGCATGACCGGCTTCCAGGAGCCAACGGCCATCTTATAGACATCAAAGAGTTTGGGGTCGCGCCGGTTCGAAAGATAATAGAATGCCTTCTTGTCGCGGGACCAGTCAGCGAATGTTGCTTTCTCTTTCGGGGCAGGAGTGAGGTCTTTCACCGAGTTGTCTTCGCCGAGAAGATAGATGTGAGTGTTCTCGTCACCCCCTTTGTCTGCAGTATAGAGTATCTGTTTAAATCCCGGCACGTAATCGGCGGCGAAGAAGGATTCGACAGTGGAGTTCGTGACCTGCCGCTGTTTGCTGTCGGCGATATTGATCTCATAGACATTGAAGATGCCGGATTCATCACTGCTCACTAGCAGGCGGGTCTCATCCGAAGAAAACGTACCGCCCGATATCCGTTTGTTTTTATAGAACTGATCGATGGAGTATTGCGGAACGTTCTTTTGTACCGCCTCTTCATGTTTTTGTGCACATGATGAGACGAAGAGGAGGAGAGCGACGAGGATGATAAGAGCGCCGGAGGATTTCATAGAGTTCTTTCGTTTGTAGGATGTTGATTTATGATTTAAAGAGCTTGTGTTGGATATTGCGATTGCCTGTTGCCGCTTGTTATGTGTCATTTGTCCCTAGGCAATCACTTTATTGCGTGCAGAGTCTACTTAACAATTTTTAATTTCTTCAATATTTCCATTCCGTCTCTAATAAATCTTTTTTTCCAATTTTGCTTATAGTCGTTAAGTATTTCGTTATAATTTTCTCCTTGACTTAACCTTTTATACAATTCAACTACATACATAATTCGATAAGAAAAATTAGACTTAACATTGTTGTCGTATGGCAATGCGCTCATTTGTTCACCTATAAACAAATTGTAAGCGTACAGTCTGTCTCCATGTGTTTCTGCGTTCGTCTTTAGTCCAAAAGATTCACATATTTGCTCCAAATGTTCTAATTTAAAAATTGGAATGAATTGCTCTGGATAAAAATAAGAAGCCAATCTAATAGGGAGAGCTTCAATATATTGTGGAATTTTAAAATCAAAGATTCCATTACAAAATTCTAATAAAATATCTTTATCCCTTAAATTCCATGGTTTCATTCCAATCATTTCGGGATAAATATATTCTATAACTTTTTTAAAACCTGGATGTTCAAACGCAGTCTGAAATTGCAATTCCCTTAAACCAGTTCCTGCTAATTGAAATTCATATCCGTACACAAAATCATAGAATAAATTTTTTCTACGAAGTTTATGTCCTTCTGGAGCGTAAAATGTTTTTGAATCGAATCCTTTTTTTAGTTTTTCCTTAGTCTTTTCTCTTAATTTATTCGCTTCAAAAGCCAATTCAGGTTCTTCTCTGATAAAATCGTTTTCTTGATTGAAAATTTCATCAATTATTAGCTTTATGTTCAGAATACCAATTTTTATCTGTTTGACATTTATCTCTTCCTTATTTGTCTTTTTGTTATAAGAATCTCTCTTGCGAAGAATTTCATATTTACTCCAATTGTTCTCTATTAATTTATAACTCAATTTATTGTTTATATTTTCCAACCAAATATTTTCAAATACTTTTCTGCAATTCTCTATGTTTGTGGAATCGACTTTTATAGTTAACTCGATATTGTCTTCAAATCCTCCTTTTGTCAAGTTAGATGAAGTAACGTATGCGTCATTATCTGTAATGTACAGTTTTAAGTGAATCCGGTTGTCGTACCGAATGTCAAATCCTAAGTCAAGAAGATGTTTCAAAGATTGTAAATCGAAAGAGTTAATACTTGAATCATCAAATTTTGTAATGATTCTTTTATCCTTGATAATCTTTGTGCTTTGCTTATTTAAAATAAGAGATGAAAAAGAAGATAAAAATGGAATAGCAAAATTTAATCTATTGCTACTTGTATTTACTGAATTCTTAATCCAATCAGTTATCGGATTTCTAATTATTTCTTCGGCCATCTCTTTTTTTAAAAACAGCTTTGCACGCAACATCTGTATTCACACTTTTAGTACTTCCATTCCAAAATAGTATAAACGACGCATTGCATTTTTATTTCCCTTTTTTTGATTCCCAAAATCCACGTAAACCTTGCGAAGGTTACAGCCTGATATAAACGGGTAAACCTTCGCAAGGGTTGTCCGTATTGTCGACTCGCGACCAGCCCGCCTGTCTTATTGGTTTGTTGTCAGATAATGATTCAACAATTGTTATTCCTCCGAAGATAGCTAAACCAGTTGTCAATGCTCCTCCTCAACCCCATATCGTATTGCCGCTTCAAGTATATCAATGTTTATATCTTTCAGCGTTTTGAACTTAATGCAATATCCGCTCACACTCGCCTTGCCGAGTTTTTTTCCATATGTCCGGGCTAAGTATTTCTTATCTTTAATGCCAAGGATATAGACAGAGATTCCGATTTTGTTTGCACTGATACCAATTTGATAAAACTCTCTGGTTGTTCCATCAGCATATTTTATGGTGTGAAGTCCATATCCTATATTAGGATTAGAAACAGTTTTATTTTCACTGTTTTTACCATCCAAGAACCATAATTTACATGCTGGCATTACTTGCAGAATGATGCGGTGCAACGCTTGCATGTCGCTGCGTTTTGGTTCAGGTTGACTAGTAATATACTCTTTGATTTGTCCTTGTACGTTCATATAAAATATAAAATTACGAGTTCCTTACTTTGCCTTTTCTAATCTCGCTTCATTTTTAGTCATCCACTCATTCATTTCCTTTTGAAGCATTTGCCTTGTTCATTAGTAGTCCAACAGTTAAATGTTAGCAGTGTCCCCAAAACTTGCTGCCAACGGTTTACGGCTTGGCGATGGTGGGGCATTTGAAAAAGATCAGCCCAACATTTGCACAAATGCCCAATAGAAGTACAAATGTTGAATTTACAACTGTCTGCCTCACTATTGCCAAACCGATGTTAGCGGTAGTGCTTCTGGCAACATAATAGAAGCTCTACTCCCTATTTTAGCCCCCTGGTAATTAATGAAGCATTTTGATTTACTTCAAAGTCAACCGAAGAAACGTTTTTTACGAACGGTCGGCTTACAACTGCTTTTACAAGGTCAGAATGCATAAAGTCTTCCATTGCAGTTTTGTTTTCCCACAAATAGAAACCTCCAAAAGTATTTTTCTCTTCGTCTGCCAACCAAATTTTTGAAATAAGACCTTTTACTTTCGCTAAAACTGGTGCATCGGGCTCTACCATTTGCTTAAGATATTCCGCTTGGGAGATATCTTTTAATTGATAAGTGATTAATTGTGCTTGCATTATTCGTTCCTTTATGATTGTTAATGGATTTTTATTCCCTTCGGGTTTAATACCCCGAAGCTTGCTTCGTTCTTTTTGGCCTCGTCATGCTGAAATGCTTTTGTTCAGCATCCAAGCGTTGCCAATCAGCGTAGCCCTGCGTTTAGATTCCGAACAGAAACATTTCGGAACTTGCCGCGGGGATGCTTTATTTATAACCGATTTAAATACTTTAGCAAAATTAGTAGGTAGTCATGTTTAATTGCTTTGCGTAAAATTCAACCGAGTGTTCTTGTTTATAATGTTTGTTTAGTAATGATAAAAACAAGTTTTGGTTTAATTCAGATATGTCAATACTCTTTATCATATTAATTCTTACTCTTCTGTCGTTAGTTGTATCGTCATAGCATTACCGCTAACACTTTATACACGCATTGTCTATCTACGATCCTACGAATCGTAGATTCGTAGAACGACTCTTCGATCTACGATCCCTTAGGGAGTCGATAGACTCGTGGAGCGTCATTCCTTGCCCCGTCGGCTGTAAGCACGCAATAACTTGTCTCGTCTCGAAGCTTCGGGAGGGGGTTGGGTGTTTTGCGCCAGTCCAAAGGACCCCTTCGGGGAGGCGCACGACCCTTTGGCTCAGGTTCTTTTGTCTGCTGGGTCGCTTGATCTCGGTGGATTGATGATTCTCTGTGAGCCCTCACCTATACAATTGTGAATAGTTTGTTACTCCCCGGACTGTAAAGATGCTTGTCACGAAGTGATGGATTCCCAGAATATAAAAGTAGCTGAGCCGAATGTCAAGCCAGGACTTACTCTGGTACTCGCTCAGTTTCACAGGTGTCACGGTCCACACCGTGACACAAGCACAGAATTCGGTCACGGAATGGGTCCGTGACCGCTGTGATTTCTCAAAGTAAGTCAGCACGCTTACTCTCGGTCAGGAGATGCGATCCCACGCGGGAGCGTGGGAACGAGAGGAATCCCTCTAGGACGTACCGCTCCACTCAAACGCGATTCAAGGTCACCATAGGTACTTGGGCAGTTTGTTTGGCTCCGCCGTTCATCGGTATTACTACCTGCTGTTGCTCTGCCTTGAGATACGCATTGGGGTCGTGATGCATCGCCCCTTCCGGAAGCCATTCCCGCCACGGCCCGAGTTGTTGTCGAATCCAGCTCACGTAGAATTGTGGAATCTCGGTGGTCTCTTGTTCGAAGAAGCGCCGGAACGGCACATCGGCATCAAGGCGTCGACGGATTTCCGTGTGGTACTTGATCCTGCCAAAACCTTCCGACGAGATTGCGCGCACAACGTTCATCCATTTCGGAATCCTTGTCCGGGTCGCCCTATAGCGATTGATGATCGCTCCCCAGGAAAATGTGTGTTTCGTCAAGTCGATGACGTGATCGTAGAACTCAGGCCAAGAATAATTCTTCGGCTTCACATTCATCGCCTGGTTATTGTCGAGGAAGTGGAACGGGAATGGGATAACGCGGCTATCGCGTTGGTACTGGAGATTGAGTGCCGCTGCTTGTCCGAACGCAGAGAGCAGGGAATAGCCGGGGAATACACCCGGTGACATGTCGACAAATCGTTTCGTGAGCTCAAATGGCTCCGCCCCCTTATCATCATCAAGTCCGAGAACGAAATTGGCTTGTACGTAGGGGATATACCTCATGATCATGTTGATGTGATCGGAGACCTGCCTGACTTTTTCCATCCCTTGCTTCGTGCCGGTCTTTGACTTGTTGCCCAGCTCGTACCACGACTCAATCCCCGGCAGCATGGCTTTGAAACCGTTTCGTTTGAGTCGTTTCAGGTTTGGCTCCCCTAATAGTGATAAACTGCTCTCAGCGATGAAATCGATACCGTCGGGAGGCACTGCCTCCTCAATGGCATCCATGTAGTCGTCGAACCGCACGCCAAAATTGGGATCGTGCCAGCCAACGAGAGGTCGTTTAATTGTGCGTAACAGGAATCGTAGATCCTCCTTGAGCACTCCGAAATCCAGAGGCTGGTACGGCACCGCCGCATCAATGCAGAAGCTGCATGTATAGGGACACCCCAGGCTGCCCAGCATCGGGACCATCTTGATGAAGGGGGCTTTTCGGAGGGTCGGTTCGATAAACTTCCAGCGTTCGCGCACCCCGGGGAGCGACGCAGGTTGCTGTCCGGCATCCAGACGAGTCCCGATCGGACGGTGCTGAGAACAGTCCTTCAAGACGTCACAAATAATTGCTTTGTTGGTGAAGCCGAGAACGTAATCAAAATACTTCTGTGCATCCTGGGGATAACACCGTGCATGGGGACCTCCGAGCACTGTAACAGCCCCGTTCGTTTGGAACTGGTTGCTTAGCGCATATGCCAATTGCGCAGCCTCGGAGAATGCGCCGATGAAGACGAGATCGACGTTGTCCGGTAACTCCTCGACCAGATTCTCAAATCCGGTATAGCACACAAGTGTAACGTCATGCCCTTCTTCTTCACACCACACAGCAATTACCTGGGGCATGATGCTCGCGAAATTTGCATTCATGACACGTGCGAACAATGCCCTGGTAGGTGCCTTGGTAACGAGGTCGATAATCCCGACACGAAGCTTGCGCATACTTTTTTCCCTTAGACTATGAGTGTGTCAATGAACGATGGCGTTTATCTTCTTTGTCGGCAAGACACGCGATGTTGTCTCTTATCCCACCTACGAAGGATGGATGAATCTTGCATCAACGATGTATTGATCGCTGATTTTCTTGTCGGAGAAGAACTTTCTCCAGAGAGATCATCATCTGTCCGCCCGTCGCCGGGTTTCTAACGTGCCACCAATGTACAAAATATTCGCCTGTAGAATCAAGAAAAAGATTTCTACGTCGTGTCAAAGTTTCAAAGTTCCCGTCATCCCCCCCGAAGGGGTTGCATCGTGACGATCCCGCCGTGGCAGGACTATTCGAGTGAAACAACGCCAGGAGAGATTATTCCTCCCCGATCACCCACGGTTCGAGAAGCTTTTCATCCAACCCCTCCAGAAATCTCGATGGCTTGGTGAGGATCGTGCCGGTTTCTCTGTCGTACACATTGATCGGGTAGGTGATGAACAGATGTTCTTTTGCGCGCGTGCAGGCAACATACATGAGTCGGCGTTCTTCTTCCATCTCATCGAGATCGTTGACGGCTCGGGAGGTGGGGAAGCGACCGTCGAGCGCGTAGATGAGGAACACACTATTCCACTCCAACCCCTTGGCGCTGTGGATGGTGGAGAGGGTGAGGTACTCATCGTCGATGCCGGGTGGTGTGACGTCGGCGATGCTTTCGTTCGGCGGCTCGAGCGCGAGATCGGCGAGCAGCGTGCCGACATCACTATACCGCGCGGCAATCTGCTCGAACATCTCCAGATCCTTCTTGCGCTTGGTGTAATCGTCGTACCGTTTCTTGAACATCGGATGATAGTACGTGGTGATCCGCGACGCCTTCTCGGCTGGTGGATATTTTTCGCTTGCAATCGATTTCATTACCTCGAACAGCTCCTTGACGTTTGCCGTGTACGAATTGTACTGTTCCCAGAATGGCGATGACGGACGTTCTGCCCGGCGGTGGAGGATATCGTCGATGATTTTTTCTGCGGTGCGCGGACCGACTCCATCGATCAGGAGAAGAATTCTATTCCAGGCGACGACGTCTCGCGGGTTCTCGAGCACGCGCAAATAGGCGATCATATCCTTCACGTGCGCCGTCTCGATGAACTTGAACCCGCCGAACTTCAGGAACGGGATGTTCGCCTTCGCAAGCTCGATCTCCAGATCGAATGAGAGAAACGATGATCGGAAAAGGACGGCGATATCTTCGAGCGGCACACCCTCTTCCCGAAGCTCAAGAATTTTCTGCACGACAAACTTCGACTGGCTGTTCTCGTTCTCCGCGATGATGAGCTGCGGGAGCGAGCCCTCAGACTTGTGTGTGTAGAGAACTTTTGTGTATTTATGGCGCATAGTAATATTGTTCAATAAAGGTCAGAATGGGAATTCTGACCTCCTTCACTCAGGGCTGCGATTGACGAAACACACCGAACTCTGCAACGATCATCGGACCAAAGACAGTCGGTTCGATCTTCGTACCGAGGAGCTTCAACGATCCATTCGTCGAGAACCAGATGCGGGGCACGTCATCACTTCGTGCTAATTTCGCTTCATCGAATGACACCATCCTTCTGAGAGCGTCAGACTGTGGCAGGTTGCCGGTAATAATGATTGGATGGTTGATGTAAAAATTGTTGAATGTGCCGAGCCTGTTCACCACGGTGGATTGATCTTCCAACGACGCCTTCTCAGGAAGTTCGGTACTCACGACAACCACATCCCTGACTCCACAATCGACTATCGCTTGCAGTGCAGACTCAAAGTTGGTGGAATGCAGTCCATCGTAATGTGTGTTCCCACTTGATCGAATCTGGTAGACCGAGAACGCGGCGTTTCCATTTTGTCTACCTGATACCGTGATGGTTTCACCAAACGCTTTGTGCGTCTCAGCGCGTGCAGCAAGCTCATCGACAATGTCAACTCGTGTGGTCAATCCGGGGTAACGTGTGATCCCTTGCACTGTGAGGATGTCGACGCTGTCGCGCTTTAGTTTTTGAACGAACGTTGCAATGTCGTTCGTCTCGATCCTCTTAGAATACTTTGTGAGATTGAGACTTCCGACGCGAATGATGATCTCTGGAGTGACAAGTTTTTTTACTGGAGCAGATGCTGGTTTCTCCTCCCTCTGCATTTGCTGTGGAGAAGGACATCCAGCTAACAGCAAGGAAAGAAAAAGAATGACGGTGATTGATGTTTGCATTTTTTAGTGTGTGTTTGTGAATTCGATTGTGTCTATCAACTTTTGACTCTCACATTCCCACTTCGTCGGAGCGTAGTTCCGACCGTGCCTTCGACTCCACTTCCCTCCGGCTGACGGTCAAGACGGAATCTAAGGGTGGTCAGAACAAAAGGCGATGACGTGGTTCTTAGATGCTGCTTAATCCAATGCTCGCTTCAAAATCTCATTCGCAACGTTCAAGATTGCTTGCGTGCTGCGGTAGTTCTCTTCAAGAGTAATGATCTTGCAGTCCGGGAATTGTTCCGGGAAATCCAAAATGTTCCGTATCGTCGCGCCGCGAAACGAGTAGATCGACTGTGAATCGTCTCCAACCACCATCACGTTGGTGTGTTTGTATGCGAGCAATCTGACGATCTCCGCCTGCAGTTTATTGGTATCCTGAAATTCATCCACCATAATGTATTTGTAGCGGTTGGAAAGCTCAGCGCGCACCGGTTCATGTTGCTGGAGGAGCCGCATGAGATTGACAAGCAAGTCGTCGTAATCCATCAGGTTGTGCGACTTCTTGTACTCATCATACACAGTATGCACTTTGGCAATATCTTCCTCAAGCTCACGGTAGTGAGGATAGTCGATGCTGAGGAGGTTACTCACTGGCGTCACTGTGTTGATCGAACGACTGTAGAGATCGTAGAGGGTTTCTTTCTTCGGAAATCTGCGCTCTCGTGTGTCGAGCTTCAAACGCGTGCGAATAAGATTGACGACATCCTCCGCATCGCCCTGATCAAGAATCGTAAAACTTCGTTCGTAACCCAACAGGTTTGCATGTTTGCGGAGGGTGGAGTTCGCAAATGAATGAAACGTACCGCCCGAAACTTTCTCGCACCGGTAATCGAGAAGGACGGCGGCGCGGCGAAGCATTTCCTGCGATGCTTTGCGCGTGAAAGTGAGAAGAAGGATATGCTCTGGCTTCACGCCAAGCTCGACGAGATATGCCACGCGATACACGATGGTGCGGGTTTTCCCTGTTCCTGCGCCGGCGACGATCAGATGCGGTCCATTCACCGATGTTACAGCCGCGTACTGCGCCGGGTTCAGCTCGTTCTTGTAATCGATCCGGAACCGCGCAGGGCTAACAAGATGTAACTCGCCCTTCGGTTTTTTGAGTGTGTATTTCTTCATGCTAAGGTCGGTTGCAGTGTGATAGATCGAGCATACCATCGGCTACGGTACGATGGTCACGGAGCATGGTTGAATATATTAAATGCATGAGGAAATGGCAATATCCACAACAAAAAGATCAATGGCGGTCGGTGACCGCTCGTGGTAGCTCCCCGAGGAGTCGCAA
The DNA here is from genome assembly GCA_016178625.1 of Ignavibacteria bacterium. Taxonomy (GTDB): domain Bacteria; phylum Bacteroidota; class Ignavibacteria; order UBA10030; family SZUA-254; genus JACOSX01. Next base: position 11,575 of record JACOSX010000013.1, read on the forward strand.
GACCTCTGTAGGACTTTGGACATGAAACCGCGCCTGGGTATGCTCGACACCGACTCGAATGGAGAACGCGGTCTCCGGCAGAATTGCGAAGAGATCTTCATCGGTTGAATCGTCGCCGATGGAGAGAATGAAATCATATGATTGTTGCGAGAGCCACAAGGATGCAGCGGCTCCCTTGTTAATGCCGGCATTCCGCACTTCGATAATTTTTTTCCCCTGTACAACCTGAACATCGATATTCGCGGTGAACCTGAGCATCTCATCCATTAGCTCATGTGCAGTATGTCTGCCCTGTTCAATATCTGCCGCGCGGTAATGCCACACAAGCGAGTACTCCTTCTCTTCCACAAAAGCTCCCGGGAGTCGATCGGCGTACGATTCGAGGATGGGTAACAGTTTCGGTTTCCAATCGTTGGCAAGAGGCTTGAGTGTTTTCCATTCACCGGTGCTGTTCTTGATCCAGGCGCCGTGTTCCGCCACGAGTCCCATGGGCAATGCACCAAACCATTCTTGAAGCGTTTGTTTATCGCGTCCGCTGATGAGGACAAGCTCATTCTGATGTTGGGATGAAAGCTCGGAGAGAATGTTCAAAATATTTTCAGTAGGCTTGGCGAGAGCTGGACGATTGACAAATGGCATCAGCGTGCCGTCATAATCAAGCATCACGAGGCGATGAATGCTGTTGCTATATTGTTCGATGATATGCCGACGGTCCGTACTTGTCAACACTTTGGCGAAGTATGATCGCTGGTGTTCACCTGCTGTGGCAAGGTCGTTGATGAAGTCAGCCGCCCAACGAACGACGTTGTATCGCCGCAATCGATGCTGCATGATGGCGTTTCGGCGACTCTGTTCTTCCAGGGGCATCTGAAGTGCCTCGACGATTGCATTGGCGATCTCCTCCTTCGTCGTTGGATTGATGATCAGTGCCTCTCCCAATTCCTTTGCCGCGCCTGCCATTTCGCTCAAAATGAGCACGCCGGTTTTATCGGGCTTACTCGCGATGTATTCCTTTGCAATGAGATTCATGCCGTCGCGCAGTGGTGTCACCAGGGCTACATGGCTGATAGTGTACAACGCGACAAGCTGGTGAAAATGAAGCGCTTTGAATTGGTAGATGATTGGTGTCCAGCTGATCGTACCGAATTTTCCATTGATTTTTCCGACGCACTCTTCGATCTGCTTCTTCATCTGGTCGTAATCGAGAACGCCGATGCGAGAGGGAACAACAATCATGATCAACGCTACGTTGGCGCGCCATTCCGGGTACGCTTCGAGCAATGTCTCAAATCCTTCCAACCGATTGATGATCCCTTTAGAATAATCGAGCCGGTCCACGGAAAGAATGATTTTGGTGTTCCCAAGTGTCTTGAGCAACTCTTCTTTTTCGGTGATGACTGCAGGAGTGCTTACTGCTCGTTGAAAGGTGTCAAAGTCGATGCCCATCGGGAAGCAATCTGCTTTCACAACATGATCACTTAAGAGAATTTGCCCCATATTGTTTTCATAACCAAGGATACGCAAGACGCATCGTAGAAAGTCTTGCATGTAGTCGTACGTGTGGAAGCCGATCAGATTGGCGCCGAGAAGACCTTCCACGATCTGTCGACGACATTGTGGAGGCAGGAGACTGAAGATTTCATATGAAGGAAATGGGATATGAAGGAAAAATCCCATCAAGACATTTGGTGCATGCTGTCGAAGCATCTGTGGGAGGAGCATCAGATGATAATCGTGGATCCAGAGTACGTCGTCGGGCTGTACGATCTGTGCGAGAGTATTGCAGAATTCCTGATTCACCTTCACGTATTGTTGCCAAAACGTTCCGTCGAAGCGTGCATTCATCGGGAAATAATGAAACAATGGCCAGATGGTGCTGTTGCAAAAGCCTTGGTAAAACTGTTCTACCTCTTTCTCGGAAAAGAATACTGGATAGGAATGAAACTCATTGGCTGCACGTGCCGTGATAAGTTCTTTTGCGTCATCCGCGATGGTGGCACCGGGCCACCCCACCCAGAGGTATTCTTGTACAGGAAGATTGATATTCGGCAGTGATTCAAGAAAGGCGCGAAGTCCCGTTGCCACTCCGCCGACACTGGGTGTAAAACGCACCTCACCGTTTTCCTGTGTCACGGTGAATGGCAATCTGTTGGAGACGATGATCATTCTTCGCGCCGACATAAACATCTCCTTTGATTCAATATATTGAAAGAGGGGTGAAATGGCAATGGAGGGGAGAGGAGAATGCCGAATGTTCAGAGGATCTAAAAAAGCGACCGCCGGGGAGGGAGGGGCTCCACGGCGGTCGATCTAACTACAAATCCACTATCACTATTCCAATGTCAGATCTGTTCACTATAGCGACAACTCACGTGCCAGGACTTGCCGAGACTTAGTTGGTGATGGAAAGGGCGAATTCTACGTAAAAAGATGAAAAAAAGTATTTCCGATTGCCGTTCTTTTACAAAAGGAAATGAACTTTGTAGAAATTTCATTTGCAAAGATACCCAAAGATACCGATAGAGAGATACCTACCCCTCTCGCCCGACAGTGGAGTAGATAAGCATTCAGTTGAATTTTATCACGCCCACTTTCGCCAGGTCGTCGATATAGCGTTTGACGACGTTGAGCTCGACGGGATGGAACTCCGCACTCAGTGCATTACGGATTTCACTGACGGTTTGCTTACCGTCGATGAAGTTCACGAGCTCGAATCGCATGTCACCGTCCAGTGTGAATTCTTTTGAGTGATACCACGACGCGCTGACTGAATCGAGCTTGCTTTCCGGAAGACGGAAATCGAGGGGACCACGGGTGAGACGGAGAGGGATGCGAAGGTCTAATTCAGTCCAATAATCAGCGCTCTCTGCTATAAGTCTATCCTCCTTAACATACCAAGCAAACTGCTGTTCCAGCCAAGTTTCCATTTCAGAGATAGAATTGGAAATGGTCCGGCCCGCGTCTTCAAGATCGGGCATCCCGACCACAATAAAAGGAGTAATGGATCGAAGCCTGTGT
>JACOSX010000090.1 GCA_016178625.1 Ignavibacteria bacterium
GCATCGAGAAGGCCCTCGTACACTTTCGAGACAGTTGAGCCGTCTGCCTCGAGCGCCAGCGTAGGATTGCGGTAGAAGCTCGTTGCTGTTGGAAGGTTGCCTACCACAGATTCATTGCTCCACGTTGCGCCGTTATCGGTGGAGGTAGTGTTCCAAATCGCACTTGCACTTTCGTACGTGAGGCTCAACTTACCGGATGCATCGCGCACGAGCTTGCGCTGGCTGTTGGATGAAAGGGCAGCCGAACTGCTGGAGAGCAGGTGAGCCTTATAATAAGCAGTGAGAGTTGTGTTGTCTACCGGGCTGACGGTTTTCGATGGATTTTTATCTCCGTCCGACCATTGGTAAAACCGAAAATCTTTCCCATTGATCGTCTGTTGAGATGGTGCGGTGACCGTACCGCTATTCTGCTCAACGATTTGACTCACAACTCCCGCCGCAAAGGTGCCATCAAAATCAGTCTGATCGTTGCGGGAAATTTTATACAACTTCTTCATGTCTGCGATGTAGGTTGTATTGTTGTCTGAACTGGATAGTGTGAACGGGAATGCTTGGTTTTCCCCACCAGGAGGAAAGACTTCAGTTCCATCTACGAGTCTCTTCTTCCACTTGCTTAGTACATTACCATTTACGTTCCAGACACGATCATATGGTGGCGTACCGATTCCCAATTGCGGAGAAATTGCTTCGATCGTTATTGAGCTTCCGGCTGTGGTGAACACAGGGTAACCGTCGCTCGGAACTGTTATAGGCTGGTTGTTATTGACGCTGCTGATTTTGATCGTGCCTCCAGGAAAGTTATTTTTTACCGTGATGCCGATTCTGTCGTCGAGCCCAACGGCGATCATGGCGTTCAGTGTGCTGGTATATTCCGCGCTCGGCACGCCATTCACATCCGGATATAGCGCCAGTGCCCAATAGAGAAACCGATCTCTCACTTTTATAAAATTAAAGTCGTTCTGAGTTACCCAAGCAACGGTTTGACCTGACGGCGGCTGCGTAAGGACATAGAATGCTATTCTTTTTGCTTTATCGATTCCTATGCCGGTAACATTATACGGCACATTCTTTCCATTGGTACCACTTCCACCATGTGCCATGAGGTAAAAAGCATGACTAATCACACTACCACGGAAATAATTATCATTATCTCCGATCCATCTACTGGTACCGTACGTCACTCGCAGTACACTTAAATCTCGTATATACCCTCGATCTATATAGATATCTTCACCTATCGTCCAATTTGGTGCTCTGAAATCGCTTGCATCGCGCGGAAATGTGTAGAACTCAACAGCAGTTCCAAACATATCGGCGAAGCCTTCCGATAATGCTCGTTCCTCATTTTGACCTTGAGGAAAGGCTTCTCCCTTCCCAGGGTACGTTTGAATAACCGCGTGAGTGAACTCGTGGGCAACCGCATCGAGAGATGTTGGAGAGCGATATATTACGTTATCTGCGGCATCGAACCTGATATATTTATTCGTCACATCCCACGAGACTGGTCGTTCGATATCGGGCAGTGGAAAATTAATAGTCGCGACAATATACGATCCCGCGTTATCCCAGCTGTTGAGCCCCAACCCACGCCACATGAATTGGGTTTGGGAGAGTGCCCAGTGAACATCCACCGCGGGACTCTCAAGAACATTGGGGTCATGAGAATAATCATCCCATTTGTTATCGTAATCTCTCATGATGTCACCAGAATATACCGATGCTGGTCTCGAACTGTTATATGTGTACGTTTGGATTTTGTTTGATGGATCAATCATCTGATAATCAGTGACAGGATTACCGACCGAGGTGGTAGCAAATGACACCCTATCGTAATATGAAGAGTAACCGCTGCCATAAGCAGTCTGTGCCTGCAGAGAACGCTGAACAATGAAGTGCAGAGCTGTGATGAACAAGAATGTACACAACGAGACGCGCGCGCTTTTCATTCTGGAACTCCTTTCATTAAAGGTTGTGAAATATTTATTTTAGAACACCGTGAATCACGATAGGATACGTGCCATCGTGTGTTAAGATGAAAATGTCCGATGGCAGGAGGAACATGCTGAACACCGATAAGGATGTCTCATAGAGCATTTGCAAATCGGTTCCATTATAATGAAGTATTCCATGCCTGCCGTTCAAATATCCTCCTGCAACAATATCTTTATGAGTTCTTCCATACAAAAAACCTAATCGAACATTCATGCTTGAGAAATCTTGCCACGTGGTAAATGAAGTGTCAGAGTAGAAAAGTATGCGCTTCCTATCAGTGAAATACACTCTCCGGTCGATCAAGTTAAAAAAGAGTGATCCGTCGGTATTCGCATAGATCTCTTTGAGGTTCTGTCCATCGAATTGGAATACCTTAACCGAATCCCCCGTCGGTTCAAATCGAGTGCCTAGCAAAAAATATTTTCCTGTTACGTGGTCACGTCTGATCCAGCCAAATTCAACTCGCCGATCTGGTATAGAAACAAAATCCCATCTTCCGCCATCAAAATGCATGATGATTCCTTTGTATGAGCCCCCCCCCGAAATTGAAGCAGCGCCCACACAATAAACGTCATCAGGACTTGCCCCCCAAATATCAACCAAATACAAGAATGGATATCCTGGGAGGCTGTACTTACCGAATTTCATCCAGGATTTGCCGTCATAATGAAGAATATTTCCGTCTGGTGCATCGCACGCCCATACATTGTCCTGCGCAAAGCCAAACACGGATGATAAATTGCTGGAAAGTCGGAGAGAGTCTAATTTCCATGCCGTTCCGTTGTAATGCCATTTTGCGAGGTTGGAAGCATCTGCCGAACCAACAGCCCAAACATCGCTCGGCGAGCTGCCCCAGAGACTGGACAGGTTGATTTGGTCACCGGGATTTGCCTTGAGTGTGTCAACTGTCCACGTGTAATCACGCCTGCCGGGTAGAGTGTTGTCAATAATTTCTATCCCCTTGTCTTTACAGGTTATTAGTAAGAAACTTAAAACTATCATCACTCCAGTCACCCAGTTTCTCATTTCAATACTCCATGAATTACAATAGGGAAACTCGTTTGCCTGGATAAACAAACGAAAAAGACTTCCTTCTCAAAAATCTGCGCATTAAAAATGATTGCGTCGGTTGTATAAAGTGTCTTAAAATCGGCACCGTTGAAATGACCTATACCATCAGATGCTACAGAAAAAAAATCTTTTTCGCTTCTTCCCCACAATCTGCCAATGAAAGTTGTTCCAGTGAAATCTTGCCATAGTTGGAAATGATTATTTTGATACTTCAATACCTTTTTCCCAATGGCAAAATATATTCTTCCATTAATGTCGTTGACTGTTGTTACCTCAGTCGTCGTTCGATAAATCTCTTTTAGACCTGTTCCATCAAATTCATAAATCTTTTCTGTGTCTCCACTTGCTTCAAATCTCGTCGCCGATAAATAATATTTATAGCTTTCATTAATGCCTCGTCTTATCCAACCAAATCCAACGCGAATATCAGATATAGAAACAAATTGCCATGTTGCGCCATCATAATGCATAATCATTCCTCGATAGCCATTCCCAACCAAAGAATCAGCACCGCCAACTGCATAAATGTTGTTTGGTGCATCTCCCCAAATGTTGTTAAAAGCTAAACTATAAAACCCTGGTGGTGTGTAATGTCCGAACAAACTCCATTGTGAGCCATCATAATGCCAGATGTTTCCACCCGGTGCATCGCACGCCCAGATATTGTTTGGCGCAAAGCCATACACCGATTGGAGATTACTTGAAAGGCGAGAGGAATCTCTTGTCCATCGAATTCCATCGTAGTGCCACTTCGAAAGATCCGACGCATCTGCATGACCAACTGCCCACACATCCGTTGGTGAGCTGCCCCAGAGACTAAACAAATAAATCTGATCACCGGGATTTGCCTTGAGTGTATCAACTGTCCACGTGTAATCACGCCTGCCGGGTGGAGTGTTATCGATAATCTCGATGGTGTTGTCTCGACAGGTGAGGAACAATACGCCAATGCAAATAAGAAGTCCGGTGCGAAGTGTTGCCATGATTACTTCAAGACGTGAACGAGAGATAACGAATTTTATGACTGGCCACTAAATTAAGTTAACTACCAATATACTCATGAAAAGTAAAAAGTCAATGGGTAAATACCGAACCATGATTAACTTCTTGTGAGAAAAGGAGTTGGAGGAATCTCGGTGAAAAAATTGAACAAAATCATCATCATCCAAGTTGGAGTTATTTTACAAAGATCGAAGGAGGTTCAACTTTGGTAAAAGTATTTAGCTTTCCAGCCCTCGAAACTGCTTCGTCGCGGGAAAGGGATTCTGTGCTTGTGTCACGGTGTGGACTCCCGCTTTTCAGCGGGACAGGCTGTGACACCTGTAAAACTGAGCCCGCACGCAGGCGGGTTTGCCATTGACGCGGAACGTTCTTATTTTGTTCTGCACGTTATAACAAATCGCTGAGTTTTCCACTAGCTTCCTCATATGCGTATGGCAAAGAACAAGTCGTCGAAAGAAGTGCCGGTTGAGCAGCTGCGCTGGCACTGCCATCCCAAAAGCCTCGGCGTTAAAACCTCCGACGAGGTCAAGCCGAAAAAAGAGATCATCGGGCAGGAACGCGCTCTGCGCGCGCTCAGGCTCGGGCTCGAGATGAAACATCCCGGCTACAACGTGTTCGTCGCCGGCTTCTCCGGCACCGGTCGCATGACCACCATCAAACGACTGCTCGCCGAGTTCGAGAAAACCACCGTGCATCTGAAGGACCGGTGCTACGTTCACAATTTCGAAAACAGCGACCAGCCTCTTCTCATCACCCTTCCGGCAGGGCAAGGGAATCAATTTCGTGATGACATGGATACGCTCATCCAGGATCTCATCAAAAACATTCCGGCAGCGTTCGAGCGCAAACGATTCAAGGATGAACGCAAGCGATTAATGGAGCTTTTCCAGGAACGCCAGCACAGCATCCTGAAGGACTTTGAACAGAAAGTGAAAGAGCGGGGATTTGAAGTCATTCAGGTGCAAACCGGAGGAGCGATGCGTCCTGATATTACACCCGTCGTGGAGAATCAGCCTGTCAGTTTCGAGCAGCTCGACGCGTTCGTCAAAGAAGGGAAGGTCTCGAAAGAGCAGGTCGAGCAGATGACCAAAGACCGCGCCGTGCTTGAGACACAAATGGAGGTGGTGCTGCGAGAGATGCGGAACATCGAGCGGAAAGCAAAAGATTCCATGAACGAGCTGTCGCAGCGCTTCCTGCTCCCAATCGTGAAAGACACCATCGACGAGATCCGCGAAAAGTATCAGCACGAGAAACTCCATCTCTATCTCGATGAGGTGCAGGAGAGTATCATGGCGGATCTCAATCGTTTCCGACCGTCGGAGGAGCAGCCTCAACTCATGGGGATGCCGCAGGCGATGCCGCCTGAGGAGGATGCGTTCACCGAATACCGAGTGAACGTGATTGTCGATAATTCCAAAACGAAAGGCGTTCCGATCGTCATCGAGACAAACCCGCGCTACAAGAATGTGTTTGGAACGATCGAGCGAGAAGTCGATCGCGCCGGGGTGTGGCGGACAGACTTTACGCTCATCAAACCGGGATCGCTCCTCCGCGCGGACGGGGGTTATCTCGTCATCAATGCGGTAGACGCCCTCACCGAGCAGGGCGTGTGGCAGATCCTGAAGCGAACGTTACGCAACGGACTGTTGGAAATCCAGCCGATCGAGACAGGGGTGTTTGGTGCCTCATCGGCGTTCAAACCGGAGCCAATCGAGATCGACGTGAAGGTTGTCATGCTCGGCGACGCATACATCTATTATACTCTGTACGACCAGGATGACGATTTCAAGAAGATCTTCAAAGTGCGAGCGGACTTCGATACGGTCATGCCGAAGATTCCCGAATCAATCGAGCGCTATGTCCACTTCATCAAGATGATCTGTGATGATGAAAAGTTGAAACCGTTCGACAGCTCTGCGATCGCTGCAGTGATTGAATATGGCGTGAGACTCGCGGGACGACAAAACAAGCTCTCAACTCGATTCAACATCATCGCTGATCTAGTGCGCGAGTCGCACTATTGGACCACGAAGAACGGAAATGGAACGGTCACACACAAACATGTGCTCAAAGCAATCGACGAGCGTATCGAGCGAATCCGACTCGCCGAAGTGAAGATGAAAGAGATGATCCTCGAAGGGGTCATGATGATCGATACCGATGGAGAAGTTGTCGGGCAGGTGAACGGCCTATCGATTCTCGACATGCGGGAATATATTTTCGGCGTCCCCACCCGGATCACCGCGAAAACATCGGTCGGTCGGCAAGGCGTTATCAACGTCGAGCGGGAAGCGCAAATGAGTGGGCCGCTGCACGACAAAGGCGTTCTCATCATCAGCGGGTATTTTCACGGCATGTACGCGTACAACAAGCCGCTCGCCATGAACGCGAGCATCACCTTCGAGCAAAACTATGGAGGTGTAGATGGCGATAGCGCATCGTCGACCGAAATCTACGCGATCCTTTCGAGTCTTTCCAATGTTCCGATCCGACAAGATATAGGCGTCACTGGTTCCGTCAACCAGAAAGGAGAGATCCAACCCATCGGTGGTATCAATCAGAAGATCGAGGGATTTTTCGATATCTGCAACGTGCGGAAACTCACCGGCACACAGGGGGTTCTGATCCCTCACCAAAATAAAAAAGATCTCATGTTGCGGCATGATGTCATCCACGCAGTTCGCAAAGGCAAGTTCCATATCTATGCAATCGCAACAATTGATGAAGGAATCGAAATCCTCACGGGCAAGAAAGCCGGCAAACGACTCAAGAATGGTATGTTTGAAACCAATTCAGTCCATTTCCTTGCCGATCACACGCTGACGGAATACGTAAAGCACTGGAAAGCGCTGTTGATGTGAAAAGAACCGCCCGTCTGTCATAGATCGCTAGATGGGAATGCGGAGGTTTTGTTCGGTCATGATGATGTTGTTGATGAAGTAAGTTTCTCTCCTGCCCTCAATCCCGGGAGAGGACAATCCGCTTCTTCGCTCTCAAACAGTTAGCTGTTAAATCCTCTTCTATTCACTCTTGCTTCTCTCCAAATTTTTCGTTAAATGGAGCATATGAAAGTTCTCAAGTTCGGCGGATCATCTGTTTCAACCCCCGAGCGCATCCGCGACGTCACGCGTATCGTTCGCAACGCGGCACAGCGTGAACGGGTCGTGGTGGTCGTGTCAGCGTTTCAGGGCGTGACGAATCAACTGCTCGAGTGTGCACGACTTGCCGCTCGTGGCGATGCTCAGTACGAGCGTGGGTTCAATGGACTTGTTCAGCGGCATCACACAACCCTCGCCTCGCTCCATCGGAAACACATCCCGAAGTCTACGCAAGCACACGTCAAGCAGCTTCTTCATGATCTGCACGATGTACTCAATGGCATATATCTCTTGCGCGAAAGCCCGCCAAGAGCGCTCGATCTTACGGCGAGTTTCGGCGAGCGCCTCTCTGCACTGATCATCACCTCATACATGAAACGATTCAATCGCTCCGATTGTGTTGATAGCAGAGAGTGTATCGTCACGGACGACCAGTTCACACAAGCTGCAGTCCTATTCGATGAAACGAATGAGAGAACGAAGAAACTGTTCAAGAAAATATTTTCCCGTGAGAAGGTTATTCCGATTGTTACCGGGTTCATTGGCGCCACGGAAGACGGTCGTACCACCACCATCGGGCGAAATGGTTCCGATTATTCGGCCGCGATCATCGGCGCGGCACTTGGCGCATCTGCCATTGAAATCTGGACCGACGTTGACGGTGTGTACAGCGCTGATCCTCGAGCGGTGCCTTCGGCATTTGTCGTCCCACGTATGACCTACGAGGAAGCAATGGAACTTTCTTACTTCGGCGCCAAGGTGTTGCATTCCGCAACAATCGCCCCTGCAGTCCGTGAAAACATCCCCGTGCTGATCAAAAACACGATGAATCCCACTGCACGCGGCACATTGATTTCAAAAAGTGCTGCACACTGGGAGGGAGTAGCAAAGGGGATCACATCTGTCGAGAATATTACATTGTTGACATTGCAGGGGCTGAGTATGGTTGGGGTTCCCGGAACAGCAGAGCGGCTCTTTCGCACACTCGCCAATCATCGCGTCAATGTTATTCTCATTTCACAAGCATCTTCCGAACACACAATCTGCTTCGCTATTAGCAATGACAATGCCGTAGCAGCGCGCAAAGCAATTTCAAACGAATTTCGCCACGAACTTCGTGCAAAACTCACTACGTTAGATGAACGGCCTGAGCAGACCATCATCGCGATCGTCGGCGAAGGGATGAAAGGAACCCCCGGTGTCGCGGGCAAAGTGTTCGAGGCTCTCGGAAGAAACAACATTAACATCAACGCCATCGCGCAAGGAGCATCAGAACGAAATATTTCCTTCGTCATCAACTCAACACAGACGGTGCGGACACTGAATGTCGTTCACCAGGCATTCTTTGAGAAACGGAAAAGGCTTAGTCTCGTTATTGTCGGCATCGGCAACATCGGCACCGCATTATTACGTCAAATTCAGCGGCAACGCCCTTTCCTCTTTAACCAAGGCTTTGACGTGCGAGTGCTGGGAGTTGCAAACAGCCAACGATTCACCTTGAATTCCGACGGACTCAACATCGAGCGTTGGCAACATGAGTTACAGCAGTCACAGTACCGATTCGACCCGATTGAGCTCGCGGAACATGTTGCCCGTCTTGAGATCACTAATGTCGCTCTGGTTGACTGTACTGCCAGTTCCGATATCGTTGATGCGTATCCGAAGTTCATCGAAGCGAACATGCACATCGTCACTCCAAATAAAAAGGCGAACGTCCTTCCATGGAAAGAGTACAATGAGTTCAAGGAGCTTTTGCGGAGACGACAGAAATACTTCCTCTATGAAGCAAACGTCGGAGCTGGACTTCCGATTATCTCTACGTTGCACGATCTGATCGCCAGCGGTGATACGATCGTGAAGATTGAGGGAATTCTCTCCGGAACGTTAAGTTATCTGTTCAACAATTATGATGGCAGCACAGCATTCAGCGGCCTTGTGCGGTCAGCTCGCGTACGCGGTTATACAGAACCCGACCCGCGGGATGATCTTTCGGGTCAAGATGTCGCGCGAAAACTCCTAATCCTCGCACGTCAACTCGGCAAAAGGATGGACCTTGTGGACATCCATGCTGAGAATCTTGTTCCACCATCTCTTCGGAAGGGAAAATTCTCGAATATGTTTTTTAAGAAGTATTCAAAATACGATCGAGCTATGAAACAACGGATCAAGGCGGCACGGTCAAAAGGTACCGTTCTTCGTTACGTCGGGACGTTGACCGACCGAACAGCCACTGCACGGCTGCAGGAAGTTCCGATGAATCATCCTCTTGCTTCCATACAAGGTAGTGACAATATCATCGCGTTCACGACACATCGCTACGCGCATACACCTCTCGTCGTTCAGGGACCGGGCGCTGGTGCCGATGTCACCGCCATGGGGGTATTCTCGGATATTCTAAAACTCCTTCACTACCTCCCCTTCTAAATGAAACCGAAAAGGGTTAAGGTCTACGCTCCTGCTTCCATCTCCAATTTGGGGCCGGGATTCGATGTGCTCGGCATCGCGATCGACCAACCGGGTGACATCGTAATCGCACACCGCATACGTGAACAAGGACTTACCTTCACTGTAGTAGATACATCTCGTACAGTTCCAGCCGATGCACGTAGTAATGTTGCTGCGCACGTAGCGTCGTTGATGATGAAAGAATGCGATCCTCCGTTCGGTATTCAATTGGAATTGCACAAGCAGATGCCGGTCGGATCGGGACTTGGAAGCTCAGCCGCCAGCAGCGTTGCGGCTGCCGTTGCTGTGAACGCGCTCCTTCCTAAACCGTTAAAGAGAAATGAGCTTCTGCGCTTCGTCGTTGACGGTGAACGCAAAGCCTCAGGCTCGCCGCATGCCGACAACGCAACACCGTCACTCCTCGGCGGTGCATGGCTCATACGAAGCTACAATCCACTCGATGTTATTTCGATCCCAATCCGCAACACACTCATGTGGGTGGTAGTGCATCCGCATCTCATGGTTCAGACGCGTGAGGCACGCACCATACTGCCAAAGTCAATTCCTCTAACACACGCGATCCGCCAATGGGGAAATGTTAGCGGTCTAACGGCAGGGCTCATCGCTGGGGACGCCGGCCTCATCGGGAAATGTATGGAGGACATTATTATTGAGCCCGTACGCGCACGGTTGATTCCCGGATTCAGTGACGTGAAGCGCGCGGCACTCTCTTCTGGAGCAGTTGCATGTTCAATCTCGGGATCTGGTCCATCGATGTTTGCAGTAACTACCTCACTCAAGTCTGCACGATCAATTGCAGCGGCAATGGAAAAACAATTCACGGAAAAGGCGCGCGTGGGTTGCGATGTTTACATTTCCCGCGTGAATATGGAAGGCGCGATAATCCTCGAGATGAACACCAAATGAAGTTTGTAAGCGTTAGGGGAGAGAGCCGATCGGTATCGTTTCGGGACGCACTCTTTCAAGGCATCGCTCCCGATGGAAACCTTTATGTTCCTTCGCTCATTCCTGTCCTTCCAGATGAATTTATTCAACAGCTTAAGGATGCTTTACTGCACGATATCGGCGAGCGTGTTATTGGTTCTTTCATTGATGAGATTCCATCCGAACACCTGCAACGAATTATTCAGAAGGCATGGAACTTTCCGATCCCCGTGGTTGAGATCGAAAACAATCTTTTCCTACTCGAACTCTTCCACGGTCCAACGCTTGCATTTAAGGATATTGGAGCTAGATTCATGGCGGAAGTTATGTCGTATTTTCTCGACCAAGAACAGCAACACGTAACGATTCTTGTCGCCACCTCGGGAGACACGGGAAGTGCTGTCGCCCATGGATTCTACAATGTTCCGAACATCGAAGTGTTCATTCTCTATCCTTCCGGAAAGATCAGCCACTTGCAGGAACAGCAGATGACAACACTCGGTGGGAATATCCGTGCCATCGAAGTGGAGGGAACGTTTGATGATTGTCAGCGACTCCTCAAGCAAGCACTGAACGATCGCGACATTCAGAAATCTCGTATGCTCACGACAGCGAACTCGATAAACCTCGGAAGGCTCATTCCACAGATTACGTATTACGTGTGGGGAATTTCGCAGCTCAGACAACTTGGGCACGCAGAGAAACCGATCGTCGTAGTGCCAAGCGGCAATTTCGGCAATCTTACTGCTGCGGTGTATGCGAAGCGGATGGGCACACCGATTCAGGCATTTGTCGCCGCGACGAACATGAACGACGTTGTTCCCCAATACTTTCGCACAGGTATATTCACACCGCGACCATCAGTTCAGACAATGTCTAATGCAATGGATGTCGGCAACCCGAGCAATTTCGCTCGCCTTCAGTCGCTGTATGAAAACGATGTTAATCGTTTTAGGAATGACGGTGAGGCAATTTCAATCTCCGAAGCAGAGACACTTAGCGAAATTCGTCGCACATACGAACGAACCAACTACATACTCGATCCACACACCGCTGTGGGCGTCGCAGCAGCAAGAAGAATCGTACATCAAGCAGATCTTCCAATCATTGTAACAGCAACAGCTCATCCCGCAAAGTTCCCTGATGTGGTGAAGCAAGCTATCGGTACCAACATCCCATTGCCTCCTTCATTACAAGCCGCCCTTATCGAACCGAAACGCAGTGTTCGCATCTCATCCAACTACGATTCGTTGAAACAGTTGCTCGTAATTGACGAAGGCTAAACTCGCCCTCCGGATTGAGCAAGTATTCTTAAATTATGGTTCTTTCCTTGCTTCTCTCCCAAATTTTGCTAAATTAGTGGATCAATTACCGCAATGCACTTCCGTACGGTTCATCGTTTTCCAACATGATTCTTACAGACAAGCAAATCCTCACTGAGATGAAGAGGGGGACAATCGTCATCAAACCGTTCAACAGAACGTATCTGGGATCGAACAGTTACGATGTGCATCTCGGCGATTGGCTGGCATTGTACCAGAGCGAAATTCTCGACGCCCGCCAACACAACAAAGTCAACTATTTCCGTATCCCGAATGATGGATTGATTCTTGTCCCGAGCAAACTCTATCTCGGCGTCACGAAGGAGTACACCGAGACGCACAGGCACGTCCCATTCCTCGAAGGGAAAAGCAGCATCGGTCGCTTGGGCATTGATATCCACGCGACAGCAGGAAAAGGCGACATCGGTTTCTGCAATACCTGGACGCTGGAGATCTCAGTCCGCCAGCCCGTGGCAATTTACGCGGGCATGCCTATCGGCCAGTTGATTTACTTCGAGGTAAGCGGTGAAGTCGACGTACCGTACAACAAGAAAAAGGGCGCGAAGTACAACAAACGCACGATCAAACCTGTTGAATCGATGATGTGGAAGAATTTTAAATAGGAGTGTAACATGAAGAATGAAAAATTCAAAAATAGAAATTTTCCCGTGCTTTGCTCTGTGCTCTTTGCTTTCAGTTTCCTGACTGTCGCGAAAATCTCGCCGCTCATGGCTCAGGCGAAACGTCCGATGGAGCTTGAGGATATGTTTCGGGTCAAGCGTGTCAGTGACCCTCAGCTTTCTCCCGACGGCAAGTGGGTCGCATTCGTGATCGCCGAGGTCGATAAGCCAAACAACAAGACCAATAGTGATATCTGGCTGATCCCTTCAGGTGGCGGCGAGGCGAAGCAACTCACCAGTTCTCCGAAGCATGACCGTCATCCGCGATGGTCCCCCGACGGTAAATGGATCGCCTTCGAGTCAAACCGCGACGGTTCATATCAAATTTATCTCGTGAGTTCCAGCGGCGGCGATGCGAAACAGCTTACATCAATCTCGACGGACGCTAACCAAGCGGTGTGGTCACCCGATGGAAAGAATATTGCATTTGTTTCTGCTGTCTTCCCGGAATTTTCAGACAAGCCTTACAAAGAAAGCGATGCGCTGAACAAAAAGAAACAAGACGCGCGCGACAATAGCAATGTGAAAGGTCGTATCATGACGAAGCTACTCTACCGTCATTGGGATAGCTGGGTGGATGACAAGCGTCAGCACATTTTTGTTGTGCCCATCGACGGAAGCGCTGATCCCCGTGACGTTACTCCCGGAGATCGGGATGCTATTCCTACATCATCGACATTCTCTGCAGGCGACGATTTCGATTTTTCACCCGACGGAAACGAGCTGGTATACACTGCGACACCGATACCGCCACATGAGGAAGCCTGGAGCACAAATCATGATATCTTCACAGTGAATCTGATAACAGGAGATCGCAAGCAGATCACAACCAACCTCGCTGCAGATGGATTCCCACGATATTCTCCGGATGGGAAGTACATTGCCTACCGGGCACAATCACGCCGGAATTTTGAAGCCGATCGCTGGCAATTAATGCTGTACGATCGAGCAATAGGCAAGACAAGAAGCCTTACCGAGAGTTTCGATTCAAACATCGATGCAATACAATGGACGCGCGATAGCAAGAAGGTATTCTTCGACGCGGAAGAAAAGGCAAACAAACCGATCTGGACAGTGTCGATCAAAGGAAATGATGTCAAGAAAACTGTGGATAATGCCGTGAATGGCGACGTCACCATTTCATCCGATGGAGCAATGCTGGTCTTTTCACACGCCTCATTCATGCGACCGATTGAAATCTACACGGCGTCTTCCGACGGAAAAAATCTCAACCAACTTACCCATGTGAACGATCAGCTATTCTCGCAAATCTCCTTTACAACACCCGAATATGTCTGGTTCACCGGAGCGAATAACACGAAGGTGCAGATGTGGGTCATCAAGCCGCCGATGTTTGACGAGAAGAAAAAGTATCCATTCGTTTTCTGGGTGCACGGTGGCCCGCAGGGCGCATTTCTCAACTCGTGGTCGTACCGATGGAATCCTGAAGTATGGGCATCGCAAGGGTATGTGCTCGCGCTTCCCAATCCACGCGGCAGCACGGGTTTCGGTCAGAAGTTCACCGACGAGATCAGTCACGATTGGGGCGGCAAGGTGTTTGACGATTTGATGAACGGGCTCGCATATATGGAGAAACTTCCATACATCGACACGACCAGCATGGCGGCCGCTGGCGCTTCATACGGCGGCTACATGATGAACTGGTTCCAGGGACACACTAACAAATTCAAGACGCTTGTCACACACGATGGCGTGTTCAACTTTGCAAGCATGTATGGCACAACCGAGGAAGTGTGGTTCGATGAGTGGGAACACGGCATCCCGTGGGAGAATCCGGACTTCGACAAATTCTCCCCACACAAGTACGCAGCAAATTTCAAGACACCGAATCTCATCATTCACAACGAGCTCGATTACCGCGTACCGCTGACGGAAGGGCAACAGCTCTTCACCACATTGCAGCGGAAAGGAATTCCATCGAAGCTCCTTTACTTCCCCGATGAAGGACATTGGGTCTTGAAGCCCGCTAACAGCGAGCTGTGGCACAAGACGATCTTTGAGTGGCTATCGGAGTATTTGAAACCGGAGGGGCCGCATAAGAACGGAAGCCAGTGAGAAGCAGATGTTCGAAGTTGAATGCCTGATATTATATTTACGAACAAAAATATTCAATCCACCCTTATTTGACTTTTGCCATTTTTAATTTTGCATTGATTCATGAACTTCATTCAAAAACTAAGACACATTCAACGCAAGAACAACTCACTGCTCTGCATCGGACTTGATACAGAAGTCACGAAGGTGCCAGAGTCGCTCTACGCATTCGGTGACCCGCAGTTTGAATTCAACCGCCGTATCATCGATGCAACGAAAGATCTCGTGTGCGCGTACAAACTGAACATCGCGTTTTATGAGTCCGTCGGTGAACACGGGTGGTATACTGTCCATCAGACGCTGGCGCGCATTCCTGAAGAAATCGTCACCATCGGCGACGGCAAGCGAGGCGATATCCCAAGCTCCGCGGAACGGCAGGCGCATCTTCTTTGTGAAGACTGGGAGTTCTCCGGCACAACAGTCAATCCTTACATGGGAAAAGACTCCATCGA
>JACOSX010000091.1 GCA_016178625.1 Ignavibacteria bacterium
AGCTCCGCCACCGGACACTACTAATCCTACCGTCTCATTAACTTTCCCAGCCAGCGGGGCGAACGTTTCAGGAACTGTCACGATAGCGGCATCAGCCTCCGATAATATTGGAGTGACTAAAGTTGATTTCATGGTGAATGGTGTGACGGTAGGTAGCGATCTGTCTAGTCCCTATACCTATGTATGGAGTACGATTGGCCTGAGCGGCAACCAAACACTTTCCGCAAGAGCATACGATGCCGCGGGCAACGCAGGGTTATCTTCACCAATAACCGTGAATGTAGTTCAACCTCCCCCTCCTCCGCCAGATACAATTCCGAATCCAGGGACGTTGCGAGATAACTTCGATAACGTGAATGGGCCACTTTCAGGAACAAAAAAATGGGTTGCATTGCTCAACGCGCCGCTCGGTGGTTCGATGTGGGTGAATGACTCTACAATGGTTCCTAAAATTGACAGCGGATATTACAGTTTCGGCGGTATTGTGTGGGATACACTCGAAGGTGCTGGCACAGAAGCGAGCCTTACCGTCAGGCAGAAAGGCGGCGATTACAGTTATTCATCCCTCTTTATCTATGGGCGCATGAACAACAAGGACTTCAACAACGGAACCGGATATCGGCTTAGGTTTCTTGAACAATCCGGAACAGATGTCATCGAGATCCACAGAGTAGGACCAGGATATGCGTCCTCTACTGTTCTTGCGAGTGTGAATTATGAAATTAATGCGGGCGATGTTCTTACGTTCCGTATCCTTTCGGACAATAAAACGATGATTGGTTTGGTCAACGGTGTAAAGATGATCACCGCATTCGATACGACGTATACTCCGACCTCCTGGTATTTTGCGTTTCGAGCATGTGTGCTACCTTCACCCATTCGGTTCGACGAATTCAAAGTAAGCACACGTCCTGTTCCGGTGACCCCCTCGCCGTTGCAAGTTTCTCCGGCGAATGGAGCAACAGGTGTCTCGACAAACCCTACATTGAGTTGGAGCCAAGTAGCGACCGCAACCTCCTATCGATTGCAGGTCTCGATGGATTCCAGTTTCGCAACGACGATCTTTGATGACTCGACAATTACCGCTACATCGGCAACAATATCCTCGCTTGCAAATTCTGTCACCTATTATTGGCGGGTGAGTGCAAGCAGCGTGAACGGGATAAGCGCATACTCGAGTGTCTCGCGCTTCACGACAGTAAATGGTAACATGACGCTTACGGTGAATCGAAAAAACATTGACTTCGGAAAAGTTGCTGTTGGGCGATCGAAAACAGATTCGATCATCCTTGGCAATTCCGGGTCCTCGGCATTGACGATATCTAAAATTCAAACATCCTCCACGCAATATTTTGTTAACCCGACGACTACGATTATTTCGCCGGGAAGCCAACAAAAAGTGTTTGTCATTTTTGCGCCAACCCAGAAAGCAACCACGAATGGATTGGTTGTATCGGTGTGTGACTCAGCCGGGCTGATTGACACAGTGTTTGTTGCGGGACGAGGTGTATCACCGCCCCACAATTCACGAAGTCCTGGCAGTATCGTTTTCAGAACAATACCCCTGGGAGCTTCCCTCACAGATAGCTTTCTGGTATCCAACACTGGTGAACTTGATTTGACAATCTCAGATGTCCAATCGACCAACCCGGTGTTTCGAGTAGCGCCGACGACGGCAGTGATCGCACCCGGCGACAGCCAGTCATTCCATGTCACAGCAACCCCAACGCAAGCGAAACCGGAACAAGGGTATCTCATCTTCCATGATAATAGTCCGGAGAATACAGATTCCATGGAGGTTCAAATTACAGCAGTGACTGGTGTTGAACCATCCGAAACGCCCCTGACGTTTGCTCTTATGCAGAATTATCCGAATCCATTTAATCCGAGTACGATCATTCAATATTCAATACCTGAAGTGAGCAAGGTGACACTGAAAGTTTTTGATATTCTCGGACAGGAAATACGCACGCTCGTCGATGATGTTCAAGGTCCCGGCATCAAATCCGTGCAATGGGACTCTATTGATCGAAATGGACGGAACATCGGAAGTGGATACTATTTTTATCGGATTGTTATGAGCAGTGTGGATGATCCGGGTGAGTCTTTTTCACAAGTGAGGAAGATGTTGCTTCTTAAATAAGTTTATGGTTGCTTAGGCGTCTGGTGGATCAGAGAGAACCTCCATGCCGATTTTCTTGAAATCCTCAATGGATTGCCAAGAAAGGTTGGGGGTTTTTTATTTTAGGGGCCATCAACCATCTCTGTCTTTATCGGGGATAAGCGAAAGTCTACTGTCAATGAAAAATTCTTAATCTCTCAATTTTTGATTGTTATTGTGAGAATTTATTCTTAGGTTTAAGCTATTATTATTAGCTATAACCTATTAATACGTAATCGTGAGATACTCACCAAGATGCGGGTCAACCATGACGCACTTTCATACGAAGAGAGGACGTTTGAAAAAGGAATGCTATAACCACTTGTTCTTTTTTCTGCTATCCTTCCTGTTCCTTCCTCCGAATAATTTTTCTCAGGCATTTGCGCAACAAAAGCTCTCGGCTTCCCCGACGCTGTCACGTAGTTCAACACAGAATCTCTCCGTCATCGCCTATTATCCGATGTGGTCGGTGTGTGACATACCACCACAGAAGTTAGACTTCAAAGCGTTTTCACATCTGATCTGGTTCTGGGGCGAACCGAGCGCTACCTATCCGTACTTCAATCTTGTGGCAGGATCAAATGACTCAACCACGCTGGTCACGGGGACACCGGGCTGGTGCAAAAACCCTCTGGACAATGGGTCGAATGGACTGACACATTTGAAGATCATGAGGGATAGCTGCAGGGCAAACGGGGTGAAGCTGCTTCTGTGTGTGGGTGGAGAGGTGGGTAGCCCGGCATCAAATTTTGCAGCGATGGTTGCCGATACGGTGAAACAGGATGCGTTCATTCAAGCGGCGACAGGATTTGCACAACGGAATGGGTTCGATGGAATCGACATTGACTGGGAATTTCCAAGTCGGGGAGCGTCGGCGCGGGCATTGTACAGTCGGTTTCTCACAAAACTCCGCACAGTACTCGATAGTTGGACACAACGAGGAGTGCTGACGACAGCGTTGCCGACGTGGTATTGGTGGGATTGGGCAAAGACCGATCCGCTGATCGACAAAGCAACAATGAATGCCTGTTTTGATTTTGTGGACTTGATGCAATATGGGATGCAGAATACGAGTCGGATCAGTCACTATGCGCCGCTGTATCACAACCCCAATGTGAATCAAGAGACGATGACTGACCGAGGGGTGTTAGAATACAAAGGGGCAGGGATCGACAGTGGGAAGATCGTAATTTTGATACCGTTCGAGTGCTTGAAGATGACAGGAAGTTCATCGCCGATCAGCATAGGGCAGACAGGAGGGGGGAATCAATGGATTGGGTTCCGAGATATACCGGCGACAGCGACAGTGCATTGGGATGATGTGGCAAAGGCGAACTGGGCGGAATCAGGGACAGCGTTTTATTCGTATGAGAACCAGGTATCGATAGGGTTGAAAGTGCAATTTGCGCGAGACCAGCACATTGGTGGTGTAGGGGTGTGGGAATTATGGCGGGGATGGTTGCCGAGCGCACTGCCCGGTCAACAAGACCCTTTGTTGCAATTACTAAAAGCCGCGGTTGGCGGAATTACTCCTCCTCCATCCGATCATACACCGAAAATTAAAGGTGAGCTCTACTTTGATAAGAATTCCAATGGCATGAGGGACACCGGGGAACCAAGCATACCTGGATGGAGGATTCAGCTTTCAGGAGCGAAAGCATTATCCATGCTTACCGATTCGAGTGGTTCATATAGTTTTGAAGATCTTCCCCACGGCGCCTATACTGTCAGCGAGGTACAGCGTTCTCCCTGGACACAGACATCTCCATCTCAACCATCGAGTTACTCAGTGACGATCAACTCGGATACGATTGTTAACGGAAAAGATTTTGGAAATTACGCGTCCACTGTATCTGGTTATTCTGTCCCTCAGGGGTGGAATCTTATCTCGCTTCCTCTCATCGTGAATGATAATAGGCCTTCATCTTTGTATCCAACGTCGACTTCAAATGCTATTGGTTACAACGGTTCGTACTTTCCTGAAGAGTCATTGAAGCATGGCATCGGATATTGGTTGAAATTTCCCTATGCTCAAACGTTGTGGCTGGCCGGTACACCGTTCTCTCTCGATACGATCTCAGTAACTGGCGGTTGGAATATCATAGGCTCGATTAGTTATCCTGTTGCAGCCAATGCTGTATCTACTATTCCTTTTGGCATCCTGTCGTCTTTCATTTTTGGGTATAGACGTGGGAACATCATTACCGATACCATCCAACCAGGTGGTGGGTATTGGGTGCAAACATCCGGGCCAGGCAAGATCATTCTTTTGCATGGATCGGTCGCAATGCATTTAGAAGGGGAGAATGCCGCGAACCTGGATAAGATGAGTTCACTGCGCTTCTCGACGAGTGAAGGTGATGATCAGAAGATCTATTTTACGTCTGATCAAAAGCAACAGACCCAGAAATCGTTTTATCAGTTACCTCCACCAGCACCTGAGAGTGTTTTCGACGTACGTTTCATGCCCCAATCAACGAACAACTTTGGGTCTCTGGCAGCGATCATCGATAATCTTGGTGACGCACCTCAGTCTTTTCCGATCTCAATAAGATCAGCATCATATCCTCTGAAAGTTCGCTGGAATATACTTGATGGAAGTACTCAGTATAGGCTCGAGTCGAGCACCGGCGATTCGTACCTCCTCAATGGTACGGGTGAGGTAACGATTTCAAAAGGACCGATGGATCCCCAAACATCAACAGCGACGTTTGTGCTCAAAGCCTCAGTCCCCATCTCATACAAGCTCGAGCAGAATTACCCAAACCCATTCAACAATAGCACAGTCATTGGATTTTCCCTTCCATCGGAAAGTCATGTACGATTGGTGATCTATAATATCCTTGGTGCGAAGGTTGTCTCTCTCGTGGATCGATCGATGAAAGAGGGAAAGTATTCGATTCCTTTCGATGCCTCAAAACTTGCCAGCGGTGTTTATTTTTATAAACTTGATGCGGTTTCTTCCATGGGAAAGGTTTTCACCTCGGTTCATCGGATGGTCCTCCTCAAATAGCTTTTGCTGTTCTCTCCGGCTGAAAGTCCTTATTAACATTGCAGGACTCAACCCCGCCTAGTTGTTATCACATCTTTGGTATGTACGAATTCAAGATTTTGAGAGTGAAATAATCTTGGGGGGCACGATACAGTTGATGCAAAACCTATGAGTCGGACTCTCCGGAAATCTTTGATCGAATTCCAAAAGGTTCCCTCAGTGAAGTTACAAACCTTATGATTGGAGAAAGCTTGCTAACTTATTATGAAGAGTTTTTCGGCTCACGCCAAGAATCTTCGCGGCTTTTGCTTTGTTATTCCCTGCTGACGCAAGTGTTTGAAGGATGAGGATGCGTTCAGCTTCTTGAGTGGAGCTGCCCAGTGGAATAGTAATGTGGTGTCGTAGCGACAATTGACGCTGAATTCGTTCTGGAATAAATTGTGGTCCAATGAATTCATGCGGACAGATGACCACTGCGCGTTCGACAACATTTCTGATCTCACGGACGTTGCCGGGCCAGTCGTATGATCCAAGCATTTCAAGACATTCATCAGTAAAGTGTTGATGGGGTTTAGCGTACTTCACAGAGAACAGTGAGAGGAAGTACTCAATCAGGAGGGGAATGTCCTCTTTTCGTTCGCGGAGAGGAGGAATGAAAATTTCGATCACGCTCAAACGATAATATAAATCTTCGCGAAGCTCTTTAGATTTCAATGCTGTGGAGATATTTTTGTTTGTTGCTGCAATCATGCGCACATCCACCGTGACTTCATCTTTGCCACCCAGCCTCCGGAACTTCTGAGTCTCAATCGCACGTAATAATTTTGCTTGGGTCTCAAGGCTCATTTCAGCAATTTCATCAAAGAGCAAAGTGCCGCCGTTTGCTAACTCAAAACAGCCCGCTTTTTTCAAGAGGGCACCCGTGAACGCACCCTTCTCGTGACCGAAGAGCTCGTTCTCAATGACGTCTTTGGGGAGTGTTGCGCAGTTCAGGGCAATAAATTGTTTGTTGACTCTTGAACTTTGGAGGTGAATAAGTCGTGCAACAACTTCTTTTCCTGTCCCACTCTCGCCAGTGATCAATACCGTCGTTTGAGATTTCGCAACAAGGTTCACTGCCGAACGAATTTCGCAGATAGCAGAACTCTGGCCGACAAGAACGGAATCTGTCTCAGAGGCATGCACCGAGCCGAGGGGGCTGGATTTGGGCACTGTTTCACGGTAGTTCGTGACCGTCTTCAAAATTGATTCGACAAGTCGGGCGTCTGTGCAATCGCCAGTCAAGAAGTCGGTTGCACCCCCCTTAATGAGTCGAACGGCGTCTTCAATAGAACCGCTTTTCCCGCTGATGATCAACTTCGTCTCTAAGTTGTGTGTTCGTATAAACTGAAGAGCATCAGAGATTGTTTCACACGTTGCATCGCACCTTACCACAAACGTCTGACACTTTTGCGAAAGAAGATCTTCTTGTGCCTGAAAAAATGAACTAGCTTCGCGTACGGTAATATCGGCTCCGCGAAGTTTTTCCGCAAGGTGTGAGCTAGAGTCACCGTTCAGTGAAAGAAAAAGTACAGTATTTGAAACCACGGCGTTATCCCCTTATGCTTGTGCAAATTTTTTTTCAAGGTATAGTCACAAAACCAGAGGCTGCTGCTTTTAGCAAGCTTCTAAACACTCTAGCTCCGCGCAAATCAAACGGCTGCAATGTGTTGAATTAACTTAAAGAATAGATAAACGGAGAGTGCATCGAGTACCAAATGATGCAGTGTGAGCCGTTTCCCCGCTCTAAAGATGCGCTTTCCGCGATTCATTGTCAAGTGAAATTTAGAACTCTGTCCCACAAATTGCGTGATAGCCATCACTTAAATTTATATTTCTACGATTTCAATTCTTTTCAATAACAAATCGAGCAATATGTGCCCATCATGATAAAAAAACGCCAATGTCTTGCTGATCGTTAAACTTAAAAATTCAAGATAAGTATCTTCATCGAATAAACTACTTTAAGTTTTGAACAACCAGAAGCCCGTCAATTGTGTAACATGTAACCGCGGTTTGCCTAGGAGAGTTTGCCTTACCCCATGCAGGTATGCAGATGAAACACAATCTGCTGGAAAGTATACCTCTTCACACTTGAGCCATTGCTCCTCCGGTCTATGTCGATGAAGATCAACAGGGGGTTGTTGAAAAGGAGGAAGCTGCCCGGCTAGGATTCGAACCTAGACTTCCTTGA
>JACOSX010000092.1 GCA_016178625.1 Ignavibacteria bacterium
TGTTCGTTGGCGCGAAAGTTTCTCAACTTGCACTGTTGCCTCAGGGTCATGCAGAACGCAAGCAGCGGGTTGAGCGTATGGTAGCGCAAATGGATGAGGAAGGATTCGGAAACTGCTCAAATACCTACGCCTGCGAAGCGGAGTGCCCAAAGGAAATTTCTGTCAGTCACATCGCGCGGTTGAATCGGGAGTTCATTCGAGCGAAGGCGCTATAGCGAATGGGTTACAACACAAGGGCGAGACGTCTGTCTCGCCCTTGTGTTGTCGGTGGCTCTGACGTTAAACGTCTAAAGACTGCTTCAGGCTTTCATCATCAAGCGTTGAGATCTGCCGTTGAATCTGCTCGAAGGAATGCTTGTTGTGGCTGAGGTGTAAATAAGAATCGGTGAAAATGTTAATTGCAGATCGGATTTCCACGAAGCGTTCAGCAAGCGTGTTAAGCACAGGTGCGGCGTGGAGATCGTAGGTAGAAGAATCTCCTGCCGCGGTCTCATATTGCGTACGACCGACGCTCTCATAATATTCGAGCGAAGGAGCGCCCTTCTTCTTACTGCGCTGGAAAATAAAGTCCGGAAAAAAGCCGGTCAGGAATAACGAGAGGTTCCCAATGTATCGTCGTAAGAAGTACTGCTGGTGCCGATCCAACGTGACCATCAAATTAAGAAGATCAACGAGGTAGATTGTCTTTCCTTCCGTGGTCGACGCGAGTTGCCATAGTACCTCGTGAGAACGGAACTCCACACAAATGCCAGCTACATAATCCACAACATCGTCGTCAGCGATGTGCTTCTGGTCGAGCGCGCGATAGACAAAGATATAAAAGAATAAATGAGGTGAGATAGAAAGAAACAATGGTGGTGTTGTCATCGAGCGTTCAAACAACTGGCGGTGATGGAGCAAGTCAGTCACGATGTGAGGGTCGCTTGTCAATTGCAGGATTGCAGCCTGTTCCTGTGTCGTGTGACCAAGAGTGTGTGCAATGAACTCGTAATCAGTTTGTGTTAATTGTGCTCTCGTTTGTGAATACATTTAGTTGATCTACTCGAATGATGGCCACATTATATGCATTAAGGTCTCACAAAAAATATACCACTCCTAGGATATGATGTCAAGTGAGATGTGTCATCTGGGGATTCCCGAAAAGGGATAAAATTCGACAAAGGGGATCGGAATCACAGCAAGGTAAGGAAAGAAGGTAAAATTCGTAGGTAGATTTTACCTCATGTCCTGAAGAAGTTACAGGTTGACTCTTTGCAGGGAAAGAGTAAATTATGGGTGCATGACATCTGCTATTCTCGATATCGTTCTTCGATCGGCGATTGTGTATATTGTCGTCCTTGTCGGATTACGCCTCGGCGGCAAACGTCATCTCGCTCAACTCTCTGTTGTGGACCTCGTTCTGATTTTATTGATCAGTAATGCCGTTCAGAACGCCATGGTTGGAAATGATTCTTCACTTGTCGGTGGCATCGTTGCCGCCGTAACGTTGTTTATAGTCAATTATGGGGTGAGTTTCCTCTTCTACCGTTTTCAGAAATTTGACAGAATTTTTGAAGGCTCGCCAACGCTGCTTGTCCACGATGGCAAAGTGGTTCCCGAGCATCTCAGTCGTGAGAGGATCACTGATGAAGAGCTCGAGCGCGCGATCCGCGAACACGGCATTGGGCGAATAGAGGATGTGAAGAATGCTGTCATGGAACTGGATGGAACGATTAGCGTGATCCCGCGGGAGGGTGAAGAAAAACACATTGGGACATTCAAGCACCGCAGAATAAAATATCAACGTCGGGGATAGTTAAGGCGCTTTCCCTGGGATACCTGCAAGCTTTTCAGCTACTCTCCTGTTATAAACGAGTGTTACCTCTTTCTCAGAGACTTCGTGTGCTCGGTTTGGGGAAGTAATTTGCCATCGATGGTTGCGAACAGTAATTCGTAATCAATCGGCTTTGTTATGAATTCATCTACGCCAAGCCTTTTACCGATCAGCTGGGTTGTCCGGTCGAGTGAAGATGTCATAAAAATAAAGGGGATATGCGTTGTCGCTGGCGTAGTACGGACAAATTCGTAGAGGTCGAAGCCTGCCGTCATGCCATCCAGCATAACTTCAGATATCACGACATCAGTGGTCACAGTCTTCAGGATCGAGAGCGCTTCGTCGAACGATTGGGCTGCGATGACCGCGTAAAAGTGTGAGCGGAATTTTGCAGCCATTTCCAACAGGGCATTTTCATCTTCCTCCACCAAAAGGATTGTGCCCCTGATTTTGTTCTTCCGGACCTCCCGCAGGAGGGACATCTCAATGAAAGAATGGTCCATCCGAGAGATCTTATATTTTGCGCGCAGATGGTCGATGGCTTCGGCAGTGAACGCGGAAAGTCCGCCAGTGTTCCAGATCTCGTAGAGTGCCTCTTTGTACAAGGAATTCTTTACCTCGCGTTCGAGTGCTAAGCGCCGCGCATCCTGGACCTTGAGTGCTCCTTGTATCTTCGTTAGTACGCTGAGTTGCGCTTCCGAAGGTTTGCCGTTACGCCATGATTCTTTAAGGACGGAGGAGAACTTGAATTCTTGCTCACTATCAATGTCTGCAGTTCCCGCCCTGTGTTGCAGGTCGGTCAATCGCTGGAGGAGAGCTTTCGCATACATATTCTGTGAATCAAGGGACAGCACGCGGTTCGCTTGCTCGGACGCCTTCTTGAAGTGACCATCTTCGAGCATCTTCTGCGCAGCGACGAGGATGGAGCTGATCTGAGTATTCTTCCGTTGAAGGTAAATATCTTTATATTTCCGGATCTCGGTCTGGATGTCTCGACTCAAACCAACCCGCTGAGAGAGTTGTTTAACCAGGAACTGTATTCGATCCTGATACGATAGCGCGACGCCGTGCTCAGGATGAATGGCAAAAACCTTCTGTAACATTTCATCAGCGGCGAGATAACGACCTTCGCGGATGAATTTGTCAGCCTGACGAAGCCAATCATCTATCTGAGCTTTCTGGATACCGTCGAACGATGGTGTTGTCTTTGTCCCTTCGATGAGCTATTTCCTTCGAGTTGAAAATGATCGCATCTGTTGAGCCGATCTGTTGTGATTTGCAAAATTAAAAATTACAGACCTGACTGTGAAATGTTAGTTATTCTTTGCGCCTTGGGCGATCCATTTCTTGAGTATTGATAACGTGTCTTCAGGGAACGGTGTCTTGCGCTTGTATGGCATCGGGTCGCCGAATGGTGGCTCCGAGCCAAGCTTTTTCACCATAAAACTCGAATCGGGTTGTCCCGGTGCGATCGGACAACCGTGTTTACCGCCTTTCATCATGTCGTCATAGTTGTCGAGGTACAATTGGCTTGGGTTCATCTGATCTTCCGTGTGGCACGGCAGACAATATTTCTTGAAAATCGGATAGACATCTTTCTTATACGAGAATGTTGCTGTGTGAGATTTGGTCTTCTCCTTGGGGTCTTTCTTCCCTTTCTGTTGCTGGAATGCAGTGACCAGAACGAGGAGGCAGAGGAGAAGCACGAGATTGATTATAGATTTTGCCATAGGAAATTGTTGGAAATTATTATGGATGAATGAATGATACTGTGACAACGATTGAAACTGTGGCTGTATTTTGTGGCGTCGCATTGTCGCCCATCGT
Organism: Ignavibacteria bacterium; assembly: GCA_016178625.1. GTDB lineage: Bacteria > Bacteroidota > Ignavibacteria > UBA10030 > SZUA-254 > JACOSX01. The sequence continues at coordinate 3,641 of JACOSX010000092.1, forward strand.
AACACTCGAACCGCCTGCTCCATTGCCGTGGATTGTCACAGTACTGCCATCGAGCGAGGCTGTTGCAACATTGACTTTTGGTTCGTGGACGATGATGTAGGTAGGTACACCGCCACTCAGAGATACTGTCGTATCCGTTCCTGCGACCATCGTGACGGCATTAGGTGTGGCAAAGAGGTAGTTTGCAACGACAACCGGCGGATCGTCCTTCTTACAACTCACAAGTGTAACTGTAACGAAGCCAATCAGTGTAAAAAATGATTTCAGTCCCATAACCTCAAAACCACAGATGCATTTGAACCAAGCCTTGGTCATTACTGATGCTCGGTGTTTCGATGTTGATGCGATATTGCGGTCGGACCTCTACAAACGAGTAGGGGAAAACCTCAAACCCGAGCGTTACACGTTTGATGCTGTTTGTATTAGGGAACCCATCAGAGACAACCCAACTATTTCCGCGTCCCTGCAGTGGATCGAACATATCAAACTTTCCGATGAGCCATAAACCTTGCACCGCGCGATAATCGAGTTCGGCATAGGCTGCCATCGTATAGCCACATGGACCTAGCGTTGGGACAAGGTGATTGTAATTCTTCGTCCAATCGATTTCACCGAGGAGTGTCAGATCATCAATGCCTATTCCGGCTGTGAATCCCCCCATCGTAAATCCGTTAAAGCCATATCCTGAAGCACCGACTCGGTAATTGACAGAAGAAACTGTTCCCATGTATTCAACCCGAGCGACATACGCTTTCTGGTCTGAGAGATCAATCTTCTTGATATTGCCTGTTCCGTTGAAGAGTCCCGCTGTGATAAAAAGCCCACCGATATAACCACCCAGCTCCATGCCGACGTCTTTGTAGTTTGGCGTAAAGATCAAGCCCGGATTATAGCCCAAGCTTGGAATGAAACTGAGATCCCCTCCTCGTGTATAACCGGTATGGTCGTCGAGGCGCCAACCGTAATTTGGCAAGAAGTCTCCCCCTTTGATATACCATCCACCTGGAAATACTTTGGCGATTGCAAACACCTCCGGTCCGCTGAAATAACCGTAGACGTTATTGATGATGTCTTGTTTGAAGTAAAATGAAAACTTCTTGTTGAGAATGATCGAACCATAGATTGTGGTTGTCATCGCGTGGAATGATGTTGTCTTCGAGCCGTTGTCGAAGAGGAATTGCGAGCGGTAGTCTCCTCCGATCGAGATGTTCTCAGAAAGTTTTGGATCGAACGTGAGGTCGCTGTCTTTCAGCGCTTCGAGAGGAACTTTGTCGATGCTATAGCCAACGCCATACTCATTCCGCATCTGACCGCCGGTCGGATTGATATGGCACGAAGCACAACGCGTGCCTGACATGAGTGCAAATCTCGGGAGTGCATGCAAAACGGGTGTGACTAGAACCATGATCGTGCAGAGTACAACCAGTACGGATCCTCTCATATCCAGTCCTTTCAACAGTTCGATGGTGTGTGTTCCAGTAAGGCTGATTGTGATTTGATGAATGTAACGAATCAAGAGATTTTTTGCAACTATGGTTGAGTGAATAGGATCGCGACCGCCGACGTTGCGACGGTGATTCCTATGGTGACAGTCTTCTGTGGAGTGCTGCTGTCGCCGACGCGAACGGAGGTCGAGCCTACGTTCACACCATGGATCGAGACGCTCGTATCGTTGAGCGATGCCGTAGCGATCGATGAGGTAGGTTGGGCGATGATGGACTCAGGGCGTGTTCCGCCACTGATGGAAACTGTGGCGTTCTGTCCAGGCAGCATCCGAACATTGGCGGGAGTTGCTGTCAGACCTCCGGACGAGGAAGTCGAGGGTTCTTCGGTGCCTTGCTTACAACCTGCCAGCAGAAAGATGGGAAGAAGAACAAGTGCAGCCATTTGGTTTGTGCTCATGGGTCACCTTTCAAAGAATGTTTGTCATTATCATTTGATGAGGAGAATTTTCTTCGTTGCCGTGGTTTGGCGAGTCATCAATCGAACAACGTAACTGCCGCTGCCGCGCGATGCTGCATCGAACAGAACTGCATGATTTCCCGCTTGTTGTTGCCATGAGACGAGAGTTTGCACTCGTTGTCCGAGGAAATCATAAACATCCAGATGAACATCCGCTTCAGATGAGAGATCGTATGAGATAACCGTTATCGAATTGAACGGATTCGGATAATTCTGAAGGAGCAGCGACGTGCTGGGGATGTTTTCTTGACCGGCGCTCTTATCGCTGAATCGTTCTCCGTACTTATGAAGCGTGGAGCAAACAGAGTTGTTGTCTGGACATGAAAACGCGTAGCCGTCGTTGTTCGGACGCCCATCATAGACGAGTTGCCAGGCGAGGGCTCCGGTAGTATTCGAAAAGTATGATTCGTTGAAGAGTGCCTCGAAGAAGAGATGAGCATTTCTTCTCATTCCGCATTCGCCGACGACCAAGGGCTTCCTATTCCGAGTTGCAAGATATTGATGATCGCGTAACCATATCACGCCCTGGCTTGGGGTCAGTCCCCATTGATCGGGGTAGCAATGGATCGAGGCGAGATCTACATGTGGCAGGGAGAGATGTTGTCCAAAAGAAACCCCTCCGCTACCGTCGAATAACCAATGTTGCCCGTTGTAGGAATCGATTGAGCTGTACGACGCAGGTGAGATATCCAATCCTTCTTCTCCAGAAGACACGAGGTGGTTTTTATCAATCGATTTTATGAACGTCGACATTTCGTCCATCCATTTCACGACGATTTGCCCGGTAGGATCAGATGATCGCGGTTCATTCGCCATCTCCCACGCGAGAATGGCAGGTTCATCCTTGTACTGAATGCCAGTTAATGGGTTGGTCCGCTGCACGATAGTTGAGACATACTGTTTGTACCACTGTTTGATAGTATCTCGAACATAAAAATCGTCGTGCGTTAATGTATTGGTGACGTACAATTTGTATTGTCTTCCATTCACGCCAGTGATGATTCTTTGGGGAGTATAGGCTCCTGCTTTAGATGGAACGTGACTGGAATACCATGCGACGTATTGATTCATTCCTCCGTAATCCTCCCAATTGTTAACGAGGGAAATGATGAGCCGGATACCATAGGCTCGCGCTCTTTCAACAACGAGATCTAATGCTAACAAGCCACTCTGCTGAAAGACGCCGGGGGAGAGCTGGATAACGGCAGGGTTTGTGGTGTTGGGGGAATCGAAGAAGCCCCACGTTCTGATTGTCGTAAGCCCAAGAGCTGATGCTTCCCGAAATATTTCATCGATATGTGTCGTATCTCCAAAGGCTGCGATGTTCTGGAGGTAATAACTGTTAACCCCGATCGCATAAAATGGTTTGCCGGCAAAGAAGAGAGTATCTGAGGAACGCGAGACGAAGACAGGACTCTGCGCATACATGGCAGCGCGAATCAGAATGACTAATGCGAAAAGGAACTGGACTTTAGGTGCCACTGCTCGCCCTTGCTAATCATGACATCGGTCTCGAGATCCACATGAGCTACACCAATAAAAAAGGTGCGCCCATGCTCTGAACGCACCTTAACATGACAATGGTGCTGTTCTCCTATCTGATCAGCATCATCTTCTTTACACTTACGAATTCGTTTGCCTGCAGTTTGTAGAAATACACCCCTGTGCCCAGAGCCGACGCGTCGAATGAAATTGCGTGTGCACCTGCATCGAGCGTGATGGCATTCAACAACGTGGTCACCTCTTGTCCAAGGATGTTATACACCCTCAACGTTACGATTGACGCCTTCGGCAGATCGAACGAAATATTGGTTGATGGATTGAAGGGATTTGGGAAGTTTTGATGCAATGCAAACTCCTTCGGGAGTTCCTTGGGTTGCGCCTGGAGCGATAATCGCGTTACGCCCGAGGCATTGAGCTGCAAGGAACCCTTACCGGTCATATAACTCGGTGTAAACGATTTGCCATTTGCATCGGTGATCTTGTAGCCGGCCGTGTTATCATTAATGATCCACCTGATTGTCAGGGGCTCGCGGGCCGACTGAACTGTGATCGGGAATTCCATCATTGTCTTCATCGACGAGGGATGCATCTCAATAAGTTGATGCGAAGCAAAGCGCACATCGAACGCGTCCGCCGGCGGCGATGGTGGCAATTGGTAGAGTGTGCGGTTGATGGAGTTGGTATTACTGCCAAAGTATAGCGTCTGGCTATTGCCGGATCGGTCCTTGATTGTAAGAGAATTCAACCCCTCAAGATCAGCAATTATACTCCCACCTGATTTGGGTGTCGAGGCTCCGGTGTTCATTGTCAGAGTGCCCGCTGAGGATGATTTCACCCAATATCCTTTCCCCGGCTCAAGAGAACTTGCAAGAGTGTAGCCGCCATTGTAACCGAAGAACTTTGAGGCGATAATGCCGGGCGGAGTGGATGTTATGGCAGTTGTTGCGATCGAGGATGAAAGGGAGCCAATGAGATTCCAATCCGCGCTCACGGTGATTGATTGATTCGTCCGCGCCGTTCCACTGATGCTGAATGCCTGTGCTGCTGGAAACTTCACCCAGTACCCCGCACCATAGTCGAGGATCGAACTTGTTTGGTAACCACTGCCCGGAACATAGCGGAATGCAGCGGAGATCGCCATTGGGAAGACTGACGATTTACTCGCATCGGTAACTGTGACCGGGAGTGAGACGAGGTTCCAACTTGCGTGAACGTTCATCGTGCCGAGCGGTCCACTTCCAGACGCGTCACTCAATTGGGCGTTTACAGTCGTCATTGTTGGTGTATTGTTGACGTAGGTGACCGAGACGGGGGTACTCGCTGTCGTCTTTCCCGGTTTTTGGAATACAACCGTATACGTTCCTGGGGCAAGCCCGGGTGCGAGATAACTTCCATCTTCAAGACTCACAGCGGTACCGACGACTTGATTCGAGCTGTTCTTAATTGCCACGAGAGCACCTGCCACTGGAGTAGCAAGGGTGGGTATACGCTCCATTTGTGATGAACTCGACTGGATCTGCCCCGCAATACTGTTGAGGCCCTCAGCAGAATCCGGTTGAACATAAATATCGATGCCGGTGACTGCACTGCCGCTCACATCTACGGCCGTCGCGCTGTCCAGAAATGGCGTTCCGCCTGACGTGTTGTAGAATGTTGGAACAAAATCATGTTCTGCTTTCGCCAAAACGATGAAGGAACCATTTGGCAGGTGTTCGAGGGTGTACGCGCCTGTCGAATCCGTACGGGCAAACGCGACAAAACCTGTGAAGTGTCCTGTTGTGTCTTTCATAAAGCCCAAGACGTGACTCTCAAGCGCTGTGCTATCCTGCGCATTTCGAACCACACCGGTAATAGAACCAGTACCCTGTAGTCGCGGTTCCAAGTTGAAATCTATGCCAGAAGTATTTTCCGTTAGGGGGATTCGGTTTGCCTCGAGCGGAGAATGTTTGTGGTCCCAGAATTGAGGGAGGAATCCTTCAGCCATTGCTCCGACGATATATGTTCCACGATGCAAAACAAATTGATAGTGACCATTGCTGTCAGTGTGAGTAACCCGTACAGGGTCATGGTCGCATTCATCGTGGTGATCGTCGAACATATCGTCGGACAGGCTATCGTGTTCGACGCGGAAGACCATTACTCTTGCCTCACCGATTGGGGTTGATCCTGTATCCATCACCGTTCCAGAAAGAGTAAACCGATCTTCGACCGTGTCTCGTGGCAGCAGAGTAAAATTAGCAGTCACCGACTCACTGTCGTGTACAACCACTGGTGTGGCATCTTCAATGTGCGTCGCACCATCAAACCATTGGGGAGCATACACTTCGTTCTCAGGTTTTGCCCGGACGAAGTAGGTTGTGGGATTAACAAAAGGGAAGCTGTAGTAGCCTGAGCTGTCGGTTCTGGTGCGCATGACAAATTCACCATGAGCGACGTCAAACAATTTGATCTTGACATTTCTAATTCCCTCTCCACCTGTATTGCGAACCATACCAGAAACGCTTCCGGGGGAACCGGAGAGTACGAAAAGGTGGAACTCTTGTTCTGCTTCACCTTCGCGCCCGTCACATGGTTGGGCTTTGATTTCAATCTCGAAAATTCCCGGCACTGACGGCGTCCATTCCACAAGTCCGGTTACTGCGTCAATGGTCATTCCGTCGGGCCCGTGTTCGAGCCTGAAGCACACCGATACGCCTGGAGGCATTGTGGCGACGTCAGCATCATACTGATACAGTTGATTGACAAGTGCAAAATGTCTGGGCTCGGTGGTGAAATGAATTGCGACATGGGTAGAATCGTGCACAGTATCTTCGCCAGTAAAAACTTGGATCAGGTTGGAGGGCATGCTTTCCATCGTGTCATTGTAGACAGCAGTTACAACGTAGCCATACATTGTCCTCAGCACGACTGTGGAATCGTTGTACGCAGTATCGGGTGTCGTTGCAATGACCACTGGAGGGTGCACCGTCTCGGAACCACGGTACACCTTGTAGAATGAGGGGTTATCATGCGATTCGGGGTGATGCCAGTGCAATGAAACAATCTGATCGTGAAACTCGCCTTCAAGTTCTCGTGGGGGTGGAGGGAATGGATTATCTGCAGGTGTATGCACCTCGACAATATTCGACGGATCACTCTCTACCTCACCGAACATTGCCGTTACTTTGTAATGATAGAGTGTGTTCGGCGTGATGAAGGTATCGAAAAATTCTGTACCGGTCACCGGCGCAAGTTTATGCCATAGGGTCTCATCATTAACACGTCGATAAACATTGTATGAATTTGGATTGGCTTCACCTTCGGGATGATTCCACGAAAGTTGTATGGCGCCCTCATGGAACTCGCCCTGTAAATTGCGAGGTGGTCCCTGTGCCAGTGAAATTACAGAGGTGATCAAACCGAGACATATTAGAAATGACAATTTAGGTATGATACGCATGATCATTCTCTCCTATGGTTTGAGGAAAACTCGTGGATGGAATCGTTTTAAATTTGCACAATTTAAAAACAATTGTCAAGAAGTTTTTTTAAAGTTGAACTTCCCCAAATCCGAAGTACATGATATGGCGATAGTCCCGTAGTTGCCTTTTGTGGTGGTGAATTCTGGCGCTGGCTCAGTTTCACAGGTGTCACGGTCCACACCGTGACACAAGCACAGAATTCGGTCACGGAATGGTCCGTGACCGTGTAATTTCTCAAAGTGAGCCAGCACCTGAATTCTTCATTATTTGACTTTCTCCTCTTTCTCGCCTATCTTGCAACCGTTTCTCGGATTGAGCGTAGGTAGCCTTGAATTGTTTATTAAACAGAAATTTCCTGTATTGAATTGACAACGTCACCTCGTAAATTACGTCCCCGCTTTCCTCTCTTCACAAAAGTTGTCGCTGGTTTCGCCATCATCATCCTTCTAATGGTTGGTATGAGTATTACTATTCTCTTACAACTCAAACCAGTTTTCACAACGGATCAACCGGAGTTCAGAATCATCCCCCTGTCTCAGTATCTTGAAAAATTATTGGAGACGGAGACAGAGTCTGTGCATAAGTATTTTAACGCAAAGGATCAGCTCAATCAGCAGCGACTGACACTAACCACTAACCAATTCCGAACCTCTGCCGATTCGCTGTTGCAAATGATGGAACGGAACGACACCAGATCTCTGGTTGAGGCGCTGATTGCGATGCACCATCGCTATGAAGACTACATCAAGCAACAGACTCATCGAATACAGAGTGACCGTACGTATGATCCTCTCCCGACGATAGGCTCGCAGGTAGGACTGACTGACTCCATCCGACAGCGACTGCATGTTTTGAATGAAGCGTATCTCCCGACCCTAAGCAAAGCCCTCAAACGGTTAAATCAGCAAACAAGCGATGCGATCAGCGGAGGCTATTATATTCTTCTCCTCGCTCTTGCGATTGGAAGCGTGCTCGCCTTATTGATTGCTCGCAATGTTACCAAGCCCATCCAAGCCTTGAAAGCAGGGACGGAAAGGGTTGGTGAGGGACATTATGAAACTGTCGCAGTCACCACCTATGACGAGATCGCGGATCTTACGAACGCGTTCAATCTTATGAGTGAGAAGCTCAAACAACTTGATGAGATGCGAGCACAGCTCATGTCAGAGATCTCCCATGAGATGCGAACCCCGCTGCAAGTGATCAAGGCTGGATGTTATTCCATCGTTCATACCAAGGATGGAACGCCCCTGACACAGCGCCAGCGGGACGCAGTCGGGATGATCCATCAGGCGACGAACCGGATCAACCAATTTGTGAACTCCTTCCTCGACGTCGCCAAGATGGAAGCTGGCTTAATGAAGTTCAAGTTTGAAAGTGCAAACCTTTTTGAAGTGTTGAATCCGCTGATTCAGGAAGCACAATTAATTGCACAGACACGACAGATTGATGTCGAGTTTCTGTCTGATCAGATTCCCTCGTTGATAATCGATAAGGAACGAATCGGTCAGGTCTTTTCTAACCTCCTCTCGAATGCATTAAAATACACGCCTGACGACGGATTGATCACCATTCGGATGAAGAAGAGTAACGATTGCGGCGACGTAACCAAAAATGGGCACGGATGCGTTGTCATTGATGTACAAGATTCGGGCGTTGGAATCCCTGAGACAGATCTCCCGAAATTATTTCAGAAGTTTTATCAGGCGAAGAACGTACCGCTTGTCAATGAAAAAGGATCGGGCTTAGGCCTTGCACTCGTTAAACATGTCGCCGAAGCTCACGGCGGGCGCGTTAGTGTGAAGAGTCAGGTCGGGGCTGGTTCGACTTTCACCATTACCCTGCCGGCGTAATTCAGTGTTCGTCAAAGGATGACGACGATACGACCTGAGACAAACTCGCTCCTCGATGCCGTTGAACAATTCGCTCACCGCAAGTTTCATTATCGTGAGGAGATGGCGGTCCTCATAGAACTCGCGCAATCAACAGGAGGGGGGCAAATCCTTGACCAAATCACCTTTCATGCCAAGTTCATCTCTCACGCGGTCACTATCATGAAACGAGTTGGCACTGACACGGATGAAACAGCAAAACTCTCAGCCGAGTTCACAAGAAACCTTGAAACGACTTCAGAACTTCTGCACACCTTAATCGACAATGCACCTGAAGAAATTCAGAATCGATTTTCGACGACGTTCCTCTCCGTCTCGCATGAAAGCATGAACAGTCTTCTTGATTTCTTGCATGACCTGTCCTGGTTAAAGAATTATTCCCTCGACCGCGGTACGGCGTGAGTGGTCAGCGGTTCTCAGCAGCGGACAGCATTGAGTGCTCAATGAAGCGATAGAACTCCTTTTTGCAAGTCTCCAAAAAATCAAGTAAGTTATTGCCGCCTGTATGGAGTCCCGGACTGCAAAAATCGCCTTGATTGTTCTTCTGATCTCCTCAGTCTGCTGGCTCGGCGGTATCAACATCCGCGCAATGATCGGATTCGATCTCCTTCAACCGGGGACACTGGATTTTAAGCCCAACATTCATCCCTTTGTTGAACGTGCGGTGTTTGCATTGATTGCCCAGAGCTCTGTCATTGTCAATCTTGCTTACGTGATCGCATGGTGTGCGGGGATCCTGTATTTGAGGACCGCCGAGTTGAAGCTCAAGCAGCACGGTTGGTTACTGATGTGTGCGATCTTGTTTTATCTCTTCACACCGGTCGAGATCTACACGATGGTGCTCGATGTCCGCATATGGTATCTGGATTATATCGGCTCAAATGATCTCGTTGAGTTTCGCAAGCTCTTCATCCATCGTCTCGCTGCACTCTCGGGTGTGCCGATGATCGCCCTCTTATGTTATTATACGATCCTTGTCCTTACGATTGTTCGACCGCTACAGAGGAAGCCGGGACTAAGTTCAACGACGTCCGGATAACCTATCATCGTAACCGATCCACATCATCCATTTCTGACAGAAAACGCGTGGCTTGTGTTGCTATGCTCGCTCTTTCTTTCCGCAGGGTTCTTTCGCCTGAACGATCTATCGCTTTACACACCCGATAGCACACGGTACTTCATTTGGGGTAATTCTGTTGCCCATGGTCATGGCTTTATGGATTCAACAGAACCCGACGTTGATCGCTATGTCGTTCACGCACCACTTTATTCCGTCCTCATTGCACCAGTCGAGTATCTGATCTCGGGGTCCATCTCTGCGGTAAAAATCTGGACTCTTTTCTGGGGAACAAGTGCCTTGATACTATTTTCTTACTTCATCAAGATAACTCTTGGAAGGTCGAGTGCCTTCCTCGGAACTATTTTCTTCGCCAGCAGTCCCTTGCTTCTCATCTACTCAACGGAAGTGCTTTCGGAAATCCCGTTTATTGTCTTCCTGATTCTCATCCTCATCGTCTGTGAGCGACTGGCATCTACGGAATTTACGCAAAAGGGTCTCTTCCTTGTGTTGACGGTGTGTGCCTCGTTCATACCTTTGGTTCGCGAGGCTGGATTTGCCGTGTTGTTAGCGCTTCTTGCATACCTTCTGATGATGAAACAACCACTTAAAGCCGGGATACTCTTCCTTGCCGCGGCCACGGTCAGCACGCTGTGGTACATTCGGAATAACATGGTGTATGCCCCACCGATTGAATCACAGACCAGCAACGTCTCGCTCATTCTTCAACATTTTGTTACGGCGGAGAGCTCTCCCCTCGCCAACGAAATTGCACTGCGTTTGTGGACTAATGTGAAAGCGTATTGGTTCGATCTCGGTGGAATGATCTTCTACCCACTCTTCAATACCAAACAGCTCCAGCTCGTGGTAAGTCCATCGTATGCCTTCCAATCTTTTCAGAAGTTGATGCTCGTAGGAAAATATGGTATTGTGATAGTCAGCGTTCCATTGATGATTGTCGGTACCTTCATTGACCTTCGTCGGTCCCGAACTGCACTCTTAAGAATGTTTATCACCCTATTCTATCTTGGGGTGATTCTTCTCTATCCGGTGCATGATATCCGGTTTCTATTTCCGCTGTTACCTCTGATGACGTATGTAGTAGTTGTTGGCATTGAATGGATCATCCGCGAGACGACACTTTTCCCACATCTCAAGAGACGGAGGTGGATGCTCGGAACACTCATCGCGTTCATCCTACCTAATCTTGTAGGCATCTATGAGATCACGAAAACCAATGTGATGTACCGACACTCTCCCGAGTCATTGTACGAACGTCTTCGGGTGCTTCCATCGTATCCGCTCATGTTCACTAAGCCTTGGTCACTGATGGGGCAATGGATCTCCGAGCATGTTCCTGAACGGACAGTCATTGCAACTCCTGCGAAAGAGATAGCGATTGTTGTTGGTAATCGAAAAGTACTCGAACTCGATCATGGCGTCCCCCTCCCGATGTTCGAGACAGAACTTCGTGACAACAAGGTGGAATATCTTCTTGCGCCGACTCGCTTCCAGAATTTTCTCGCCTACGAATTCTTGATGGCAGAGTCACGACGATTTTGGTTCGAACCTCTATATGTTGTTGCAAATCTGCACTTGATGAGAGTACATTCGAGATTACGCGAGGCGGGACCCGGAACACCCAGCGATCGTGTCATTGATGATTCGTTGTCTGTGACCAACTACTTAATGGCTGGCAGAAAAGCCGTGAGAGCAGGACTCTATCCGGAGGCGAAGAGTATGTTCACAGCCGCCTTCGCTGCGGATTCGTCTCACCCGGAAGTGATTTATCAGACCATGTTGTCTTGTGTCTTCGTCGGGGACACAACTGCGGCATTGAAATATTACCAAAGATTATTCACACTGCCGCAGGCGTTGAGTTATACATATACGGCGCGTAACCATATCCAAACTATGCGCCGGTTAGCTTCTGCGAAAGCTTCGCGTATCCCGGAGAGCAAAGCCGTTGAATTATACAAAGTCGCACGCGACTACTGGCAGCTCGGCTACGGGCGGCGTGCACAGGAGATCATCAACGCTATGCTCAAGTCCGATTCTTCATTCTTTGTCGGATTACTTTGGGGTTTTCATTTCAACCTCCAAATGGGCGACACGATAATGGCGCGACGGTATCTTGGAATCCTCGAAAACATTGATCACTCCAATCCGGTCGTCAATGCATTTGACCAGATCATCGCCCTTCAGGATTCTCTCCGCACGACGAGCTCCTCGCTGGAGAACAGCAAGTTTCACATCGCCATCGGGCGACTCTACAAGAAAATTGAGCTGAACGAAGAGGCGATCGATGAAGCTGAACTTGCCCTCCGAGCGAATCCAGCCAGCGTGGACGCGCCCATGCTGATGGGTGAGATGTTCGAGATCAAAAGGCGGTTAAGGATGGCAGCAGATACCTATGAACAAATCTTAAAACACGATCCTCAGAATCACATCGCCAGCGCACGACGAGATTCAGTGATAAAGAGACTTGTTCTTCAGTAGAATCAGTTGATTTTAAAGTCAGAAATGGTTATTCTTACTTCATCATTCAGGCACATGTTCCACCTTTCTGCACAATACATTGATGAACCACGTTCAGTTAATTCACGAACTTGAAGAGTTGACTCGGCAGCTAAACATTCAAGTCAGGTATGAAAAGGGAGATTTTGACGGGGGGTACTGTATCCTCAAAGATCATAAAGTGCTGGTGATCAACAAAAAGCTTACAGACGCCAAGCGGGCGTCCACACTCGCTCAAGCAATAGCGGAGTACGGCATTGAAACGACGTTCATCAAGCCGACACTGCGCGCGTACATCGAAGACGAAGTTACGAAAACGGCTAAGGCAGCCAAAACAAACCCTGTACGATGATTAAGTCGGTTATATTCGACTTGGATAACACGCTCGTTGATTTCATGGCGATGAAGCGACAGGCGATCAATGCCGCCGTCCATGCTATGATCGATGCTGGTCTGAAACTATCACCGGATGAAGTGAAGACGCGCATCGATGCAATCTACAAAGAGCGGGGGATTGAATTCCAAAATGTGTTCGATCAGCTCTTGTATGATGTATTCAACAAAGTCAATTACAAGATTTTATCTGCCGGGATCATCTCCTACCGACGGGCTCGTGAAGCGGCGCTCGTTCCTTATCCGCATGTTTACATGACCCTCATGGAACTACTGAAGCGCGGCCTGCGTCTCGCCGTTGTCTCCGATGCTCCTGCTCGTGAGGCATGGTTGCGATTATGTTACTTGAACTTCCATCATATCTTTCATGCAGTTGTGACGTTCGACGACACGGGAGAACGAAAACCAAACCCCGGACCGTTCCGGAAAGCACTCGAGCTTCTCGAAGTAAAGCCCGAAGAAGCCCTCATGGTCGGCGATTGGGCGGAACGAGATATGGTCGGAGCGGGGAACATCGGCATGAAGACGGTCTTCGCGCGGTATGGAGATACGTTCGGAACAATTGAGACCCATGCAGACTACGAAATTAGCGATGTGAAAGATCTTATCGGGATCGTCGAGAAAGAAAATGCGGGAGCGCTCATCTCGCATGATTGAAGGCATCGGCGTTGATGTGGTGGAAATCCAGCGGCTTCAGCGTGCAATTGACGCGTGGGGGGATATCTTTCTTCACAAGATTTTCACCGACCGCGAGCTCACGTATGCACACTCGAAGAAAAATCCGACCCACCACATTGCAGCGCGGTTTGCCGTCAAGGAGGCAGTAGCAAAAGCGCTTACGACGGGATGGAGCGGTGGGTTCCGGTGGAAAGATGTCGAAGTAGAAAACGATTCGTCCGGAAAACCATCAGTGGTCCTCTACGGACACGTGAGAGAGCTGCTGAAAGGAAGCAAGATATTGGTATCCATTTCTCACTCAGAAAATGTCGTTGTGGCGGTTGCGGTGATCGAGCGGTGAAGAGAAACATTTCTAAAAGATTTTATAATTTTTTACTTGACAATAATTTCTTTTTCTTGTACCGTGACATAAGAACATCCCCTTCTCGCAAAGAGGAGAAAACTTGATGAGGCGTATGGATCTCCGCTAACCAACCATGGAGGAACCTGAACCTGCGGAAATCAGATCACAATGGTAATGAATAATCTCAAATATCGATTTAGAAGATACCTGGATCTAACGATCGCATTTGTTTTTCTTTCTATCGGCACGTATGGCTCGTGCGGCAAGGATGAGCCACAGAAAATGCCCGACAAACCTTTGAACGCAACGATTGCGGCTAAGGCATACGCCTATATAAGCGGAGGACCTTCCTGGTTCATTGCACCAGGGCCCGGTACCGGTGGGACAACGCAGAACACATCTGGTGCGGTTGCATGGTCAGGTACTGGCTGGCTTAATGGAGGCAACGTGCATGAAACATTGGAATCATTTAGGAAAAAGCTTGGTCATTCCACCCCACCGATGCAGAACAATTGGAATCAGTATATATGTGTCGGGGATACGCCGCCTTATGGATTTCCTCTTGGTCACTTGCTTGGCAATGGGTGTAACGATGCGGGCATGGTATGTTATGTTCTAGTTGCGCAAGCAATGTTAGACGCTGGGTTTACAATCGACGCAGGCTCAGTAGTTAGCTGCGACAATTTTAAGAGCTATACTCAAGATACCGGTGTTGTTAAACCTGGTGATATAGTTTTGTATGACTGGGATTTGAATGGCGTGTATGATCACTCAGGGATAGTAACTGGGCACACTGATTATGCAGATAGCAAATACTACACCGTGGTCAGCTGCCAAAATCTTATTCGTTATTTTAATGACGGGGCAATGGAACATAGGTTAGGAATTTTTGATGACATTCCCGCCTCAGAAGGCGGACCTGGATCTAACTACAACTTCATTTTCGTGAGGCCTTAATGAATACTACGATTAGAAAGAAGACGGATTTAACTCAAAGGGCACGAATATTACTGCAGATTCCTTTACTTGTTTTCTTTTTTCACAGCTTGCTGCCCCAGTCCAAATTCAGCTATGACATTGTTATAGATGATTCGCAAATCAGAATTGATCCGGGGTTGAAAGGGGAGAAGTTAAGTAGATTAACTGATTCTAGATATAAGATCAGCTTTTCCGCAGATGATGACTTGGTCGTCGATCGAAGCAACAACATATTTCTAACCCATTCGAAGAATAATCGAATAGAAAAGTTTAATGAAGTGGGAGATTGGGTCGATGAGATAATCCTTCCAGACGAAAGGTATTTTGGCCAAGATGTTATCAGTCCAGCTGTCAGTCTGAAACTTGGGCTTGATGGGCAAGATAATCTTTACGTCAACGTGTTGTTCTTTGAGTACGAGGTAGCTCTTTACAAATATGATCGTTCTGGAAAGCTGTTGATGAAATTCCCATTTCGCAAGCAGAAACCAGTAGAGGGATCGGACCGAGTAATTAATTTTTTTGTTAGTTCAAGAGGAAATGTGTATATCAGAACATTTCCTGCTGGACTTATGCGAGCATCGGACACTCCTGTTTATGCATATGATCAGAGGGGGAATTTCTTAGGGATGGTTGATTACGATCTCGAGGACTCAAATGGAGATATCTACAGATTCGATAGAACGCGACCTGATATTTCTTCGTTCCAAAAGATGCAACACGACGCAGGAGGAAACTTGACACCCTCGCATGATTTGAAAAAATTGGCAACCGTTGCTTTTTCAGAAGTAGTTGGTTGGTTAAAGAAAAAATACGGAAACACATGGACAGTTGTTGGTTTTGATCGTAACGACAATTTATCTTTGACAAATGGAATTATCACAAAAACCCTCGACGACCACCTTCGAGAGATTAGAAGTATTCAGACCCCCCTCGAAATGCTTGAACAACAAAATATTTCTGTCACTCAACGTAACATTAGAATTAGCCCCAACGGCGGTCTATATCTGAGTGGCATGAAAAGATCAGATGATCAAAGTGGAAAAACGTCCTTTATTTTGTTGAAAGTGAGAGACAACAATAAATAACGTAGTAGTAAGAATACCTTTGTTGAGAGCAAATAGCTCATGAAGAAGATTATTTTTTATACTACCCTTATTCTGTGCTTCTTACGACTTGGGAGCGTTTGTGCTCAGTTACAACAGGCAACACCCCCTATTTCGATGCTCAGCAATGAGCTTAGAATAAAATTAATCTTGAATGACCTGATGTTTGCTGTTCGGAGGGGTGATGCTCAAACCGTGAATGCCATACTTTCACCAGAGCCGAGTACAGTGAATCAATTGAAAACGTCAGAGACTTCGTCATTGAAGAAAGGTAAAAGCGCATTCGAGAATTTTGCACTCAAGGATCTGAGCGTGATGGTCACGGGAAATCTGGCAAATGCGATGTGCGATATAAGTGGGGGAAGTACCCCATCACTGAGAGAACTCGTGATTTCGCTAGAGAAGAATAATGGAACCTGGAAAATTATTGAAGCACCTCAACTGATACGAGCTCTAACGGGATTCAAACAGCAGAAGGGACTCATGAGCACAATGACTTCTCCCACCATTGTTATGAGTGATCGTTCCTTGATCGGTGTTCGAGAACCCTATACTCCGGTAGTGGATAATTGCTATGTTCTTAGCGCCAATTATACCTTCGGGAAAATTCAGCGGAGGATATTTTCAGATAATGCCAGACTCGGTCTAGGTGGCCTTTTCTTGGGTACCGATTTGAATAATTTTGTTTCTTTTTATCTTGATCCCGTTTGGGATCGGATTGTTTCCGCTCAATACTCGGGCAATTGGATTAGGTCGTATGGCGACAATTCCGGAGATTACACTTTTCTAAATGCAGGGGGTATGGCAGTGGATAATCTTGATACTGTTTACGTCGCAGATACGGATCATAATAAAATTGTCAAACTCTATTTTACCGGAGGCCTTCTACATTTCGTATCGAGTATTTCTTTGCCAGGTGTTACGCATCCATGTGATATTTCCATCGCACTCGATGGCGAGCCCTGTTGTCCTGATTCAGATAAGATTTGGATTGCGGATGATGATAAGGGAAGGCTTGTTCAGATAAATCGATCTGGCATGATTCAAAAAATAGTAGAATATTACAGTATTGGTGGACAAACTTACCGCCTTAATAACCCATCAAAGGTGTTCGCACCGGAAGTCTGGACTAATTCTCCGTTCAACACCCAATACATTGCATTCATTGATCCAACAAGAAATGCATTCGTTTTAGCTGATCCCACCTCCGTAACTGGTACTACGATTCAAGCATTCAAGTCAAATGAGTTCACACAAACAGGTTCGAAGCTCACGTCCATCGGAAGAGACGGAACTTTTGAATGGTGGGTCAGCGACGCCGGCTTGGGCAAGCTCCATCATTTCTCCAAGACGGGCGATTACATCGCCTCTATCGATTTTATTGCCAATGTCAATCAAAAATTATTTACCGCGCCGTACTCTTTGAGCAGATCACCTTGGTTCTTAGACGCTCAGCATACTCTTGGCATCTTAAATCTCCATGTGTCGGATAAATGGGGGAACACAGCTGGGATGAGTAATTTCCTCCCCGGGGCGGATGTCCTATGGATGACCGCTACTCCCACGATGACAGGCACACAATGTTCTTTTACCACAACAAACCTGAGCACCATCAATGCAACCATTGTCAGAGCTTCGGATAATTCTCTTGTTACGACGCTGTTCAACGGCGCTGGAGATTCTCAACAGTATCTCTTCACCACCTCGCTGCCGTGTGGAAGCTATAAGTTGCACGTTGAGGTGACGCCGTATTACAATGGGAGTTACGGTGCAGATGCAGTTCAACCTTTGGTTAAAGAAATATCTTTCTCTGCACCGATTCCCTCAATACCGCAATTAAGTAACCCAAGTCCTAATGCCAGATGTGTTTCTACATCTCCTACCATGAGTTGGGCGGCGGTTAGCTGTGCTACCTCCTATCGTGTTCAAGTTTCCTCGACCAGTGGTTTTACTGATTTAGTTTATAATAATGATGTCGGAGGCACTTCTGTTCAGCTCGCACCTCTTACCGAAGGGACAACATATTTCTGGAGAGTAAAAGCAAATAATGGTAGCGTGTCAGGTGGCTGGTCTTATTCCTACCAATTTACGACGATCGGTCCTTCCCAACCGCTGATTACAAGTTTCACAGTCGATGTTAACCCCCTCTACTGGTATGAGACCGCGACCATTCGCTGCATTGTCAGCGACTGCTACCCTCACACTTTCTCTTGGTCTGTGAGTGGAGATCATACCGGCTACACCTTGACTGCGGGTGGAGCGGAAGCATCGAACGAAGCCTACCTCTACAACAACAACGTTTCACAGTCAAAGACCGTTAATGTCACCGTTACCTGCTCAAACCGTTACGGCAATTCAGCACAAACCATAGCGATCTCACTTGTGAATAGCGTACGACCATGTGGCTGCGGCGGGAGTGGCTGTCCGTTTGTGTATGCGTGGGATGGAATCAGATTTCGGGAAGATAATAATATCTTGCAAGCGTCTGAATATCCCGGAAACCGGGGTCAAGACGTAACAGACTATTACAAGCTCTCGAAACCGCAAACAACATTTCAAGGTGACGAGTATGTCGTGCTCATAAAAGAAGTCGAGCACGAGCGTTCATTCTTCGATCAAGTTAAACTCCTCACTATCGATCATTCTCCAAACTCACATATCGCGGTTCTTCAAACAGGCGAAATCATCGAATATGCAACACCATACAGGCTCCGACGTGCGAGGCTCCAGGGAGTTGATATCACCAACACACTTGCTTCATCTGACACCGCGAATGTCCATGTTTCAAAAGATGATTCTCTTTCGTTCACTTTTTCACTACCCATCATTAAAGCTGGTGGCATTGGTTCCACTGTGGATGGCGGGGCTCTTATCGAAGGCGCATCAACACCTCAACCTATAAAAAAACAAACGATGGGGGTTATTACAGCAACTCATTCTTCGGCTTCCTTTACTTTCCGACGTCGGCCGACGCTCGCTTACATTCCAATTGATTCGCTTGATCCCTCAAGTATGGCAGTAACATTCCACGAAGATGCCGAACTCAATTATGCCAATCTTGCAAGAAAAATATCTGACCCATATCAGGTAACAGAAGTGCCTCTCAATGGCGCCAGGAACTCTACAGCGGGTGATGTAACAGTCAAACTTCAGGACATTGACGGTGCTTATACCACGGTAGAACCGGGTGAAGTACTTGAATTGCGCTTCGCCGCCAATCCAATTCCAGCGGGACAGAAAAGAAGTTTTATCTTGGTTGCACGAGGTCGGTATGAACATCTCTCAGATTCATCGTTCAACAGAAAAAAACCTAACGGGATTGACAAGTTCCAGTTAACTCCCAATTATCCAAATCCATTCAACCCTCTTACAGTCATCAGTTTCCAGCTTCCGGTTGATGGTCACGTAACGCTGGCGGTGTTTGATGTTCTAGGGCGCGAGATAGTAAACCTCGTCGATGAATCCAAGAATGCGGGCAATTACAGCGTGAGTTGGGATGCGAGTGCCGTTGCGAGCGGAATGTACTTTACGAGGTTTACTGTGACAAAACCTACAGGAAAAATTATTTACAGTGAGATGCGAAAAATGCTTCTCATGCGTTAACTGGATTACTGTCGTATGCAATGATGAGTCTCTTTTTAACGAGGGGCTTTGTTGTTGGTGTCGTGTTGCCTTTCGACGAGAATTTCCTTATGTTTCAAAGGCTTACTCAACCAACAACCGTTAAGGAATTGGTGCAATGAAACAAATCGGTATTAAGAAATTGTACTACTCCATCAGCGAAGTCAGTAAAATCACTGACCTTGAACAGTACGTTCTACGGTACTGGGAATCGGAATTCGAACAGCTCAATCCCGCGAAGAACCGCGCCGGCAACAGCATCTACACGAACAAAGAAATCAAGCTCATCTTGTATATCAAGAAACTTCTTCGTGAAGAGCGATATACAATCGAAGGAGCAAAGCAAGTACTCTTGTCGTATATGCCCGATACCGATTCCGGTGAACAGCTCGAGCTCATTGCGGAACCTGCCTCTTCACCAACTGCGCAAGGACAACCACAAGCCGCTAAAGTACCTGAGAACCGTTTGCGTGGCGACATGATTGAAATCAAAAAATTTCTGGAAGAGTTATTGGTGAGGTTGACATAAACTGACTGGAATGTGGGGGTGATGGAGTAGTGAAGTAATGAAGTAAAAAGTAAAAAATAAAAAACACATTCACCAGACATTGTACGCATTTTAACTTTCATTTTGAATTTTGACTTGGTTTCGGAACGTGGCGCAGCCCGGCTAGCGCACTTGCTTGGGGTGCAAGGGGTCGCGGGTTCAAATCCCGCCGTTCCGACTCTCGTTTGTTTCCAATTCACTTGAGGCGCTTTCCTGCCCCGTTCTTCAAAAAATGGGAAGTATATTTTATGAAAAAGTCTTTACTGCATTTTTTGGGAATCCTGTTGTTGCTTGGGCTCTCTCTCGCCGCCCGACAAACATCATTCGCGCAAGATGAAGAATCACCTCCACCGACCGGTCTCGTCGATGAGAGCCTGAATGATCTTGATCATCCCGATGATGTACAATCAGGGACATCGGTTTCAGTCCATGTTCTTGCTGATGGATCATCAGTTGAAGAAATCCTGTTTCAGCGATGGGACAATGGTGATTGGGTAAACGCTAATAGATCACTCTACACGTATTCGACAGGGAAACAAGCGATTGAGATTGTATCACAAACGTGGCTGAGTGGTGTCTGGGTGAATGCCTCGAAAATATTATCGACGTACAGTTCAACTGGGAAGGTGACCGAGTCTTCGTTGCAATATTGGGATAATCAGAATTGGGTGAACCTCGCGAAATTTATTTATTCCTATGATCCCAATGACAATCTAATAACGAGGCTCGGTCAAACCTGGAGGGATACACTGTGGGTCAACGCGCAACTGTATTTGTTCACAGTCGATGGGGCAGGGAATCGCATTGAGGAAATCCTCCAGAAGCGAAGAGGTAATGAATGGGCGAATTCCCAAAGAAGGATGTACGCCTACGATTCGTTCCACCATCAAACGGAATATATCCGTCAACGGTGGCGAGATAGTGTCTGGCTGAACAATGATAGGTACAACTATGCGTATGATCTTGCTGGGAACAGGATCCTTTTCGAACGTTGGCGATGGTTTACCAACATGTGGGTTCTCCGATCA
This sequence comes from Ignavibacteria bacterium, assembly GCA_016178625.1. Classification (GTDB taxonomy): domain Bacteria; phylum Bacteroidota; class Ignavibacteria; order UBA10030; family SZUA-254; genus JACOSX01. The sequence continues at coordinate 24,724 of JACOSX010000092.1, forward strand.
AGGATTGCCTACGCTTATTCCTCGCGCGGAAACAAGGATGAAGTACTCTCGCTTCGCTGGCATGATAGCCTCTGGGTAAATTTATCGAGAAGGGTTGATAAGAATTATTCACATGGCAAAAAAGAAGAATCGACGCTGCAGGCCTGGCAAGGCGGAGATTGGCTGGATCTCAGTAGGAATCACTCCAGTTACGACAAGGCTGGTAATTTGTTAGAGACCGTTGAGCAGGTATGGAATGTTTATCAGTGGGAGAATTCTTATAGATACACTTACAAATATAATCTCCTAACGGACATTGGTGAAGCGGCTACTATTCCAACATCTTTTAGCGTGTCAAGCAATTACCCCAATCCATTTAATCCCGCCACACGAATACAGTTCTCCATTCCTAATGCTACGTTTGTCTCGCTTAAAGTCTATGATGTGATGGGACAAGAAATCGCAACACTCCTCAACGAGGAAAAACAACCCGGAGAGTATTCTGTTGTATGGAATGCTGAAAGAGTCCCAAGCGGTGTGTATTTTTATCACATAGCCGTCGGGGATCTCTCAGAAACACGGAAGATGATCTTACTAAAATAGGTAACGCCCCTGTCCTCGCATATGTGGGATGCCCTGTCTATGATCTGGGCAAAGGGGGATCTCGGTGATCGGATGCTTCCAGCTCCAAACCCTTGCAACGGGTCTTGATGTCGTGATACTATCCATCTCGATGATTTTCTGATAAGGTCGGCTATTGCCGGTGTCACGAGTTCGATCTCCCGAAATTGATACTCAATCCATTTCTTCTTACCTTCCTACCAGAGATTGAAGCATGCTGAAGAACTTCATCACTGGCATCCGGACATTTTTCAAGACGATGGGGCTGGTTGAGCAGTCGCAGGTCGTTGCCTCCACAGCAGTTGTGGTCGCGATGATTACGATTATTGTCACTCACATCGTCCTCGGGGAAAGTCTTACATCACTCGACTTCATCAGCGTCGTGACGGTCGGTGTATTTGGATATGTGACCGTATATTTCTCCCTCAAGTACGGCCGCATGCTCGAAGCGCAGCGACGGGAGCTGCACGAATTGAACGCTATTACAGAGGCGGTGAATCGTTCCGTTGAGCTCACAACAGTCCTTCAGTCCGCCCTCATTAGAGTGATGCAGTTGATGCACGCAGATTCTGGATGGATTTATCTTCATGACCATGGCGTCTTTGTTCTGAAGCATCGGTACGGTACCAATGCAGCACTCTTCCCTCCCGATTGTGAAGTTAACGACGAGGCGTTTTTCTGGGTTCACATTCCCAGTGTGATGCGCACCGACGATCCGAACATTCTATATAACACAACAGGTGAATTTAAGGAGGAGGGTGTGAAGAGCCTTGTCTCCATTCCACTTATTCGCCAAATGAACTTCGCCGGAGCGCTCATCATCGGCACCAAAGAACTAAGAAAGTTCGAAGCTAAAAAGATCGACGTGATCCAGGCATTCGGTAATCAAATCAGCGTCGCGTTGAATAATGCATCGTTATTCGAACAGGTGAGGAGGTCTGAGCAACTCTATGCCGATTTGTATGAGCATTCTCCCGATATGTATCATAGTGTGGATCGAAATGGAATAGTTACCAGTTGTAATCTCACCGAAAGTCAGCTATTGGGTCTGGCGAAAGAAGAAATTATTGGTAAACCGCTACTCCAACTCTACCCGCCGTCTGAACGCAAACATGTGGAGATGAATCTGAAGCGAATCTTTGAGTTGGGGCAAGAACTAAAAGGAATCGAAGGACAGATCCGACGGCGCGATGGAACGACGATTGATGTGAGCGTCAATACGTCGTTAATTCGGGATGCAGATGGGAAACCCATGATTGTTCGAATGGTACTACGGGATATCACCGAGAAGAAGAAGATGGAAGCGAAGATCCTCCAGGCACAAAAGATCGATAGTATCGGAAATTTAGCAGGAGGGATTGCACACGACTTCAATAACATTCTGACATCTATCTTAGGCTCTGCATCCATCATGCGGCGGCACATCAAGGACGATCGGTGGAAGAAATATGTTGACTTGATCGAAACGACATCTCGACGCGGTGCTGCCGTCACTCGACAACTGCTGACGTTTGCCCGTAAGAATAATCCCCACGTCAGTCGGATTAATGTCATGACGGTTATCGAACAGACAATCAGGCTCTTTGAAGTGAGTGCACCCAAGTCGATCAACATCAAATGCGTTTTTTCATCCGAACCACTGATTGTCGAGGCAGACGATACACAATTACAGCAGGCTATTCTCAATCTCTTCCTGAATGCCCGCGATGCAATGCCCGAGGGCGGAGTTCTGGTCATTACCTGTCAGGGAATATCTTTCGATGAAGGGCATGCACAACAACTGACCGATGGAAAAGCGGGCTCGTATGTCATGATCACGATCGCGGATTCGGGAGAGGGCATTCCCCCCGATCTTCTTCACCGTATCTTTGAGCCGTTCTTCACAACGAAAGAGCAAGGGAAGGGAACAGGACTTGGATTATCGGTGGTCTATGGTGTCGTGAAGAGTCATAACGGGCATATCAGTGTCCGCAGTGAAATCAACAGTGGTACTGAATTCACTATCTATCTGCCACGCATTCTCAATGGTGAATTGAATACAACGATTGAGCGTGATTCATCGGAGCTTGTGGGAGGGACGGAGCGCATTCTGATTATCGAAGATGAAATGCCAGTGGCGGAAATTGGTGCGGACATTCTGCGGAATCTGGGATACCAAGTCGAAGTCTCTCAAAATGGCCGAGAGGCCATCGATCGGCTGATTGCTGATACACAACCGTTTCATCTCATCATTCTCGATATGAACATGCCTCGTATGGGAGGTCGCGCGACCTTCGATCAAATTAAGAAACTCTTCCCTTCAATGAAGGTGCTGGTCTGTAGTGGTTATAGTGCGACGATGCTTGACGATGGTAAGTTTGCAGAGGCAATTGATGGCTTCATACAGAAACCATATGAACTGGCTGATTTTGCACAGAAGGTTCGAACAATTCTGGACGAGCGTGTTAGCGCCTCGTCGCTCCATCCGTAGCTTGCAATTCAGAACGGTTCTTGCTACTTTTGAATAGACTCACGATGTTCCTGAAAAGTCCTGATGAGACCCAATGCTCCATTCCGTGTAATTCGAAAACTCAATGGTCATTATTGGCGAACAATTGCGTCATGCCCGTGAGATCCAGGGTCGATCGATAGAAGACATTTCTGCCGTCACGCGGATCAATCGAAAATTTCTGGACGATCTTGAACACGGAAGGATACCCAATCTTCCGATGACCTACGTCCGGGCGCTTATCAAATCCTACGCACAAGAAGTCGGGCTTGATGGCATTGAACTTCTCAAGTGCATCGATCAACCTCAGCCGGAGACGGAGGCAGTTGTAGATGGACATTCGAGCGCAGTGGAGACGCCAGTATCTTCTCCGATTGAAGGGGCGATGTCCAACGGCGGAGAGCCTGAAAAAGGAAAACGTCACCAGGGAAAAGTTCTCGTGCTTCTTTCTATCCTCCTGCTGATGGGGTTCGTAATATCGATTGTCTGGTTGAAGCGAGAACGAGAGGTGCAGCCGGCGCGAGAAACTTCCTTTTCTGAAGTGATCAAAGAACAAGAATCCAAGTTCACTCCGCGCGCGCAGATGGCAGATTCTCTTCCTCCAAAAAGGCCTGGGATTAAGAATGCACCGCGCCCTGATAGTCTTACGCTTGAAGGAATTGCGAGCGATACCGTATGGGTACACATGGTGATCGATAGTGCAAAGACGACCGAGCATACGCTACCGCCGTTGTATCGTATGCATTGGAAAGCAAAGAAATCTTTCCTTGTGTCGGTAGGAAATGCTGCCGGAGTGTCATTTACACTCAATGGTTACAAGCTTGGTCAGTTAGGAACATCGAGAAAACCTGTTAAGAATGTTGCCCTATCTTTTGAAAATCTGGCAAAGTTGAACCAAGCGAAGGAACAGACCCACGATGGCCAGCATTGATCGATCGGTCATTCAAAAGGTCGAACGATTGCGGAAGGAGTTGCATCGGCACGATTACCTGTACTACGTGAAGGCGGAGCCGGAGATCAATGACGAGCAATACGATACGATGATGCGTGAATTGCAAGAACTTGAAATAAAATATCCGGAACTCATTACGCCCGATTCGCCAACCTTCAGGGTTGGCGGCGAGCCCACCAAAGAATTTCCTACGGTGACGCATGAGATCCCCATGCTCAGCCTCTCCAACACCTACTCCGAAGAAGACATCAAAGATTTTGATCGCAGGGTCCGTTCGCTTCTTCCTCAACGACAGTTCAAATATGTCTGCGAGCTGAAGTTCGATGGGGTATCGCTCAGCTTGAGATATCGCAATGGAGTGCTGACACTTGGAGTGACGCGTGGAGACGGTGTGCAGGGGGACGATATCACAGCCAACGTTAAGACAATTCGTTCCGTTCCACTCCGTTTGAAGACTTCCGAGCCCGCCTTACTTGATTGTGAAGTGCGGGGGGAAGTGATCATGAACAGGAAAGATTTCAAGCGGATGAATGAGGAACGCGAACGTACCGGTGAGAAAACATTTATCAATCCACGCAACTCCACGGCGGGAACACTGAAGATGCAGGATCCCAAAGTAGTCGCCACGCGTCCCCTGAGGTTCTTCGCCTACTTTTTGAGAACTGAACGAAAGCAACTCAAGAACCATTACGAGAACTTGAAGACGTTAACCACATTGGGGTTTCTTGTTGATGAACACGCCCGGCTGTACACTTCGATTGATGGAGTCATCGATCATTGGAAGCGTTTTGAGGAGAAACGCGAGAGTTTTCCTTTCGATATTGACGGTATTGTCGTAAAGGTGGATTCACTTCAGCAGCAGGAAACACTCGGTGCCATTGCGAAAAGTCCGAGGTGGGCGATCGCGTGTAAGTTTACCTCGCGAAAAGCTGAGACGAGGCTAAACGACATCCGACTCCAAGTGGGTCGGATCGGTACGATCACGCCAGTTGCTGACCTTGAACCCGTGTTTATCGGCGGCACAACCGTGAGCCGTGCATCGCTCTATAACGAAGATTACATCCGCGAGCTTGATATACGCGTCGGTGATATGGTGATTGTTGAACGAGGCGGCGATGTCATTCCAAAAATAACTTCCGTGGTCATGGAGAAGCGCCCTAAGGGAATCAAGCCATTTAGATTTCCAACAAAATGTCCCGAGTGCAAAGCTCAACTTATCCGTTTGCAGGGGGAAGCAAATTATTTTTGCGAGAATGAAGAATGTCCACAACAAATCCGAGGCCGCATCGAACACTGGGCTTCTCGCGGTGCTATGGATATCGAGGGTCTTGGTGAGGCTGTCGTTGATCAGCTTGTCGACAAGAAGTTTGTCAAAAGCGTCGCGGACCTCTATCATCTTCACAAGCACCGCGAGGAATTGATTGCGCTCGATCGGTGGGGAGAAAAGAGCGTCCAGAATTTGCTCGATGGTATAGAACAGAGCAAGCAACGACCATTTCATCGTGTATTGTATTCGCTGGGAATCCGGCATGTAGGTTCAAGTATTGCGCCTGTCTTGGTAGAACATTTTCCCTCAATCGATGCCTTGATGAAGACGACACTTGATGAACTGCAATCTGTTCATGAGATAGGTCCGAAGATTGCTGAAAGTATCATACACTTTTTTCAGAATACTCATAATCGTCTCCTCATTGAACGGTTGCGAAAAGCTGGGCTCAGCCTTTCTGCAGAAAAGAAGAAACTGAATGGCAAGCTTGCCGGCAAGACATTTGTCATCACCGGAACACTTTCGAGCATGACACGAGACCAGGCAAAAGAATTGATCGAAGGGCAGGGGGGTCGAGTTGCATCCGGCGTTTCGAAACAGGTTGATGCCCTTATCGTTGGTGAAGATGCCGGCTCAAAACTTGAGAAGGCAACAACGTTGGGGATCGAGCTGTGGGACGAGGACCGGTTCCTCAAGATTGTCAAGGTAAGGAAAAACAAGGATTAATACCATGTTTGAAGGAGCGTTGGCGTATCTCGGTTTCCAATTTGCAAAGTTCCAGTTTCGGAGCGAGGTCGATCAGGTACAGCCGTTCTCGGAATTCCTCCAGCGAGCGCGCAATGTTCTGATCATGATGCCGACGGGATACGAGGAAGCGATCCTCGCTGGCGATGCACTTCGCGCATTTCGTGATCAATTGAACCACTTGCAGATCACAATCGTCCATAATAGCACTCGAGCAACGTCGCTGGCTGAGTTTCAACACTCCGAAGTAATCCGGCTGGATCCGAGCGACCTGAATAAATTCTCCCTCCCGACCCGAGTACTCTTGCAGCGTGTTTTTCATCGAGAGTACGATGTTGCTATGGATCTCAATCTTGACTTCGTCCTGCATACTGCGTATATTTGCAGAGCATCACACGCGAAGGTACGGGTCGGATTTGCACATCCCGCGTCAGAGATGTTTTTCAACGTTCAGGTAAATGTCGACAGGAAAGCGACGCCCCAGGCAATATACAAACGATTCGCAACCTGTCTTGCAATGTTCTAAGTTGATGAGGTGGAGATTCCATGAAGTTCGAGGTGATAAAAAACGGGAAGTCAATAATTTTGAAACTCCATGGGCGGAAGCTTGACGCAACGGTATGTCCCGAGCTGAAAGCAGAGTTTCTGGTTCTGTGCAAGCCAAAGGTCACCCAGAAGTTGATCGTTGATATGGCTGAGGTACAGTTTTGTGACAGCAGTGGGTTGAGCGCATTGCTCATTGCCGATCGCACAATGCGCGAGCACGGAGGCAATGTGCACCTCGTCCACGTGCACAAAAAAGTCCTCGACCTGATGAAGATCTCTCAACTCGACCGTGTCTTCACAATCAACGATAAGGTTGACGACGCAGTTAAAGCGAAATAGCCCTCTCAACCTCCCAGAGTTTCTCGCACGTCCACAGAGACCCTGATGGGCTTCAGTACCCTCGACTACGTTATTGTTGTTGCCTATCTCCTTGGTGTGACGGTCTCGGGTACACTCATTTCCGGTAAACAAAAAAGCTCTCGCGATTATTTCCTCGGGGGCAAAACCATGGCATGGTGGTCAGTCGGATTCTCCATTGTTGCCAGCGAAACCAGCACACTGACGTTCATCAGCATTCCCGGGCTTGCATATAAGAACGATATGCATTTCTTGCAAGTCGCCATCGGATATTTTATCGGAAGGTTATTGGTCAGCGTCATCTTTATCCCGGCGTATTATAAGGGTGACCTGGAGACAGCGTATGATTTTCTCGGCAGGCGGTTCGGGACGCCGCTTAGAAAATTCACTTCGTCCGTGTTCATTGTTACTCGCGTTCTCGCCTCGGGGGTTCGATTGTTTGCGACGGCGATTCCCGTCCACATCATCACTGGCTTTGACTATACGACAAGTATTCTCATCATCGGCGTTTTCACGTTGGGCTATACATATGTGGGCGGATTGAAAGCTGTTGTCGCGATGGATGTAGTACAGTTATTCATTTATTTGAGCGGTGCCGCCGCATCGATGGTCATTATAGTACATCATCTTCCAAATGGTTGGAACGATGTCGTGAGCTTTGCCACAGCCAATGGCACGAACAAATTCGAGGTCTTCAATCTCCGTTGGGGTGAGAGCGTCATCGGTTTCTTATCATCGCCCTACACATTGGTCGGCGGGTTTTTGGGTGGAACGTTTCTCACGATGGCGTCACACGGGACGGATCAGCTCCTCGTTCAGCGACTCCTCGGCTGCAAATCTCGTTGGGACAGCCAGCGCGCGCTGATGCTCGATGCCACGTTTATCGTTATCCAGTTTGCATTTTTCCTGTTGCTTGGTCTCTGCCTCTTCGCATTTTATCGCGGTGCGGCATGGCAGCAACTCGGGCTTTCCTCGCCCGATGAAATTTTCCCAAAATTTATTGTTGAAAATTTGCCGATGGGAATTGCCGGACTGCTGATCTCGGGCGTTATCGCTTCAGCGATGGGAAGTCTTTCCTCGTCCATTAGCTCGCTCGCGTCATCGACGTATCTCGATCTCTTCAAAATGACTGCGAAAGGGAAGACAATTGATCAGAAGAAGGAAATGGTCTGGTCAAGGCTCTTCACGCTCCTGTGGGGGATCGTGTTAATCGGCGGGGCTATGCTTTTTGCTGACACAAAGAATCCCGTGGTTGAACTTGGCTTGAAAATAGCGTCGTTCACCTACGGCGGCTTACTTGGGACATTTTTCCTGGGGCTCCTCTTCACGCGAACGACGCAACGGGATGCATTCATCGGGTTCATCGCCGGATTACTCACCATGATTGTCGTGTTGAAATATACGACCATAGACTGGACATGGCATACCATGATTGGAACTTCTGCAACGATTCTCGTTGGTGGAGCCTCTTTCCTGATGAACAGAGTTAAGCCCGAACCCATACAAGCATGACGGTAACATCCAACAAGGGGTCGAAGACGTGAAAACGATGTTCGTAGTCCTCATGGGATTTCATGTAATTTTCACAATGTTGCTCTGTGCTCAAGTACCCAGCAAGTACGCCGTCGACATCCATTCGAAAAATGAAAGATATGTTTTACATATGGAAGGAAAATACTACGAAGGGTATATCGGCTTGCAGGAACTGACATTGCGCTCATCCAAAAAAATATTGTGGAAGAAGAACGTTGAGATCTCCACCGCGCCGGTCGTTTCAAATCTGGGAGATGTTGCGTTGATCGGAAAGGGTGAGGGCTTGTACGACACAACAGGGCAACGTCTCGGTGTTCTCACAGTGTCGGATTCACTCAAGAGTTTCTACGCACCGCCACCCGACGGAAACCCGATTCACAGTTACTCAGTTGATGGCAAGCTGTATTTTACGTTTCTGAATTCTCGGAACGATAGCTTGGCGCTCGTTGCTGCAGATAGGACCGGCAAAGAGCGCTGGCGCGTCATCGTGGGAAAAACCGGACAGTTATCGCCAACCGATATCCAATCGTTCGATAGCGGTGTCGTCATTCACAATTATTCTCAGGCAGTAAAGAACCTCGTTAACGTATGTTACTTGATCGATGAAAGTGGAAGAGTTGTTGGGCGTTATTCGGCCTATCTCTTCGACATTCTTCCCTCTTCGCTTGAGGATGCCAAAAAAGAATTGCACCTTTCCGGTAGCACAAAGCTCGACGATCAGAAAATGGTGGCGATGTATAGAGCCTACATCATTCGAACTATTCCCCCGACGATCGACAGCGAGAAGAGAGAACTCCATCTCCTTGACACAACGTGTGTAAACATCTATGACCTTCACAGCGGTCGGTTGAAGAAGTCCGTCCCCTTTACCAACTCTCTGGAGCCATCGAGGTGAAAATAAAAATTATTCACGCAGCTTCACAGCGGAAGAAGCCGATATGAGAAACACCCGGTGAGAAAATATATGCCGATGTCTTGGGGCAATTCGTAGAGGGCTATCTCCATCTGCACTTCCCGGCGCTGCCCGCCGCGTAGATCGAGTAAAGTTCAGCGGCCGAAAGCGCGCGTTTGTACAACGTCACTTCATCCATAGCGCCGGAGAAATGACCAACCGCATGAGGTCCGCTTGGCGGTCGAACGCCAAAGAAGAGGGGAATGTTCATTCGCGGAAGAAAGATACCAAGATCTTCTTGAGCTACAATCTTTCCGTCGTGGTAAAGCCGAGTGACACCACTGGTATGATCATACGTGAGTGCTGCGTGATTCCAAGAATTACCCCTAAGCACATTCGCATCACTCACGATCCAATGATCCTTATTTTCAGTGTCTCGAAGATTTGCGAACAAGCATCCCGGGCCAGTACCCGAAAATCGGATGGGTTGACTGTGCCAGAAGTGCACTCCTAAGCTTACCTCAGTGTTGGACTCATCATTAAATTCAAAGATTGGAATTGAATGGTAATTGTCATCCGGGAACGGAGTAGCCGGGAGGATCCATGCTTCAATGGTGAAGCTTGAGAAATCGGTAATCGTGTCAGCTTGAACTCTCAAGTAACCATCCGCGCTGTCGAAGGAGAACGCCATCCTAACACGTCCTGTTTGAAAACCCATACCGCCGTGTAAGCCCGCATCATATCCGCTCAAGATGTCGGTAGGGTTGCCATCGGCGGGCCACCAGCTCACGATGTCTTGAGGAGTAGGTGTGCAGGTTGTTCCCCAGGTGACGTGGATTAGTATGCTGCTATTCGCTGGCAGCAATTGGAGTTCCACGGTAGAAGTTTGATCTGGTAGAACCTCCACGTCTGTTTCGCCGGTGAAACGAACACCTCCTGAATCATCTAGCGCATCAACTTTCAAATGCCATATACCGATACTGACATCAGAAAATAATCCGCTTGCACTTTGACCAGAATCCGAGATCGTCAGTTCCAAGGTTCTAGCCTCAAAGCCATCACGGGTCAACTTTGCAACAATTCGCGTGATGCCAGCGGGCGCGCTCGCAAAGGACATTGCAATTTTACCGAGCTGATTCGACTGTGTAGGTGTAATAATCGTAACGTTATCTTTACAACTGAATCCGATAAGAACGAGAACAATGATTGAGAGAATGCGGAACTGTTTCATAGTTACTCCTGTAAGAAAAAGAGTGTATGCTAAAAGGTAAGATGAAGATTTAAGTTAAGTATAAGGAAGAAGTTTGGCATTGTCAAACCTTAGACGAATGCAGATATTAAGAATGCTCCAACACCCGATGTGGCGCGTACAGCTCCTCCAAGAACTTTCTCTCGTCACCATCAAGCTTTACCTCCAGAGCACCGATCGCATCATCAAGATGTTCCATCTTCGATGCGCCGATGATGGGTGCAGTGACACCGTCCTGATGCAGGAGCCATGCAAGTGCAACCTGCGCGGGCTTGACGCCTTTCTTCTTCGCAAGTTCCACCACACGATCGACGATTTGGTAATCGGATTCCTGGTAGTAAAGTTCTTTTGCATATTGGTCTGACTGGTCTCGGGGAGTCGCATCCTGAGTGCCTCGCTTACGTGACCCGGTGAGAAAGCCCCGCGCAAGTGGACTCCACGTAAGGATCGCAATGCCTTCTTCCTTGCACAAGGGAGTCATCTCCCTTTCCTCTTCACGATAGACTAAATTATAATGGTTCTGCATTGAGACAAACCTTGCCCAGCCATTCATCTCCGAGATGTGCAATGCTTTCGCAAATTGGTAGGCGAACATACTCGACGCGCCAATGTAGCGCACCTTTCCCGCCCGGACAAGATCGTCGAGTGCGTCGAGAGTTTCTTCGATCGGTGTGTGATAGTCCCACCGATGAATCTGATAGAGATCAATGTAATCAGTGCCAAGCCGTTTGAGAGACGCATCGATGGCGTCAATGATATGCTTCCGAGAGAGACCTTGATCGTTCGGACCGGGTCCCATCCTGAAAAAGACCTTCGTAGCAACGATTACTTGATCTCTCCCCGCAAAATCTTTGATCGCTCTACCAAGAATTTCCTCGCTCTTTCCAAGCGAGTACATATCCGCCGTATCGAAGAAGTTTATCCCTTTCTCCAGCGCGTGTTTAATGAACGGTCTGCCTTGCTCTTCAGTCAATATCCACGGTCGCCACTCGGGTGAGCCATACGTCATCACGCCAAGACACAAGCGGGAGACTTTCAGGCCGGAGTTGCCGAGACTAACATATTGCATAATTATCACCGAAGAATATTTTTATTCGTCGATATGTTTATGCGAATCATGTTCTCCGTCTCTCTCGTGGTGGTGAACCTCTCCGGCCATTATTTCACCAACCATCTCATTTACTTCCTCGGCTGTAGGTCGATCTCCGGTGATCAAATAATGCGCTGGGAACTCAGTGACTCTTAGTCTCGCTCGTTGTGCCTTTCTATCTATTTCTTTCAAAGTAATGGCAAAACGATGACCGTCCGGGAGAATTGTGTAGTCTGTAAAGGGTGTATTAAAATAGTTCACACCAAAACTATCTGGGACGTCAACCAAATCTTTTCCAAAGTCAACATGGACCTCGACAGCTTCATCATGGATTCTCAATAATTTTATTGAGACAAGATGGGTATCCGGATGGGCGGGATCTATCGGTAAGAGAGTGTCCGTTTTCCTCCCACCTTCATTGATCCATATTGTCTTGCGCTCTTGACCGGTACTTGCCTGGACAAGAGATTCCTCGTTCTTTGAGATTTCAATGGCAAGGGATTTGAGTTGGTCAATCGACAGAGTGTCCTTCTTTTCTCTTGCTTCTTGATCCAAGACATCGAAAAACACCCGCGGGTTGAATCTATCAGGGAAGTTGTGGTAGAAAAGATGTAAGATTGCAATCCGCTCGCCCACTTTGACATTTGGGTTCGTAACTTTACTCAAGAGCATCTCGAAATGGCTTGCTCTAAAATCCATCTCATATTTTTCTCGCTCGCTTATCAGTTTGTATGCTTCAGCCCGTCGCTGAATACGTGTCTCCTGATCCCGCTTACTATTTTCCTCGAGATGATAAATGAACGGAATAATTAAGCCAAGCAGTGTTAGAGCCGCCCCACTGATGACTTTCGTCTTCTCCCACCAGTCCTTGCTTTTCCGTGGCGGTTCACCCTCGGGGGCATCCTCCATTGGATCACTTTGTGTAGAATCAAAAAATGCGGCCATGATTGTCCTCCACTTAAGAAATTTGTCAAGATGTTAAATGAATTTATTGATTAATTACACGTGATACTTTTGGTGTGTTCTTGTTAGTTCCATTGTACTAACCAAGTGATCCCCCAGGATCAGGCGAATGGAATATAGATGTCTCCTTATCAATTGTCAACCTCGTTCAAGACGCCCATCATTTCTCCTCTACTCCTTGCTTCTCTCTCAACTTCTTCTGATATTTGTTGTGAACATGAACGCGAAGGGGAATATATCGGGCCGCATCAGCAGTATCTTCGGAGGTGAGATTAGAGACAATCGTATCGTCAAAATTCTTATAGCGATTGTTCTGGTCATCATCACAACGATGATGTTTCCGCATCCTGAGTCGATCGATTATAGCTACAATATCGGTGCAGTGTGGGCGGATAAAGATCTCATCGCTCCATTTTCATTCCCGGTGTATAAAGATCTCCGGCAGTACGAAAAAGAACAGCTCGCAGCGGTTCGCAATGTTTATCCGGTGTTTGAGCGACGTGATGTGATCGCCCAGCAAAGGCTTGATAGCGCAAGAATGATTATTCAATCGCTTCGGCTGGCGGCGAATAAGCGTCTTCTGTGGAAGAAGCGTCATGACTCACAGGATTCTCTCGCGTTTGCCGAAATTACCCACAGTTTGCCTTTCAGTTTGAGCCCTGACGAATGGATGTTCCTTATACAATCATCGAGCCGCGGGGCCATTAGTGGAAAAACCGATACGGTTCTGGGAGAAATTCCAACATCATTAAGCGACATTTATCATGTAGGCATTCTTGATCAGGCTGATTTGAAACAACCTCACTCGTACTTCGCGCTCCGGAAAGGAATGATGGAAGAAATTATTCCATTTGAAAAAGTGTATACCCTCGAAGATGCCGTGGGTGTTCTCTCTTCTCGATTTTCTGTGGCAAATGGAAATCCACCAGAACATGCAATTGCACTTAAGATTATCCGAGCAGTGTTAGCGCCGAACTTTGTCTATAATCAAGTTGAGATGAATCGCGCAATACAGCTCGCCGAGGAAAATGTCCCCCGGACTCTGGGATTCGTGTTGGAAAAGGAGCACGTCATCAGTAAGGACGACCGCATCACGGAAGAAGTTAAACTTAAGCTTGATTCGTTTCGTAAGGCAAAAGCTGAACGTGGCTCGGAGTACATCGAGTGGAGACACTGGACCGGCATCTTCTTGCATGTTACCCTGATCATGAGCTTGTTCGGACTTTATGTATTTCTTTTCCGCAAGAAGATCTTTCACGATAATGGTAAACTCACCCTCATCGCGTTGCTCATCTTGATGGAGATCGGGTTTGCGTATCTATCCCTCACCCTTAATCTCACTGTTCCTACACAATATTTAATTTTTGTTCCTGCTGCGTCAATGTTGTTCGCGATCATTTTTGATTCGAGGGTGGCATTTTACGGGACGGTAACGATTGCGTTTCTTATCGCCGGTATTCGTGGGAACGATTACGTGATAGCGCTTACCTCGTTAGTCCCCGGCGCGCTTGGTGCCTATTCCGTGAGAGACATCCGGAACCGCACACAGATTTTCCGATCACTGATCTTTATCTTCCTTGGTTATGCCGTTGCAATTGTCGCTCTTTCCCTCGAAGAATTTGAGAGCTTTAGCGCCATCTCTACCCAACTCACGTTCGCGCTTGCCAATGCCGTCATCTCTCCGGTACTCACGTACGGTTTGCTGATCTTTTTCGAACATGTCTTCAACGTGACGACCGATTTGACGCTGCTAGAACTCTCCGACTTTAACCAACCGCTCTTGCGGCAACTCTCTGAAAAGGCGCCCGGTACGTTCCACCATAGTATGACGATTGGAAATCTCGCCGAAGCGGCAGCCGAAGCGATTGCGGCGAACTCGATTCTTGCACGCGTAGGCGGATACTACCATGACATCGGAAAGATGGGCAAGCCAGAGTATTTCGTCGAGAACCAAACGGGAGTACATAGTCGCCACAATCGGCTCAAACCTCGGATGAGCGCGCTGATCATCCAATCACACGTGAAAGATGGAATCGAGCTTGCACGCGAGCACGAGCTGCCGGAAAAGATCATTGACTTTATCCCTCAACATCACGGAACGACACTCATTTCCTTTTTTTACGACAAGGCGCTGAAGCAAGCAGCAAAACGGCCCGACAAGGCAAACGTTCAGGAAGAGGACTTCAGGTATCCTGGACCGAAGCCGCAGACGAAAGAGACCGGGATCGTTATGCTCGCCGACTCCGTTGAAGCTTCGACACGAGCAATCACCGAGATGACACCTCAGAAGCTTGAGCAATCCATCGATAGCATGATCAAGCAGCGCTTCTCGGAAGGTCAACTTGATGAATGCGATCTTACGCTCCGTGATTTGACCAAGATTAAGGAGGCGTTTGAGAAGATCCTCCTTGGCATCCATCATCACCGTATCACCTATCCCGAGCAGGCTGTCGAGGCTCCAACAGTTCAGCCAACGAACGCTTTAGAGACACCGAGCACAGGAGTTGTTTCCGCAGAGCAGGTCAAGCAAGCCCGCCATGGCGGGCAAGTTGAGACGATGGAGACGCCACCTGTTCCGCCACCGGAGCCTCAGCCGGAAATCGTCGACAATCCGACTTCCAATACCGTGGAGAGTGAAGGCGGTGAACAGGATCCACCACAAGCGGACGGAGTTGTGTGACCGAGCATCTCCGGTCTTATATTCATTTCCTTCAGTTGGAGAAGAACGCATCTGCAAATACCATTTCGTCCTACAAGATTGATATTACCCGATATCTCGGTTATCTTGAGGCGAAGGGAATCAGCTCGCTTAAGAAGATCGAGGAGAAACAGGTAGTCGGTTTTCTGAGCTTGTTGCGCGAGCTTGGCTTGTCGGCGCGAAGTATCTCGAGAAATCTGTCAGCGATCAAGATGTTCCATAAATTTTTGGTGGGAGAAGGATCGGCAACGCGTAATCCGGCGGAAAATATCGACACCCCTAAACTGTCGAAGGTTCTCCCTGATGTTCTCAACCAGGATGAGATCGAAGCGATATTGCAACAGCCAAATACTGTGGAGCCTTTGGGCATTCGTGACAAGGCGATTCTCGAGACGATGTACGCGACGGGGATGCGTGTCTCGGAGATCATCACGTTGAAGCAATCGAACCTGTATGAAGAAGAGGGAATCGTGAGAGTGTTTGGTAAAGGATCGAAAGAGCGACTCGTGCCAATAGGACGTTCGGCATTACAATGGATTCGTACGTATGTGCGAGACGTGCGACCGACGCTTTCTAAAAAGGGAAGTGGGCACGATGTGTTATTCCTCAACGCTCGCGGCAAGCCGATGTCGCGCATGGCGATCTGGAACATTGTTCGGACCTATACCCTGAAATCGGGTATTAAGAAAGAAGTGCACCCGCACACGATCCGACATTCCTTCGCGACGCATCTCCTCGAAGGCGGCGCCGATTTGCGCGCGGTACAGGAGATGCTCGGGCATTCTGATATTGCAACAACACAAATTTACACCCACATTGATAGAGAATACTTGAAAGAAGTTCATCGAACGTTTCATCCGAGAGGATAATTTTGGATACTATATTGACTACCATAGATTATGTCCAGATGAATATCAAGAAGTTAGATAACGAAAAGTGCTGGATAAAATTCAGAGATGGAGCTTCTTCGTCGTGAAAAGATTGTTTCTTTGTTTTGGGTTACTGTCATCTATACAGTGCAAATATGTGCGCAAGGGTGGTCGTTTTTTGGACCAGATTCCGAACAGTGGAGAGATGTTGAACAAATTGATGGTTCTTTTCATCAAGACAAGTTACCAAGGATAGCGGCTGCAACCTCTGCAGGAATTGTGGCGTGGACTCACGATAAGTGGAATTATGTTTTGCCGAATCAACCATTCGTTTTTCCTGTGTCTCTTACATACTTCCAAGTGTATTTTTCCCCGTGGAACGATTCTGTTGGCTTCATTAAGGCAGACAGATTTGTCGAAAAATATCCTAACTGTTACTTTGCAACAATCCAAAATACCTTTGTGGATACTGGATGGTCCGGGCGGTACGCCGTAGCATGTGGTTATTATACGTATTATGGAATTATCGCATTTCCTTTCCATGATACAAGTCGCGTCTCTATTCTAGCGTTCTTTGGGATGTCAACGAGCACGGATAATGGAAGGACCTGGATCGATATCATGGGTTTGCCGAAGAGGATTTTCGAACCATGTTTTCTTTCTTACGATCTCACCAGTGATTCAGTGCTCTATTATGGGGGGCAGAACTATTACGAAGACAGTTCGGGTACATCCAGAAGCAGTCTTGGCATATTCAGAAGCACGTCGGAGGGGAGCCGTTGGGATAGCATTGCTCCTTTGCCTGCGCAATTTTCGACGGCGCAGATGCAGGCAAGAGGGAATACATTCATTCTTGCTGGAGCGAATGCGTCCGCCGGGATCGGGAGTTCCGGCATCTATCGCAGCACAGATCAAGGTGCGACATGGAAGCAAGAGCTTTCTTCGGTTAATGTGAATGCATTGATTCGCGATAAGCTCCATCCGCAGCGTCTGTATGCTGCAACGTCAAGCGGGATTTATATGAGTCATGACGAAGGCAAAACATGGCAAATATATAATAACACATTACCGACAAAGAACCTGAGAGATATGGTGAAGGATCCTTACTCCGATACCTTCTACGTTGCAACCGACCTTGGCGTGTTCCAAGTGTTTGACAAAGTTGTGTCGGGCGTTGAAGATAGTAGAAATCAAGTTCCCGCATCGTTTGCTCTTTACCAAAACTATCCTAACCCCTTCAACCCCAGCACAAGCATTGAGTATCAACTGCCGACAGTGGAGTACGTGAGAATCGGAATCTACAATGTGCTTGGTGAGGAAGTTACCATGCTGGTCAACGAAAAGGAATCGCCCGGCTCATATGTGACGCACTGGGATGGAAGCAAATACCCTTCGGGTCTCTACTTCTACAAGATGAAGGCGGGGAGTTTCAGTGAGACAAAGAAGCTTTTGCTGCTTAAATGAAAATCCATAGGAAGATCCGATGAACTCAAACGACGGAAGATAGAGAATACTTGAAAGAAGTTCACCGAACGTTTCATCCGAGAGGATAATTTTGGATACTGTCTCCGAGATGATCGATTGGAAGAGATAAAGAAAATGTCATTGATACGATAAGTATGGACAGCTCCATGAGGAGAAATATCATTATTACAATACTAACCGCGTTCGTTTCAATTACAAATGCGCAACAACAGGACTCATTGGTCGACGTCTTCCCGCTCTCCGTTGGAAACAAGTGGGTGTATCATTATTCTTATGATTTTTACTGGTACAAACCACCCACTTGGATAGACGATTCTGGTAAAGTTGAAATGGAGGTTGTGGAGAAGAATGCCATCCACGATACATTGGTCTGGAAAATCCGACAACGCTGGATCGTACGGCATCACTTTCGTACCTATGGAGACGGAGATATAGACACAACGTATGACATTGACACTGCTGTTACGACAAACCTCCACGAGTTACAATCCGAACAACATGCATTATTCACTGACTGTAATTTCGATTGCTACTGTAGATTCAATCCGTACTCATGCGTATTCTTTTTCCGATGTCTTGATACGGGCAAGGTGTACCGTTATCAATATGTTAATAAAGATGGAAATGTCACCGTCATAGGTGATTATTATCCGGTAGCCTCTCACCATTTGACCTTTCGACATAATGAAGGATTATTGTCCGATTCATTGTCCACTGTTGGCGGAACCACCACTCAGAGGATCGTGAATCTTCTGTCCTCAACAATAGTTCCCGTTAAAGAATCAGAAAAAGTCCTGCCGCAAGTAATGCGGTTGTTTCAAAACTATCCCAATCCCTTTAATCCCAACACAAGCATTGAGTATCAACTGCCGACAGCGGTGTACGTGAGAATCGGAATCTACAATGTGCTTGGTGAAGAAATTGCCACGTTGGTCAACGAAAAGGAATCGCCCGGCTCGTATACCGTGCAATGGGATGGAGGCAAATGCCCTTCCGGTATCTACTTCTACAAGATGAACGCAGGGAGTTTCAGTGAGACAAAGAAGTTTTTGTTGCTTAAATGAAAATCTATAGGAAGATCCGATGAACTCAAACGATGGAAGAAAGATTAAGCTCGCCGATCTTCGCAATCAGGTCGTCGGCATCGACACGACTATTCCCCTCCTTGATGGTTCTAAGAGGCGGTATGTGTTTCTCGATAATGCCGCCAGCACGCCAACGTTTCGGAGCGTGCTGAAGTGCATCGAGGAATTTTTGCCGTGGTATTCGGGCGTCCACCGCGGGATGGGATTTAAGGCAGTTGTTGCTACAAATGTGTACGATCAGACCCACCGCATTGCGGGAGAGTTTGTTGGGGCTGATCTACAACGAAATGTCGTACTGTTTGGCAAGAACACCACGGAGTCGGTTAATCTCCTTGCCCGTCGTTTCAACTTTGCGACGGATGACGTCGTCATCTCTACGATGATGGAGCATCACTCCAACGATCTTCCCTGGAGAAAATATTGTAAGGTGATCCATGTGGGAATTATGGAAGACGGCGGCGTTGATTTATCTGTGCTTAAGAGTGAATTGCAAAAGCATAAGGGGAAGGTGAAGCTTGTTGCGGTAAGCGGCGCATCAAATGTTACCGGCATTTGTAATCCGATTCATGAGATAGCGGAATGGGCACATGAAGTAGGCGCGAAGATCTTCGTGGATGCCGCGCAACTTGCTCCACACCGCCCGATCGACGTCCTTTCAAATGACGATCCTCGCCACATCGACTTCCTTGCCTACTCAGCGCACAAGATCTATGCACCGTTTGGCATCGGCGTTCTGGTGGGACCCATAGAATTCTTTGCCAAAGGCGATCCGGATTTTGTTGGTGGTGGAACGGTATCTTATGTTGGACTCGACGACGTCGAGTGGGCAAGCCCTCCCCAAAAGGATGAAGCGGGCAGTCCGAACGTTGTTGGAGCAGTGGCGCTCGCAGAAGCGCTAACCATTCTGAATGCCGTGGGGATGGAAACGATCACCGAACATGAGACTCAACTTCTTGAATACGCCATCAGTCGGATGAAGAACCTTCCGGGCATTCGGATCTATGGACCCACGGAAAACCTCGGCAGAAAAGTGGGGGTCATCCCATTTACCGTCGGTGGAATGGATCATGCGCTCGTTGCGACGATTTTGAGCATGGAAGGAGGGATCGGCGTCCGCAACGGAAACTTCTGTGCTCAGGTATATATGCGGAAGCTCCTCAACGTCTCTCCCGAAGAAGAGAAGATGAAACGAGCGGCGCGCTGCGATAACCCGATCCTCCCTGGAATGGTGAGGGCAAGTTTCGGGTGCTATAACAATGAGGAGGATGTGGACATGTTCATCGAGATGCTCGATCGTATTGTCCGCAAACAATTTCGGGGGACCTATGCGATCGATCCGATAACGGGCATGTACAGTATGAATGGGTATACCGTTGATGCGTCGGCACATTTCCGTTTCTTTGATCCACACAAACCAACAACGACAGGGGAGGAAGTTGCGTAAAGACAATAAAGCACCAGAAGTTGATTGTCTCTTCAATCCCCCATTGGCAATCCGAAATCCGCAATCATAACAATTGTGCCTGAGCAGCTATACATTCTCCCGATACTATTATTTTCTGTTGTCATCCATGAAATTTCACATGGCTGGATGGCGCTACGGCTTGGCGATACTACTGCGCGCGACTTAGGCAGGTTGACGTTGAATCCAGTTCCCCATATCGACCTCGTGGGCTCGATCCTTGTTCCACTGTTCTCACTTGCCGTCGCCGGCAGAGTGTTTATCGCGTGGGCGAAGCCAGTGCCAGTCAATCCGCTGAACTTCACCCATTATCGGCGCGATGATATTTTGGTTTCCATCGTCGGACCGCTTTCAAACATTGTCCTCGCATGGATATGCACGGGAATATTTATTGTATTGTTGAAGGTCGACTCCACGGTGGCTTACGGTCATGGTCTTGCAGAACAGGCAATCCATTTTCTCATGAGCATGTTCTACGGCGGAATAACACTGAACATCGTGCTGGCAGTCTTTAATATGATTCCTGTCCCTCCGCTTGATGGCTCACATGTCGTTGCCTCATTGCTCCCTCACGGACTGAGCCAAAGATATCGCAGTCTCGGATTTTTCGGAATTTTTATTATCTTGATGCTCATGCGCTGGCAGCCCTTCGCGGTTTTCTTCGGCACTGTTATTGAGGTGCTGGAGTTTCCATTTCAGATGGTGATCCACGCATTTGTTTGACCGAAAGCCCCTCATGTCGCGCCGTATTGTTATCCTCGCAGAAGGACAATTCAGTCCGCTCGAATCGAAGACCGCTAATCAAGCGATCCGGTATATCCCAGACGAGGTTGTGGGTGTGATCGATTCTCGGCAAGCGGGGCGAACAGCACAGCAGGTGCTCGGGTTTGGCGGTGCGGTTCCGGTTTTCTCCGACCTTCGATCGTCCTTGTTGCAGAAACCGGATACTCTTCTTATCGGAATTGCACCGACCGGTGGGAGATTACCTGATTCTTGGCGTGCCGTTATCAACGAAGCCATCGATGCGAAATTGACAATTATCAGTGGACTACATACACTCCTTTCTGAGGATGAAGAATTTGCGCGCCGAGCCAAGGTCAATCACGTTTCACTCATCGACCTGAGGAAAATTCCCCCAGACTATGAGATCATCGCACGCGGATGTTGGAAGGAACGTAAAGCTAAGACGATTCTGACCGTCGGCACCGACTGTAATGTCGGAAAGATGACCGCTTCTCTGGAGTTGCATCGAGAGTTTGTCCGACGAGGCTTGAGTTCTGATTTTGTTGCCACTGGTCAAACCGGTATCCTTCTTTCGGGAACAGGAATTGCCGTCGATTCCATCATCAGCGATTATGTTGCAGGAGCTATCGAGCTGGAAGTTGAGAAATCAATTGCGCGTGGGAAGGGGTTCATCCATATCGAAGGACAAGGGTCGTTGACTCATCAGGGATACTCTGGCGTGACACTTGGACTCATGCATGGCGTCATGCCAGACGCGATGATCCTTGTGCATCACCCTGCCCGGCATGTCGATGACTATGGTTTCCCGCTCGATGATATCAAGGGACTTATCAGACTGCATGAGACGGTTCTGGCACCATTCAAGACGTCGAAAGTTGTTGGCATCGCGATCAACACAGCGATGGTGACGACACAGCAGGTGGACGCGGCAACCCGAGAGTTGGAGAAGCAGACAGGATTACCCGTTGCAAACGTCCTCACACCGGCGGTTAACCTGCTCGCCGATGCGCTTCTGGATTATCTTACGAGATGACACCATGATCGTAATGAAATTTGGTGGCACGTCGGTTGAGGATGCCACTGCAATTCGAAGAGTGATTGATATTGTGCGTCGTGAACGCTACCGCCGACCCCTTGTCGTCGTTTCGGCGTGCGCCGGAGTGACCAATAGTCTCATCAAGATTGCCCATGCTGTTCGCGATGGCGACCAACGACTTTCTCTGGAAGTGTTAGAGACGCTTCGTAGTCGTCACTGCCAAACAGCGAGTGATCTTCTTGCCGGATCGGGACGCGACCGTGTTGTCAACCTGTTGGAAGGGATGTTCCAGGAGGTCAGGAATCTGGTTCGCGGAGTACAACTGCTCGGTGAGCTTACGAATCGGTCGCTCGACACGTTTTCAAGCTATGGTGAGCGGCTATCTTCTCTTATCATCCACGCTGCAATGGTGGAGCAAAATCTACCTTCACAATTGGTTGATGCGCGGGAAGTCATGGTAACGGACAGAAGTTATTCTGCTGCACAACCGATCATTGGAAAGATTGCGGAACGAGCCACAAAGGTGTTTGCCCCGGTTATCAATGCTGAAATCATTCCCGTAACGCAAGGGTTCATTGGTGCAGTGGATGATGGGTCAACGACGACAATCGGCAGAGGCGGCTCTGACTTGAGCGCGGCAATCTTCGGATCGGTTCTCGGAGCGGAAGAAATTCAAATCTGGACTGATGTCGACGGAATGATGTCTGCTGATCCTCACATCATCCCTGAGGCGAAGCTGATCAATATTATGAGCTTCGATGAGGCGTCTGAGCTTGCATACTTCGGCGCGAAAGTACTCCATCCAAGAACGATTTTGCCCGCCATCGAAAAGAAAATTCCGGTGCGAGTGCTGAACTCTCGACGACCCAAACTCAATGGAACGCTTATCGTTCACACTCTTGCTGAATCAGCTTCACCCAACTTAAAGGGTGAGGTTATCAAATCCATCGCTTTCAAGAAGGGAATTACAGTTATCAATATCAGTTCGTCACGGATGTTGATGGCGCACGGCTTTCTGGCGAAGCTATTTTCGATTTTTGCAGATCATGAGAAGAGTGTTGACGTTGTTGCCACGTCTGAAGTCAGCGTTTCTCTAACCATCGATAATGAAGAGAATCTCTCCGATATCATTCGGGACATGGAGAAGATCGGCGAGACACGCGTGCAGCAGGGCAAAGCTATTGTGTGTGTGGTTGGTGAAGGAATGAAGCACACTCCCGGTATCGGTGCCAGAATATTTAGCGCGCTGGGGAAAGCTCACGTCAATATCGAAATGGTATCGGAAGGTGCTTCGGAGATCAACCTCACGCTTGTCATCGATGAACAGGTTGTGCATAATGCCGTGAAAGCATTGCATGATGAGTTTTTTAATTCTAACCAAACCCACCAAGATTGAACTGGTCAATTGTCTTTGGAACAGTATAGATTCATACAGAATGAGTTGAAGTGCGAAGGTGTGAACCTTCGAGATATTGCCGCAAGCTGTGGAACGCCGGCGTATGTGTACAGCAAGCAATCGGTCATTGACCACTGCCGCTGGATTGAGAACGTTTTCGAAGGAATAGATCACCTCTCGTGTTACGCCGTCAAAGCAAACTCTAACAAGGATATCCTCCGGCTCCTTGCTCATCAGGGCATCGGAGCGGATGTTGGCTCTATGGGAGAGATGCATCGTGCCCTGGAAGCTGGATTTTCATCAGAAAAGATTACGTTTAGTGGAGTCGGCAAGCGCGATGACGAAATCGAGTTCGCTCTTCGGAACAACATCATGTCGTTGAATGTTGAGTCTGAAGAGGAGATCACAGTGATCGGCGAGATCGCTCGAGGGTTAAAAACAAGGGCGCGCATCCTCTTACGGGTCAACTTTGATATTGCCTCCGAAACACATCCGTACATTACAACCGGCACGAGGAAGAATAAATTTGGTGTCAGCCAGGCGTTGGCGAAAGATATTCTTCTTCGAGCTGTTCGGCAGCCTTACATTGATATCCTTGGCATTCACAGTCATATCGGTT
This sequence comes from Ignavibacteria bacterium, assembly GCA_016178625.1. Lineage (GTDB taxonomy): Bacteria > Bacteroidota > Ignavibacteria > UBA10030 > SZUA-254 > JACOSX01. The sequence continues at coordinate 48,799 of JACOSX010000092.1, forward strand.
CGCAGATTACACAACCATCGACGTTTGTTGCGGCAGCACAGGCAATCGTTCAACTCGTGCATGAGCTCCGATCAGCGGCGATTCCCATCAGCCAGGTGAATTTTGGAGGTGGATTCGGTGTACAATACCGCGATTACGTCAGGCATTCGTTGTTACCTGTTGAGCCTGAGAATTCTGAAGCCAACGTGACAACGGTGAATCTTCTGAGTGCTGTTCTCCCAACCCTCCGGCAAGCAAACTGTAAGCTATTGATCCAGCCGGGGCGATCAATCGTTGCTCATGCTGGAATTTTATTGACAAAAGTGTTATATAGAAAGAAAGGTGAAGGAAAGACGTTCATTATTGTCGATGCTGGAATGAACGATCTGATCCGACCAAGTTTATATCAGTCGTACCACCAGGTCGTCCCGTTGTTTCTTCGAAACGTACCTCACGAGATGGTCGATGTCGTCGGACCGCTCTGTGAGACCGGAGATTTCTTTGCGCTGGATCGATCGATGCCAAAAGTCGAGCGCGGAGATTATCTCGCCGTGATGTGTGCGGGCGCCTACGGATACGTTTTATCATCGAACTACAATGGAAGACCTCGTCCTGCAGAGGTTATGGTGGATGGCAATCAGTTTCAGATTATAACTGAACGAGAATCGATCCAAGAATTATGATGAGGACATGAAGTTGACGAAGCAATTTAATGTTGCTGTTGTCGGTGCAACGGGACTTGTCGGTCGAAAAATGCTCCAGGTGCTCGAGGAGCGAAAATTTCCCGTAGGTGATCTCCGCTTGCTTGCCTCTGCAAGGTCTGTCGGAAAGAAACTGCGCTTCAACGGTCGAGACTATTGCGTTGAAGAACTGACGCCGCAGAGTTTTGGAGGCATCCAGATAGCGTTGTTTTCTGCAGGAGCCTCCATCAGCAAAGAGTATGGACCGATTGCAGCTAAAGCAGGCGCTCTCGTTATCGATAACAGCAGCGCCTTCCGAATGGATGACGATGTTCCACTTGTTGTCCCTGAAGTCAATCCACATGATATTTTCAAACACAAAGGAATCATCGCAAACCCTAACTGCTCGACGATCCAGATGGTGGTCGCGTTGAAGCCCCTGCACGACAGGTGGAAGATCAAGCGAATTGTTGTCTCGACCTACCAGTCTGTCACAGGTGCAGGCAAACCTGCGGTCAGCCAACTCGAGGCAGAGCTTGCAAACGAAACAAATCCTGCCCGGAAATTTCCACACCAGATTGCCCACAATGTGTTACCCCAGGTGGATATCTTTTTTGACGATGGCTATTCAAAGGAAGAATGGAAGATGGTCAACGAGACAAAGAAGATCTTGGGGGATGCGTCGGTACAAGTGACCGCAACATGTGTTCGCGTTCCTGTCGTGGGTGGACACAGCGAAGCTGTCAACCTCGAATTTGAAAAGCCTTATGTGCTTGACGAGATTTTTAATGTACTCCGCAACGCGCCGGGAGTTTGTCTTCAAGACGATATCAAACAGAACGTCTATCCGATGCCCATCTGGTCGCATGATAAAGATGAAGTGTTTGTCGGTCGCATCCGCCGCGACGAGACGATACCGAACGGCTTGAACCTGTGGATTGTCTCCGACAACCTGCGCAAGGGAGCCGCAACCAATGCTGTTCAAATCGCTGAAACGTGGATACGAGATCAATGAAAAATTCAAAATCATTAAGTGCAGTTCATAACATTAATCACTAAGGAGCTCTTATGAAATACCTGCTTGTTCTTTTGTTTATGTTTGCTTTGCCGATGTTGGCGGGCGATCTGTCCAGCCTTGAGATCGGCAAGGATGTTCCTTCCTTCACGCTCAAGAAGAGAGGATGGAGAAACTGTACGAAACATTCAGCAAGAAAGGTGTCGCCGTCGTCGGAATCAATGCGAACAAAGCCGAAGACGTGACAATGATCGCCGCACATTGCAAAGAACATGGGTTCAAATTTCCGGTCTTGAAGGATCGGGAAAATAAAATTGCCGACCTGTATGGCGCGCTTGTCACACCGGAGACATTTGTCATTAATCCTGCCGGCAAGTTGGTGTATCATGGACGCATCGACGATAGCCGCAATATCAAGAAAGTCACGTCCAACGATCTCACCGATGCTCTTGAGAAGCTGCTTTCCGGTAAAGCGTTAACACAGGCGGAGGCGCGGGCGTTCGGCTGCTCGATCAAGCGAATGTCGGGTGACTGAGATTCGGTTCGGCAGGCTGGTGCCCCTTGTCCTCGTGTTGAGCTGGGCACTGGCCTGCACTGGCGCTTCTGCGCAATCATCTCGTACAGACTCAGTTGAGGTTATTCCGATCGATCATCGGCAGCTTCTGGACATCATCAAGCACGATTCCGGAAACGTTGTGCTGGTGAACGCTTGGGCGACGTGGTGCAAGCCATGCAAGGAGGAGATGCCTGCGCTTTTGAAACTAAAGAGGGACTTTGAGAAAAAAGGACTGAGACTCATTCTCCTCTCTGCTGATGATATCGACGTGCTTGATACGTCCGTGCGTCCGATGCTAAAGCAGTTCGGAGTTACGTTTCCCACGTACATCATGGCTGATTCCAGCGAAGAAGTCTTTCTCACATCCATGAATCCCAAGTGGACCGGTGCGTTTGCGCTGCCAACGTCGTTCATCTTCGATCGAAAGGGAAAGCTTGCCGAGACGATGGTGGGAGGGAAGAAGTACGAAACATTCAAAAACATCCTGGAGAAAACGATGAGGTGGGGGGTCGGTCCGTAACGACCGACGTTAACAGAACTGATTGTCCTGACGAAGAGGTTGGCGGTGTGAGGCCACTTGTGAATATTGAAAGTGATGGCATTTTTGCTTAGATTAGACCGCCAATTTGTGACAAGCTTTCTCATTCTATTACCCTCATGATAGGAATTGATCTCTTCGCGGGCGCGGGGGGGATGTCTCTTGGCGCGTCCATGGCTGGCATAGACGTCAGGATCGCCGTCGAGATGGATCCGTACGCGGCAATGACGTACGTTCACAACCATAAAGGTGTTCGGTTGTACAACGGCGACATCCGCAATTTCCGGAAGATTGAACTCCATTCTGGACGTGAACCAACGGTTGTCTTCGGAGGCCCTCCATGCCAGGGATTTTCGACATCGAATCAACGAACACGGAGCGCTGAGAATGAAAACAATTGGTTGTTCAAGGAATACGTTCGTGTTGTGCGGATGTACTCGCCTGACTGGGTGGTGTTCGAGAATGTGAAGGGGATACTTGAGACTGAAGATGGGATGTTTGTGGACCGGATCATCAAGCAGCTTGAACATTTGGGCTATAAGCTAACGCACAGCGTGTTGAACGCAATGGATTTTGGTGTGCCTCAGAATCGTTCTCGGTTCTTTATTGTGGGATCAAGGCATGGAGTTCGCGTGAGCTTACATCAAAAGAGAAAGAAAGCAGTACCAATCACAATTAGAGAGGCCTTCATTGATCTCCCCGAATTGGCAAATGGCTGGAACCAGGACCTGATGTCATACGCAAGCAAGCCAAAGTCCTCTTACGCGAAGGAAATGAGACAGGGTCTCGTTCACTCTCACAACCACTTAGTTACTCGAAACACACCAGTCATTGTCGAGCGGTACAAACACGTTCCGCAGGGGGGGAATTGGGAAGATATTCCGAGTCGTCTTATGAGAAACTATTCAGATCGAACTAGGTGCCACACAGGAATCTACTACAGACTAGAACCAGACAGGCCTTCTGTGGTCGTAGGAAACTATCGGAAGAACATGCTTATTCACCCGGAGGAAGACCGAGGTCTTTCCGTCCGTGAGGCGGCGCGCCTACAGTCTTTCCCCGATTCTTTTCAGTTTAAAGGGTCAATAGGGTTTCAACAACAACAAGTCGGCAATGCTGTTCCACCATTGTTGGCAAAAGCAGTGTTCTCAAAAATTATTGAATTAACTTTTTAAAATATGGCTTGGAATAAGCAAAAAATTGAAACCAAACTACATGAAAAACTCAAATTAGATTTTGAGGAGTCTCCTGCTGAAGCAGATAAATATTTTGGCTACTATACTTCTGCAAGAGATATTTTGATTGCTGAAAATATTTTCAATGATATTAAAGTAATTCAGAAAGGACTGTCTGACCACGGTGAGAATCACATCATGGATGTATTGTCAAATGCTCATAAATTATTAGGCAATAAGATTGATGAGTTAGATGCAATTTGGAGTGACCCCATTAAACCGGACAGGCAGTTAGGCTGCTCTGTGTGAATGAAATTTATCTTCGAACTCAACCGGTGAGCAGTAGCCCAGCGATGAGTGAAGACGTTTTTTGTTGTAGATTGTTTCAATGAACTGTCCG
>JACOSX010000098.1 GCA_016178625.1 Ignavibacteria bacterium
ATCGAACACATGCGCAACCACAAAAGATTCGCTCACTCATGAGAGCGCTGCGGAACGTTGCGCGGGCGGTGCCCTCGTTCCGCTTGTTCGCTTCGCGAACGGCGCGGAACATCGCGAAGCACGTCAATGCGTGCAGGTCGAGCGTTCGCAACAGAAGCTCACGTTCGCCCGCACTGCCGTACTTCCCGCGCAACGTTATAGGCAGCCAAAGGGTTGTGTCATCTTTTATTTCTGTCCTACACTGTTTATTTCAAGCCAATAACTATCAGGATCTTGAAAAAAAATCTGATTAATGCCATCTGCCCGAATGTTGATTTTATGAAGTGTGCCGGGCCAGTCAGAATAGGCTATTTTCAACTTGTCAAGTCTTTTAACAAAAGCATCGAAGTTGGGTGTTGTCAATGCAAGGTGCACAGCTTTATTTATAGTAACATTTTCTTTCAGAATTGAGATAAGGTGCAACTCTTTTCCATCTCCCAAAGAGAACCATCGCACACCTTCTATTTTTGATCTATTTGTAATTTCCTGTAGATTAACCACTTTTTTGTAAAACTCGGCAGACCGGTCTACGTCTTTTACAGACAGAGCCAAATGGTTAAATGTAAAATTAAATGAAGTAGTGTCTTGTGCTTTTAGAAAACAAGTAAATAAAAGAGCAATTATAAAAAGTGATATTTTTCTCATTGTCTGTCCAATTTAATTTGATGCTTACTCTTTTCGGTTTTCAGGTTACCCGTTTATTTTCAGTTGTCAATTTAGCATTTGCTCGTCTATGAAAGCACTGTCGCCAATTGGTTGCCTATAACATAAGTCATGCTTCATTCACCTTCCCTTGTCGGGGCGACTGGATTTTCCCGAAGGGACTCCCCCCGGAGGAACCAGCGACCTTCACCACAATCTTGTAGACTTGAGTTGCATTTCGAATGACCCGCAGCACGATCGTTGCTCTTCATTCAAGGTTAATTGTCGGGGCGACTGGATTTGAACCAGCGACCTCTTGGTCCCGAACCAAGCGCTCTAGCCGGGCTGAGCCACGCCCCGTAATGCACCCAAGATAAGAAAATCAGCCTAAATTTCAAAACTATTCCGTTGACAGACTCTATATCAGTCGGAGGGCAAATGATATACCCATCAGCACAACAAACCCGGCAACAACCTTTTTGAATATCCCGATCGAAAAGTATGTGAGAAGTTTTTTCCCGACAAGAGTTCCGATCAATGCAACGGTAACGACGAGAAGAAGTTGCCAGTGGATTTCAGAAATAAATTGCTGATGCGAAGTGAGATAAACCGGTATCCTCGTCGCATCGATGGTAAGAGCGATAACAGTTGCCGTCGCGATAAAGGCTTCCTTCGATATATCATAGTTCAGAAGATACGCGGAGCGAATCGCTCCCTGGTTTCCCACAAGACCACCCAACAATCCTGAGAAAAATCCACCGATCACATCGATCTTTTGAGGAAGCTTGAAGGTTGTCTTCTCAGGGAGAAACTCCACGAGGCCGAGAACGATGAGCAGAATTCCCAAAAACACTTTCAACAAATCCGACTGCAGATACAATTGGAGAGCAGCACCGAGGATCGACCCTACGACGCTAAGAAGACCGAAGCGTTTGATGATCGAGAGATCGATATATTTTCTGAAGAGGAGAAATTTGAGTGCGTTGTTCACGAAATGAACGATCGCAACAAGGAGAATGGCAAGTTTCACATCGTAGAACAACGTGAACACCGGCGTCAGGATTGTCCCCAAGCCGAATCCCGCCACAAGCGTGAGCATGGATGCAAGGAGTGTAACAACATAGATCCAGGTCTCGTGCATCATTGCTATTTCCCATACTGAGAATAATAATTGCAAATCTCGGATGCGATGCGGGGGAAATCATCCTCGGCGTGAATGTTGAACCATCGAATGCGTGTGTCGGATCTAAACCAGGTTAACTGTCGCTTAGCATACCGACGAGAGTTCCTCTTCATCAGAAACACCATATGATCGTAATCGATCTCACCGCGAAGAAACTCGAATCCTTCCTTATAGCCCACCGTTTGCAGCGCTGTCAACTTCGGCGAATAACCTTTCTCCTGCAACATTTTCACTTCATCGATCAAACCGCGTTCGAGCATCCGATCCACTCGGGTATTGATTCGCTCGTACAGATGTTTCCGTTCCCACCAAAGACCAACAAAGACAGATTGAAAATTGATCTCGACGCGAGACTTCTGTAATTGAGAAATGGGCACACCGGTAATTTGATAGACCTCAAGTGCACGTACGATTCTTCGCGTGTTGCTCGGAAGCATCGTTGCGGCAGCCGCAGGATCAATGCGCCGCACTTCTTCGAGAACCCTCTCTGCCCCCTCGATGCGTATACGATCTTCGAGCCTATTGCGGATCTCCGGATCAGCGCCGGGTCCTTCAAAGAATCCATCCACAAGCGCCTGCACATACAACCCAGATCCGCCAACGACAATTGGAGTTTTGTCCCGTCGTACAATTTCGTCGATCACTTCGCGTCCCTTCATGCCAAACTCACCCGCATTGAACCATTGGTCTGGATTGAGATCATCGACAAAATAGTGTTTCACTCTTCTGCGATCTTCCGGCGAAGGCTTCGCGGTCCCGATATCCATGAACTTGTAAATCTGTCGCGAATCTGCCGAAATGATCTCTCCATCATGCTGAGATGCTACCTGAAGAGCTATGGGGGTTTTTCCTGAAGCGGTGGGGCCCACAATAACGAGAACCGATTTCTCGGGTCGACTGAACGGCGATGTGTTACTTGCGCTGGACGACCGACTCATGTCTCAACCGACCCATCGCATACCGATCCTGCTACTTCCACCCCTTCTTACCGATGAGAGGAACGAACTTGAATCCAGCCGTCTCGCGCGTTTCAAAGTTATCTCGAATACGCTTGATAACATAAAGCGTCTGGAGCTCCGTGTCGCCGATCGGGATGATGAGCATGCCACCGTCACGTAATTGATCAAGAAGGGGCCGGGGAACATCCGGAGCGCCGGCAGTGACGATGATGCCATCAAACGGCGAAAATTCTTTCCACCCTATTGTTCCGTCGCCACACTTGGAAGCGATCTGATAGCCGAACTTATCGAAGCGTTTGCGCGCTTCAGTGAGTAAATCCATATGGCGTTCGATGGTGAACACCCGCGCGCCCATTTCCGCGAGGATCGCCGCCTGATAGCCCGAGCCGGTACCTATTTCAAGGATCTTGTCTCCTTTGTTCACTTCTAACGCCTCGGTCATGTACGCAACGGTGAAGGGTTGTGAGATGGTTTGTCCATCTCCGATTGGGAGTGCCGAATCTTCATACGCTCGATTGACAAAAGGACTGTGAACAAATTCACGCCTGTCGATTGAAGCCATCGCTTTAAGCAATCGTTCGTCACGAATACCGCGCTTGCGCAAGAGCTCGATCATTTCATGACGCTCACCCTCAAATCGTGTCAGTGGCTTCCGCGACGGTTCCTCCTCCGACAATCTATGTGGTGCCTGTTTACTACCCATGTGCCCTCAACACTTTCCAGATTGACTTTGCTGACTTATCAGCGGGCGTCGCAAGACGTGTGTGCAACTCGCTGCGCAATTCGCTTGTCGAGAGTCCCCGAATTAACACACCATTGTCGGCAAGCGATATTCTTCCGGTTTCCTCTGAAACAATCACAGCAACGACATCGGCTTGTTCTGAGATTCCCAGTCCTGCACGATGACGCATTCCCAGAATGTAATCGCCAATGTTCGATGTTTGTGAGAGTGGCAAGGTGACTCGCGCAGATTCGATGACACGGTCGCGAACGATGACAGCGCCATCGTGCAAGGGTGACCGCGGATTAAAAATTGATACGAGAAGCGCCTTGCTGATCCTCGCTTGCAATTGCAGCCCCGTCTCAACGAACACTCGCAATCCGGTCGATCGTACAATCACTACAAGCATCCCGTGATGCTTCCTCGCGAGCTCGGTAGCGGCGGTGACGATATCTTCTATAGATTCTTCAACATCGAGACGGAGGAATAACCGAACCACTCGGTTACGTCCGATCAAGACCAGAAGCCGACGTAGCTCCGGTTGGAAAAGAACAATGAATGCAATCACCCAGATATCCGTGAGCGTTCGCAAAATCCAGTTCATCGCTTTGAAGTTGATCGCTTGTGCGACGAATGAGAACCCCATAATTAAGACAAGGCCGACGAAAATCTGCGCCGCCACCGTTCCCCGCATCACCATGTACAATCTGTAGAAGATGAACGACACAAGTGCGACGTCGAGGAGGTCAATAATGCTGACGCTGAGGAAACCTATTCGGAAGAGTTCCATGAACTCAATTCAAAAGTTAAAATGAAAAAGTAAATGGCAGCTGTTATTGTACCCTTAATAGATCACGCACGCACGATGGCATCGACAACGTGCGCGACTCGTTTCATTTGTTTAACATCATGGACGCGGACAATGTTTGCACCGTTCATGATCGACACGGCGACTGCCGCTGCTGTGCCCTCGATTCTCTGGTCCACAGGCAAATCCAAAACTTTTCCGATGAACGCTTTTCGCGACGGACCGACAAGCACGGGATAGCCTAACCGTTGAAACTCCCTTAACCTCCGGATAAGCTCCAGATTATGGTAGAGTGTTTTTCCGAAACCAATTCCCGGGTCAACCACAATCTGTTCGATGCCTTTACGTTCAGCGATCCGGACACCTTCTTCAAGATAATGACAAATTTCCTCAACAAGATTCTCATAGTGAGGATTCTCCTGCATGGTCTTGGGTGTTCCCTGGATATGCATTAACACGATCGACGCCTTATGCTTCGCTGTGACATCCGCGAGATGATCATCGAAGTGCAAACCTGAGATATCGTTCACGACCACGGCACCCGCTTCAAGTGCTTGTTCGGCAACCGACGCCTTATATGTGTCGATGGAAAGCGGAATATCCGTTGCTTTCGCCAGTCGTTCGATGACCGGCAATACGCGTCTTAATTCCTCATCGAGGGGAGGCGGCTCAGAGCCCGGACGCGTGGATTCGCCGCCGATATCAATGAAGTCCGCTCCTTCATCGACCATCTCACGTCCGCGCGCGACCGCTTGTTCAACACTGAAAAACTGTCCCCCATCAAAAAACGAATCAGGAGTAACATTCAAGATCCCCATGATGTGGGTTCGGGCGGTCAGATCGTATTGTTTCGCGCCAAACGTATATGTCGATGTCACTGTTTGCATCATTTACACTTAACGATAAAAAAGGGTATCCGAAGATACCCTAAGAGCACTAGGACGTGGGGCTCTTCTTCTTCGTCAACATCGCCTGACGTTTTGCCTTCACGCGATTGATATTCTTGCGGTGTTTCTTCTTTGCATTAATTCTTTTCTTATTCATGTTGATCTCCGAAAATTTCTATTAGGGTTCACTACACGAGTGGTAGAATCCGCACTTCGGACAGATGAGTTTGCACTTTCTTCCTTCCAGCTTCGTGCCGCAATTGACACAGTACTGCCAGTAATGATCTTGCGGACGCTGATCCGCTTTCTCATTCACTGACGCCAGCGGCGTCTGCTCTCGGTGTGATTGTTCCATCAGAAGTGAAAATAGAAATTTTTTGGGTGGGATGCAAACACTTCGCTGCCAAGAACTCCGAGTTCTAGAAGAACTCGGAGTTCTAATAGGAATCCTGTCCTACCAAGCTGACTTCTTCACCTGCTGGCGCTGGCTAACGAACTGGAGCTCCCGCCATCCCGATAAACAACATCGGGACGCAACCAGCGCGAAAGTTGGCGGATAAAAAGCTGCGTGCAAACATTCCAACGCGGTGGAAAATATTTTTGTTTTACACCTCGCTTGGTCGGTGATTGAACGTAAAATGTTTCGACTTTATTTTTGACAAGCGCGTCGGCTGGAACCGATGGTTAGGCTTCATACGTCGAACACAACCAGTGTGCCGGCGCTTCCTGGGCCGACACCATGAACTACACCCGACGGCACAACAAAGAGCTCGCCTGAATTGACTTTGATTGTGGTCCCATCGATGGTGAGATTGAGGAGCCCGTCGATAACGAGCAGCCCTTCGGGGTACTCGTGGCTTTCATCTGCATACGGTGTGCCATCCATCCGGAGCACCTTCAGATTGACGCCGCCAACTCTTGCGACAACGGTAGATGTCCACGCATCCGTAAGCTGCGCAGCCGCGACTTTGAGATTGGTATGGCTCATTGGTTTCTGATGCCTAACATATGATTAGACTACAACTGCAATAGTTTATTTGCTCCGTGAATGTACCGAGAAATGAAGATAGTGACAAACGGAAACGCTCATGTCATCGCGATTCCGCTGTAACCGTCGGCTTGAGTCCTTGGTTTAGGCAGCACCTGAAGATTTGGAATTCTGTTGATCGGTCCCGTCATAAACCACAACGGTGTTCTGGACGAGTTGAACACCTTCCTTTGTGAGTTGATCCCAACTCTTTCCCGTCAACTTGCAGTACCCCTCGATGGCCTCTTCGGGTGTCATCCACAAATTATAAGAGAGCGTCATCAGAGGCTTATGGCCATCCTTCTCTTGGACACCCCACGTAAGCACTGGTCTTCCCTTCGTATTTGTCATGACAATTCTCGTCTTGATGTTGTCAGAAAGATGCTGCCTAACGGACTGGAACTAAGTCGCGTGCAACTTTCCAACACAAAAGCGACTGGTTGTAATTTGCGCGCGATGTGTTTTCACTTCTAACGTAAAAAATAAATGATATTTTCTTGTTCGTCAGCTACCTACGACAACATCTGAGCCACTGCACGTTCTGCGTGAATCCTTGTCGTGTCCAAGAATGGAATCCCTCTGTCAGCGACGTCTCGCAGAAGCAGGGGCAGTTCTGTTCCGCCTAAAATCAAACCTTGAATGTCCGCCTTTTCTTTCAACTGATCGACAATCGCCAGCAATCCCTCCCGCGTTTCATCAAGAAAGACACCGTTGACCAACTCGCTCATATATTTGTTGTGAATGTACTCCTGATCTTCCAACTCAGGCACGATGAGGGCGATTCCCTGTCGTGAGAAGACCCCTGCATAGAATTTCCCTTGCATGGTGAAGCGTGTACCAAACAAGCCCACTCGTTTCAACTCCAAAGCCTTTGTGGCTTCGCACGCCGACTCCACGATACTGACCAGTGGAATAGGCGACTGACGTTGAATATCCTCGAAGACAATGTGTGGAGTGTTCGCAGCTAACAACCCGAAATCGGCTCCAGCGCGTGCAAGCTTCCGCACTTCTCCCAGCAGATAGTCTGTGACATCGGCAAGCTTGTTCGAAGCTATCAAGTCCAGCATCTTCTTCAGGTCGATACTGTTGATAATGATTGGCGGGTAACTGCCATCCGGTTTCTGCCTGCGGTAAGCCGCAACGATCAAGCGGTAGTACTCGACGGTTGATTCCGGCGCGATGCCTCCAATGATTCCAAGGGTTTTCATTCTGAACGCTCCAACACAACGACTAAGCCTTTCACCTCGTTCCGCCACTCTGCGGCGGAATGCTTTCTGCGTCCATTCTTGCGGACGAAGGTACGTAACATTGGAACTCCGGCATTGTGCGTTCCTATGCTGGAACGTGTGGGAACGAGTGAACAACGGCAAGTAGTTCTAATCAACAGCGTTGATCTTTCAGCATCACGTTCAACTGCTTGTAATTGATCTTACCTTTGTTGGCTTTGAGGTGATTGACAACGGCAATGGCGCGTACTGCACGTTTCTCTGAATTCTTCACCGACCCGATGATATACAACAACGTTCGCTGTTTCCCGGCTGTAAGAGTATGAAAGAGACGTTTGCCTTCCGCATCCTGGCAAAGCAGTTCATCGAGTTCTTCAGGCATCGGCAAGCCATACTTGCTGTCGTCTCTGCGCAGGCTCACTCGTACCGCCATTCCGATGTTCAGGCCGAGCGCGTCGCGCAATTGTTTATTCACGGTAATCAGAAACGAGCCGTTGCCGCGCGGTAACAAGGCGCATTGGTGTTCTGCGGAATCGTTCATCGTACAGATCACGCGACGCGACTTGCCGTCAATCAACTGTCGAGCAATAGAATTTGGAACACCGAAATGGCATCCCCAAAGTTTATTGCGCGACTGTTCCAGTATCGAATCGAAATGCAGTTTCTTGTGCGTGGGCATTAAGTTCGCTCGTCGCTATTTCCGTCAGGTTGAGTGCCTGGTTAGCCAGCCCCCTTTTATTGTGGCTATTCTACTTAAAGTTTCCACGTTTGTTGTTGTGACTGTGATTGGGGAAAACTCGGAGTAGCAATGCTTCAAGATTGTGTCTGAGGCGATTTGATTCCACAACGTATGCGCTGACGCGAGTTGCGACTTCCTTGAATTTCGGATTAGCCTTCTTGGAAAGGTTGGGCCCAACTCTGATTGTGAAATTGACTTTTCGATTTAATGTCTGGGCGATTTCAACTCGAAGCTTCTTCGCCTGTCCAGCGTAAAGTGTGTTACCTGCAGAGTCGTACAAAGCGTAAATGCCGGGTTGTTGTGGAATAGAAGTCAAAGGGTCAGGAATAGTTTCGACTTCAAAAACTCGTTCAACATGCCATTCGGATAAATGACGAATGGCAGTTTGAACAACTCTTTTGCCAGGCTCCTTTTGACCTTTCAAATACTGCATGACATTCGTATATTGTTTGTCTAACGCCTTTGCAAAGTCGGGAGTGTCAGCATCCATTATTTCTTGCAGAATTTTCAGGAACTCGATGTACTTGGTGTTTCGTCCCATTTGGACTCCTATAATAACGTAGTTGCTGCCTCACTAGTCATTAGACCGCGGCTGCAGCCTATCATATCGTTTTGCAGTGATAGATTGCGACTGCAGCTTCCCGCAAATGTACCAAGAACATTTCTGACTTTCAAGCTGGAAAACAAAAAGGTCGGCTCATCGCCGACCTTTGGACTTCTTTACCATCCCCCCCCTGCTCCGACTACGTCGAGGTGAGGGCGATCCTTCGCCCCGACTTCGTCGGGGACTCAGGATGACCGCCAGAAAAGGGCGGTCACTTCGCTGTCGCAAACCGCTTCGCCACCTCATCCCAATTCACGACGTTCCACCATGCTGCGACGTAATCGGGACGGCGGTTCTGGTACTTGAGGTAGTATGCATGTTCCCACACGTCGAGCCCGAGGATTGGCGTGCCCTTCGTCTCGGCGAGATCCATCAGTGGGTTATCCTGATTGGGAGTCGAAGCAACAACAAGTTTATCGTGTTGCTTGATGAGCCATGCCCATCCGGAGCCGAAGCGCGTGATGCCCGCGTTGCCGAATTGTTCCTTGAACTTATCGAACGAGCTAAAGTCTTTGTTGATCGCATTGGCAAGCTCGCCTGAAGGTTGGCCACCCCCGCCCTTCTTCATCCACTGCCAGAACTGCGAGTGGTTCCAATGCCCGCCGCCGTTGTTTCTCACGGCAGGGGGTAGCTTCGAGACGTTGGCAAGAATTTCTTCGATGGACTTGGTGTTCCACTCCGTGTTCTCGATTGCTTTGTTGAGATTTGTGACATACGCGTTGTGATGCTTGCCGTGATGGATCTCCATCGTCATCTTGTCGATGTACGGCTCGAGCGCATCATGGGCATACGGTAAGTTGGGTAATGTGAATGGCATGGGGTTTTGCTCCTTGAATGATTGAATCAGCTTGGTTGACGATACGAGTGGATTGTTCTTGACTAACGCTAATGCACCTCCGAGAATGGAGGATCGAATAAAGTTTCTACGTTTCATAATAATATCGATGTAAAAATTTCGGTGTGGTCAACAAGGATATTTGTTCACTGTCAAAGGCTTTCTTAAGACTACTGCTCATTAGCATCATTATCGTGAGGGGAAAGATCGTAGGGAATTGGGCGTTTAAAAGATTTCTGAAGAAGCTCCCTTTTCATCTTGTTCGCGACACTTTTCACCATCTCGCAGACCGTCGATACGATTAACGATGTATCATCCTTGCGGCCGAAACGTCTCCAAGAGTTCCCAATGCTTCGCTGTCACCGGCGTCCAGAGCAGTGCTACCGCCGTGAACTTCAATTTTAAATGCATAAAGGTCCTCCTCTCTTTGAGCGATCGCGCTCAAGGAAACCACGACGACAAAATTCGAAGATTGACTAATATTCCATCCGGCCGATTTCACACCAAGTTGGGCTGCGTCATCCAGTTGATCTGTCTGAAAACCCCAGGCGCGAGTAAAATCATCAAGTCCGTTAATGACGGTACCAATGCCATTGCGGAGGAAAGCACTGGCATCAATGTTCGTTGGTTGAGGGGCCGGATAGAGGTTATATAATTGATTCCTTTGAGACAGAACAACCGTTGGAAAACAACTCGCGAATAATGAGATGAGCAATGACAAAAATATTTTGCTTTTCATATCCTCCTCCTTATTAGGAAGATCAATAGATGTTCTAACCTACGCGCTGAAGGAACTCCCGCACCCGCATGTCTTTTGCGCGTTCGGGTTGTTGAACACGAACCCTTTCCCGTTCAATCCGTCTTGAAAATCAAGCTCGGTGCCGGAAAGGAAAAACAAACTCTTTGGATCGATGAAGACGGTGATGCCGTGTATTGCAAATGTTTTATCATTCGGTCGCGCCTCGGCATCGAAGCCGAGCACGTACGATAATCCGGAACATCCGCCGCCCTTCACACCGACACGCAATCCGTGTGACTCGGGGATGTTGTTCTCAAGTTTGATCTTCTTAATTTGCTCTGCCGCTTTTGCGGTGAGCGTGATATCTTCCTGCAGTTGCGGTTTGCTAATTGTTCCCGTAATAATCGTCTCGGACATGATCTTGTTCCTCTGATAAAGTTACATGAACCCCAATTCGAGTCTTGCCGCCTCCGACATCATGCTCGGATTCCACGGCGGTTCCCACACAACAGTGACTTTGGCTGACGTCACCCCTTGCACCGACTTCACTTTCGCTTCCACTTCCGGTGGGAGAGACTGCGCTGCCGGGCAATGAGGTGAGGTGAGTGTCATCTTTACCTCGACGTCTCCGACATCACCCACTTTCACTTCGTAGATCAATCCAAGCTCGTGGATGTTGACCGGAATCTCCGGATCGAAACACGTCTGTAAGGCTTCAATGATTTGAGCCTCGATCACAGTCTTTTCAACCGAGCTGATTGTCTGTTGTTGATTTTCCATTAAACGTATATACGCAATTTTCTGAATTTCTTCAAGGGCGCATTCAGTAGAACAGGTCCGGAGTCCCGAAGGACTCCTTCGGAGGGATCCTTCGGGAGTTCCCATCCTGTTCTATTCGTGGACGAGAGAGGACTTTCACGTTACCGCCTTACTCAGTCGAGACGCGATGTTCATTCGATGCCAGAGCGGCGTGGAGCGTATGCCACGCAAGACTCGCGCATTTAACTCTCGCTGGGAATTCCGACACTCCTGAGAATGCGGCAAGCTTTCCGAGTTTTTCGATTTCTTCCACCCCGTCCGATTCACCCGTAACCAGTCTGTGAAAACTATTGAACAACATCTCCGCTTCCGCTTTCGTTTTCCCCTTGACGAGCGAGCTCATGACAGAAGCCGACGCTTTCGAAATCGCACATCCTGCACCCTCGAAGCAGATATCTTTGATAATATCATTCTCCAACTTCAAAAAAATCGTGTAATGATCGCCGCATAAAGGATTATATCCTTCCACTTTCCGATCCGGTTTTTCCATCCTACGAAAATTGCGCGGACTCTTGTTATGGTCAAGGATGACCTCCTGATAGAGTTCTCGAAGCGCCGACATCAGGAGAACACTTCAATGACTTTATAAATCCCTTTGACGAGCGCATCGATCTCCTCTTTCGTGTTGTACATTGCGAACGATGCACGTGCGGTCGCGGGTATACCGAAACACTGCATCACCGGTTGAGCGCAATGATGACCCGTTCGGATTGCAATACCATCATCATCGAGAATCGTCCCGATATCGTGCGGATGAATTCCTTCCAAAACGAATGAGACGACGCTGGCTTTCTCTCTCGCTGTTCCGATGATGCGTAATCCCTTGATGGTTGTGAGAACTTCAGTGGCATACTCGAGCAACTCATGCTCATGCGCTGTGGCAGCTTCGAAGTCGAGCGTGTTCATAAAATCGATTGTTGCACCGAGTCCAACGCCGCCCACGATGTTCGGCGTGCCCGCCTCGAACTTGTTTGGAAGATCGTTATACGTCGTCTTGGCGTACGTGACGGATTTAATCATGTCGCCGCCGCCCTGATACGGAGGCATTGCTTCGAGCAAATGTTGTTTGCCATAAAGAACGCCCACACCCGTTGGTCCATACATCTTATGCGCGGAAAAGGCGTAGAAGTCACAGTCGAGATCGCGGACATCGACCTTCATGTGAGGAACCGCTTGTGCGCCATCGACAATGACCGGCACACCGCGTCGATGTGCAATCTCGATGATCTGCTGTACAGGATTGATTGTTCCAAGAGCGTTCGAGACGTGGACAACTGCGACAAATTTCGTCTTGGGGTTCAGCATCGTTTCAAACTTGTCGATGAACAATTCACCTTTATCATTCATCGGGATAACTCGGAGCGTCAATCCTTTTTCCTCACAGATCATTTGCCACGGGACGATGTTGGAATGGTGTTCCATCGCCGAAATGATCATCTCATCCCCCGCGTGAAAATATTTTCTTCCGTAGGATTGCGCGACGAGATTGATGGCTTCCGTTGTCCCACGAACGAAGATGATCTCCTTATGAGACGCTGCATTAATGAAGCGTTGGATTTTCTTTCGTGCCGCTTCATAGGATTGCGTGGCTTTATCGCTAAGGAAATGTACACCGCGATGGATGTTGGAGTTCTCCTCAAGATAATATCGGTTCATCGCATCGATGACAACCTGAGGCTTCTGGCTGGTTGCAGCGTTGTCAAGATAGGCGAGCGGCTTTCCGTTGACCCTTTGTTTCAAAATGGGAAACTCAGTGCGAATGCGGTCAACATCGAACGACTTCTCGATTGTCACGGGTGTCAGCATGTCATGTGCAGGTCTCATGCTCTATCCCTCTGATCGACCTTGTTCAAGTCGTGCATGTAACACTCCGCTCAGATACTCACGCACCCCTTCGATCTTCACGCGATCGGTAACATCGCTCGCAAAGGCATAGGTCAGCATATCACGCGCGGCTTCACTATCAATCCCCCGCGAGCGCAAATAAAATAAGGCTTCAGCATCAAGGTATCCCACAGTCGCGCCGTGTGTGCACTTCACATCATCGGCGAAGATTTCCAACTGGGGTTTTGTATTCATCGTGGCATTATCGGAAAGCAACAACGTCTTGTTGGTTTGCTTTGCATCTGTTTTCTGCGCATCTTTGCGCACATAGATCTTCCCGTTAAAGACACCCTTCGACTTCCCATCCAAAATCGCTTTGTAAAGTTCATGACTGTTACAGTGCGGCTTTGCGTGATCGATGGTGGTATGGTTATCGATGTGTTGCTGACCCGTCGAGAGTGTAAGTCCATTGAGGGTACACTCGCAGCCTTCGGCATCAAGCAACGCTGTGATGTTATTCCGAGCGAGCACCCCTCCGAAGGAGATTGAATTGGAAGTGAAGTTGCTTGCCGGACCCTGGTGCACGTACATCGATCCGATATGGAATGCCTTCAAGCTTTCGCTTTGGAGTTTGGTATGTTCCACCACGGAGTGGTCACCGGCAACTATTTCCGTGACCGTATTAGTAAAATATGAATTCTTCTCAACGCTGATGTAATGCTCGACGATGCATACCTGTGCATTGCGGCTTACAACGATCAGATTGCGTGGATGTGACACGAACGAGGCATCGGATTCCGTCGAGACGAACACAAGATAAATCGGATCTTCAATCACAATTCCTTCCGGCACATAGATGAACGCACCATCGTGCAGAAATCCTGTATTGAGAGCGGTGAACGCATTGTCATCATAGCGTGCATACCGAGTGAGGTACTGATTGACAAGTCCAATATCATTTTTGAGCGCCCCGGAGAGATTTTCCACTTTCACCCCATGGGGAAATGAACCACAGTCAGAGAGATCTCTTGAGAAATGTCCATTGATGAAGACAAGACGACTCCCGTTCATCCCATCGACGATGAGATTCTTGAGATTCTTTTCAGTAATTCCATCGGGTGCGTAATCGAGTACTGCGTTGAACGTTGAGGAAGCAATCGGTGCAACACTGGTGAATCTCCATTCTTCGTCTCGCGTTGTCGGAAAACCGAGTTTTGCAAAACGTTCCATTGCCGCCTTTCGGATGGCATGAATGTGCAACGCCGAGTCACCATTCAAGCTCTTCTCGAACAATTCAAAGTTTGAAAGGCACCAATCGTTTTGTCTGTTGTTAGTTAGCTGGGTCATCTTTCGTCTATCGCTCCTATACATTCACGTCAGCGTGTTCTCTGACCCAATCGTAACCTTTATCTTCAAGTTCGAGCGCAAGTTCTTTTCCACCTGATCTCACGATACGACCGTCAACCAACACGTGAACGAAATCCGGAATGATATAATTCAGCAATCGCTGGTAGTGAGTGACAACAATCGTAGCGTTCTCCTTCGTTCGAAGCTTGTTAACGCCGTCCGCAACAATTCTCAGCGCATCGATATCGAGCCCTGAATCAGTTTCATCTAGGATTGCAAGCTTCGGCTCGAGCACTGCCATCTGGAATATTTCGTTCCGTTTCTTCTCGCCCCCAGAGAATCCCTCATTCACCGGACGATTTAACAGACTTTGGTCCATATCGAGAATCTTCATCCTCTGCTTCACGAGTGAAAGAAACTCAACTGCATCAAGTTCTTCCAAGCCTCTGTGTTTTCGGATCGCGTTCAACGCAGCTTTAAGAAAGTATGTATTGCTGACCCCGGGGATTTCAACCGGGTACTGAAAAGCGAGGAAGATCCCTTCTCGGGCGCGATCTTCGGGAGCCATGTCGAGCAGATTGTTCCCCTCGTACGTAACGTTACCCTTGCTCACCTCGTATGCCTCACGCCCAGCAAGCACCTGTGCGAGCGTGCTCTTGCCCGAGCCGTTCGGACCCATGATCGCGTGCACCTCACCAGAGTTGACTCTCAGGTTGACCCCCCTGAGGATTTCGTTTCCATTAATTGACGCATGTAGATTTTTAATTTCCAGCATTGACATTAACCCCATCGTTCTTTTTTTCATTTTGCATGTTTGCCGAAGGCATCCTCCGAAGGAGTCCTTCGGACCTTCGGGATACTTTTGACTTGCCTTTTTATCCAACACTTCCTTCGAGACTAACCCCCAAAAGCTTCTGCGCCTCGACCGCGAACTCCATCGGAAGCTCGCGAAAGACTTCCTTACAAAACCCATTCACGATCATATTGACAGCATCTTCAGCGGAGAGACCACGCTGCTTGCAGTAGAAGATTTGGTCTTCGCCGATCTTTGACGTGGAGGCTTCATGTTCCACCTTCGACGAGGTATTTCTCACTTCGATGTAGGGAAATGTATGAGCGCCACATTTATCACCAAGAAGCAATGAATCGCACTGTGAGAAATTGCGCGAGTTTGACGCGCTCTTCTGAATCTTCACGAGCCCGCGGTACGAATTATTCCCGAACCCACCCGAGATGCCCTTCGAGACGATCGTGCTTCTTGTGTTCTTGCCGATATGGATCATCTTCGTGCCGGTATCGGCTTGCTGACGATTGTTCGTGACCGCAACTGAGTAGAACTCTCCGATCGAATTATCGCCCTGCAATATCACGCCTGGGTATTTCCACGTGATTGCAGAACCGGTCTCGACTTGAGTCCATGAGATTTTTGAATTCACACCTGCACACTTACCGCGCTTCGTGACAAAGTTGTAAATTCCACCCTTGCCGTTCTTGTCGCCGGGATACCAATTCTGTACCGTGGAGTATTTGATCTGAGCATTGTCCATGGCAACCAGTTCGACCACAGCGGCGTGAAGCTGATTGTTATCGCGCATCGGTGCAGTACAGCCTTCAAGGTAGCTGACATAAGCACCTTCTTCAGCAACGATCAACGTCCGCTCGAACTGGCCCGTATCCGCTGCGTTGATTCGAAAATAGGTCGAGAGCTCCATCGGGCAACGGACGCCTTTGGGGATGTAACAGAACGATCCATCACTGAAGACCGCTGAGTTTAAGGTGGCAAAAAAATTATCGGTGTAGGGAACCACTGAACCAAGATGCTGCTTTACAAGATCCGGATGTTCACGCACTGCTTCCGAAAACGAGCAAAAGATTACTCCAAGTTCACCGAGTTTTTCTTTAAACGTCGTCGCCACGGAGACGCTATCGAAGACAGCGTCAACGGCCACGCCCGTCAGACGTTGCTGCTCGGTGAGCGAGATACCCAGTTTCTCATAGGTCTTCAGCAACTCAGGATCAACTTCATCGAGGCTCTTTGGCCCGTTCTTTTGCTTAGGTGCCGAATAATAAATCGCATCCTGATAATCGATGGCTGGATAGTGAACGTTGGGCCACTTTGGTTCCTCCATCGTCAACCAATGACGATAGGCTTTGAGTCGCCACTCAAGCAACCATTCCGGCTCGTTTTTCTTTGCAGAGATAAATCGAATGATATCTTCATTGAGGCCGCGCGGGGCGGTGTCGGCCTCAATCTTTGTGACAAACCCCCACTTGTAATCGCGGTCTGCTAATTGTTGGATCGTACTTGTTTCAGTGCTCATAATCGTGCCTAATCTTTCACAAAGAAATATGTTAGGATGCTTTTTTCTCGATCTTCTCCACTCGCGGTAGAGCGAACTCTGGATAGTTCAACAACCATGACTGATGGTCAATCTTCTTGAAGATTCCCTTTTCCTCCAGCACGGCACCAACCTCCCGAGCGACATGTTCAGCATCATGGTATTTCATCTTTGTTCCGTGATCTTGTAAGTATGACATCACCCCATAATGAAAGTCTCGAAAGAAAAAATTCGACATGTGGATGAGTGTGAATTTGGACTTCAAATATTTCAGAAATTCTGTCTGATTGTTGATGATAGTTTCAACTTCTTTTTTCATCGAATTCTACCTTCACAGTGAGTGAAATATTGACTGTTCCCGCACCTTGCGGTACGTCGGTGAATGCTCGCGGAGCTTCTTCACATTTTCGATCACACGATCGAGGACGTAATCAACTTCCTCAGCAGTCGTGAATCTACCCAACCCAAAACGAATCGCGGAATGTAATCGTTCAGTCCGTAGACGAAGTGCTTTGAGCACGTGCGATGGTTCAGGGTTAGCAGTGCTGCACGCGGAACCCGTCGACAGGGCAATGTCTTTCATGCTCATCATCAGCGCGTTATCTTCCACGTGCAAAAAGCTCACGTTCAAATTATGTGACAACCGCCGAGCTGGATGACCGTTGAGAAACACTTCATCGAGTTCCCGTGTCAAGCGGTCAAACATCCTATCACGAAGCGATAACAACCGGTTCGACTCGTCTTCCATCGATTGAACCGAGACCTCAAGAGCTTTCGCCAAGCCCACAACCCCCGGAACATTCAACGTCCCTGATCGCATACCATGTTCGTGTCCGCCACCCTCCATCTGTGGAGAAAGTCTCACACGAGGACTTGAGCTACGCACATACAATGCACCAACACCTTTCGGACCGTAGATCTTGTGTCCTGTAAAAGATATCAAATCAATCTGTGAACTTTTGACACTCAATGGAATTTTCCCGATTGCCTGTGTCGCGTCTGTATGGAAGAAGACATCTTTTTCGCGACAGATTTTTCCTATCTGCTCAATTTCTTGGATCGTTCCAATCTCATTGTTAGCAGTCATGATCGAAACGATGATGGTTTTAGGGGTTATAACGTCTTGCAACTGATTCAGATCGATCATCCCATATTCATCGACCGGCAAGTAGGTCACCAGAACACCAGACTTCTCCAGTTTCTTGCACGTATCAAGAACAGATTTGTGTTCAGTCTGTACAGTGACGATATGGTTGCCTTTCTGCTTCCACGCTTCGACAATGCCTTTGATTGCCAAATTGTTTGATTCAGTAGCACCGCTCGTAAAAATGATATCCTTTGTTTCGGCTCCAATAAGTTGTGCGATCATCGTACGAGCAGATTCGACTGCTTCTTCGGCAATCCAGCCGAACTGGTGTTGTCGACTCGCCGGATTGCCAAACCGTTCAGAGAAAAATGGCATCATCGCTTCGACAACACGAGGGTCCACGGGCGTCGTTGCATGATAATCCATATAGATCGGAAGCATCATCAAACCATTTCCATGATTGTGAGATCGTCAAACACTTTGTTGATGCTATTCTGTAGTTTAACGAGTGGATCCTTGATTGTGCATGTGGTATGGATAATACAATCTTCCGGGCTTTCTGCTTCACACTGAAGGATGGTCACAGTATCTTTCTCTTCTATCGCTTTGATGATCTCTGATACTTTCAGATCGTTTGGACTCCGCACAAGAATGTAGCCACCATGTACTCCTTGGTACGAGGTGATGAATCCTTTCTTTGCAAGCCTTTGCATTACTTTGGCGAGAAGTTCATAAGGGATATGGTACCTGTCAGCGATTTCCTTCGCTGTACAGATTTGACCAGCCGATCTGGCTGCCATGTGTCTCATGGCGATCAGACCGTATTCAACGCGTTTTGATAACTGAAACATTACCTATCCTGAAAATACGACCATTCAAGTCTGAATTATGGTCAAAAAAAGATTCCGACATGCGGAATCTACTTTACTAACTCAATGTAATGAATTGAGAAGCAAAAATCAATGCGAAAAGCCAAGCTATAAAATTCTTGACTTAATTCATACTGATTTTCAGTCTCTTTCCTTCGGGGGTTGTGGGACCATGCAGGCTAACTTCGACCTTATCTAAGTCAATGTGAACGATTTCCTCACAGTAGGCGCACACTTTAGTAACTTGACGATCGAAATTGATGGGATTTCCACAACATGGACAACTTGTAATAACAATACCGATAACCTTCGCTTTTTGCTTCACTGTAAGCAATCCTTTCACATATGCTTTTAATTGGATTATTTCCAACAAATTGGGCAAGATTCTATACCAAATATAAACAAAATTTCTAAAAAAACAATCCCCTCCCCAATTATTTTTTTTTAATTGTGATGGCAATTTGGCTTGATATCACACTTAACATCGGAACGTCTTTAACCCTATATGATGGCAATCGCTCAACATTCATCTTATGGTAGCTACTTAAAATTTCATACGGTCACAACATTCAACTAAAATAGTTCGAATTCGGTTCCAAAGATAAATGGCCGACAAATACTTCAACGATGTGTTCGGCAAGTTGTGTTTGTTCCGTTTTCTCTTTAATTTGCAGCGGACCTGATATGAACATTGGAATCGCATGTTATCCGACATACGGAGGAAGCGGTGTCGTCGCTGCTGAACTTGGCAAAGTACTTGCGGAGCGCGGGCATAAGGTTCACTTCATTAGCTACGCGATGCCCATTCGGTTAGATGGGTTCAGCGGTAACATCGTCTACCATGAAGTAGAGATTTCAAGCTACCCGTTGTTCGATTTCCCATTATACACCCCCGCCCTCGCAAGCAAGATCGTAGAAGTCGCCCGATTCGAGAATCTAGATATCGTTCATGCACATTACGCTATTCCCCATGCAACGAGCGCCTACCTTGCGAAACAAATTCTCGGCAATGGAGCAATCAAGATTGTGACCACGCTGCACGGAACCGACATCACCCTTGTCGGCCTTGAGCCGAGCTACCTTCCGGTAATGAAGTTCAGCATTGAACAGAGTGATGGTGTCACCGCCGTTTCACGATTCCTCAAAGAGAAAACACTCACCAATTATCATATTGAGAAAGATATACAGGTTATACCGAACTTCGTTGACACACACAAATATCGACGGATTGATACATCAAGAATCTGCAATTACCTCGCACCTCAAAGAGAAAAGGTCTTAATCCATGTATCGAATTTCCGAACCGTCAAACGGGTTCAGGATGTTGTCCGTATATTTAATCTCGTGCGGCAAAAAATCCCTGCCAAGCTCATCTTGGTTGGAGATGGACCCGACCGCTCCAACTGTGAACAGCTTGTACGGGAGTTGGATATCATCGATGATGTAAAATTCCTCGGCAAGCAGGTCGAACTTGTTGCACTCCTTTCTGCGGCGGATCTTTTTCTCATACCCAGTCAATCGGAGAGCTTCGGATTATCCGCCCTCGAAGCTATGGCATGTGAACTTCCCGTGATCGCATCGAGCGTTGGTGGATTACCAGAACTGATTGTTCATGGAGAGACTGGTTACATCGCTGAGATTGGTGACATTGAGCGCATGGCAAAATACGCGATCGATCTTTTAACGAACAATCCGAAGTACAAGCTCTTTGCCCAAGCAAGCCGTAAGCGGGCGGTGGAAGTGTTCAATGCAGAAAAGGTGATCGACCAATACGTCCGATATTATGAACAGGTACTCTCCGAGCAACCCATCCCTGCAAAGTAATTACAATTCATGGAAACCCACGAGTTCTTCCTTTCTACTCTGACCACATTTTTCGTGCGCGCAGGATTTGCTGTCTTATGCGGCGCTCTCATCGGCATCGAACGCGAGCGAAAAGGGAAACCCGCAGGGTTCCGCACAAATACGCTGATCTGCCTTGGCTCGACTCTCTATATGCTCGTCTCGGAATTCATCTTCACGAAGTTAGGCATTCTTAACGCTGACCCAACCCGCATCGCCGCCCAGGTGGTTACAGGCATTGGTTTCCTCGGCGCTGGCACCATCATTCAGTCGCGGGGAACCATCACCGGACTCACTTCGGCGGCAACCATTTGGGTCGTAGCGGGCATAGGGCTTTTGATCGGTGCAGGCTTTCCACTGTTGGGATTTCTCTGCACAATCCTTGTTCTACTTACGCTGGTTGGTCTCGCAAAAATCGAGCCTCGCCTTTTGGGAAAGTGTCACTTCATCTCCTGCAACGTAATCTTTGCTGACGATGGAGGAAGGACACGCTCTGAACTTGCCACCATACTTGGCGAGCATGACGTTGATCTTTCAGAGCTTGATATTGAGCGGATAAACCACAATACTTCCAAACTTAGATTGCAGTTCTGCGACAAGCATCCGTCTCACCATCGCTTCTTGACACAACTGTGGAAGGTTCATGGAGTGATTGAGGTAACCAGTGAAACAAAACCAAACACTCAATAA
>JACOSX010000101.1 GCA_016178625.1 Ignavibacteria bacterium
CGACTACCACGTTCAGTGGCTGTAAACTTTGATGTAGAAGAAGTTCAGGAGCGCCGGATGAGGGAAAACCTCATGTCCGGTGCGACGAGGGTTTAATTGGAAACAGGGTCAACATCCCTGCGCCATTATTCTACTCTACAAAGATAACGCACTCTAATGGGCAGAAGATGATGAACAAGCAAAAGCCGATCTCGTTTAACGACGGATCGGCTTTTCGCTTTCGTGCGTTTTGATATCAGCTTTACGTCCTTATCTGTTTCCACCAATTGTTGACCACTTCTGAAACGTTGGTGGCTGTTTCGCGCCGCTGCCACTTCTGGAAGAATTTAATGTCTCCACTTGCGGGCTCGGGAGAGGGCATATCCACCCTGACTCGTGTTGGGAGGGCAACTGCATCTCCGATGAGAAATGCTTCCCCCTGTTGCAATGTCGGGAGGATATCGATGATCTCGGAGAGTGCGTCGGGGACGAGCTTTCGAACATAGTTCTGATCGTTCGGGTTCAGGAGACGCATCGCCACAAAATTGTTACATTGTGCAGTGATTGTTTCAGAAATCTCCGATGGCCGTTGACTGACGATCATCGAGCTGACGCCGTATTTTCTTCCCTCCTTTGCTATACGCTCAACGGTTTTTCGTGCGGCTTTACTTCTTCCCGTCAATGAGAGATATGTATGGGCTTCTTCGAACACAACCAACACCGGGAAGTCGTGACGCGCGGGATTCCAGAGGTTGAAGTCGAAGATGATTCTGCCGAGGAGCGAGACCAAGACGTTAATGACATCGAAGGGCACTCGACTGAGGTCGAGAATGGTTACTTGCTTGCCCGAATCCAGACCAAAGAGCTTGCCGATGAGCTCGGTCAGCGTGTCCGATGAACGATACTTCTTCGGCTTGAAGAGGAATTCGTAGCGCTTGTCTGTGAGCTTGCTCTCGAGACGAACCAGAAACCGTGTGAACTGACCGTAAAACGGTCCTTCTTTACCGCTCAATGTGCGCTCCGTGTCGAGTGATCGCATCCGTGCGCTTACCTCAAGGAAATCAAAATACGCAGGTGTATCGATCGTGAGATAATCTTTGAGTGGCATGTTCTTGCCGCGTTTCGAGTCGAGGATCGCTTCCTTCATCACCATCACTTGGTTGTTTGCTGATGTTTCATTTTCGTCGATGAATGTTTCCACGAGCTCATCGAAATTCATCAGCCAATACGGGAGTTCAAGTTCTGTAATCTTGATAATATTGCCGTTGGGGCTGAATGCGGGTGCGTACTCGCCATGGAGATCGAGGAGGATGATGTGAGTATTCTCCATGGTGCTGACTTTCTGGAGAATGGATGCGGTGGTGCAGGATTTTCCTGAGCCTGTCGAACCGAACAGGGCGATATGTTTTGCAAAGAATTTGTTTGGATCCAGGTAGAGTCGTTCTTGGTCGAAGAGAGAGAGATTCCCAATCGAGAAGTCTGTCTCACGGTAAGTGGAAAAGATCGTTTTGAGATCTGCCACATCAGCAGCGTACACAGAGCTTCCGAGCGTTGGAAAGGATGAAACACCGCGCTCGAATCTTCCATTGCGCATTGTCCCGATCAGTTTAATCTCCATATACTGTTTGTTGGCTGTTGCGGCGAACAATTCGGTGCCCAACGAAGGTGCTTCGGATGTGCGGACTGCCGAGATACTCCCGATAATCGAGCGGTCCCCGTCTTGCATGACGACGTACGATCCGAGCTTGCCAGCATCACTGGAGATCTCGCTTAATGCACCCTGAGAAACGTTGTCGCGAAACATCGCTGAAACGCTGCTATTACTGACCGCCGAAATTGTTCCGATACATTTTGATTGTTCATTCACAACGAAACCTCCGTGTCTTACGTTATTGTATTCGTTTGATAGTGACGATGGTCTTGTCGTCGGACTGCGTCCCGACGCTATTGAACTTCTGGACGTCGTCGAGAATCAGGCACGTGATATCCTTCGCATTTTGTTCGCGGTGTTCGAGGAGACGGTCGATGATGCGTTGTTCTCCGTAGAATTCTCCATGTTCGTTCGTCGCTTCAGAGACGCCATCTGTATAGAGCAATAAGATATCACCCTTGTTCATAAGGAAATTATCTGTTTTAAATGATTCATTGGGAAACGGACCGAGGATTTGTCCCGTGGTCTCGATCATTTCCCCGGCAGTGTTGCGTGCCCGGAGAAGGATCGGGTTGTTGTGTCCACAGTTAGCATAGATGACCAATCCATTTTTATCATCAGTCAACTCACAATAGACGAGCGTGACGAAATGCTCTTCTGAAAATGTCTTGTGGAGGAGTCGGTTCACGCGCGACAAGAGTGAGCTGATTTTTGTTTGATACTCGAACCCCATCCTCAGCGCCCCCGAGGTATACAATGCTTGCGCGGCAGCGGAGAGTCCCTTACTCGCAGCATCGCCGATGACAACCCCGATCCTCTCGTTGTCGCCATCAACCTGAAGATAATCAAAAAAATCGCCACCTACAATTCTATCTGGTATCGAAACCCCGTAAAGCTCGTACGACTGGAATCGCATTTCGTGCTGCGGCAAGATGCTTTTCTGAATGTCTCGCGCCTTATCGATGTCACGTTCAAGTACCTGTGCTTTGCGCTCGATTTTCTTCGTCCGGAGGACGGAGCTCAGTGCGGAGCTGATGATATTGAGGGTCGATGTCAGCGTCTCATTCAGATGATCGGCGTTAAACGCTAAGATATAGCGATATAAGGTGTTTCCCTTCCACCGAATCGTCTCACCGATGCCTGTTGCGGAGTAATTAAGGATGCCATGCTTCCTGAGGTATTGGTCTTGCTCGTTCCCCAACACCGTGCGAAGTTTCGGTAACTCCAGGAAAATCGGATAGTCCTTTACTTTGACGCGGTAGTGTTGTCGGATCGGAGCCATCTCGCCGAGCTGGTGGAGTAAGACATAACTCCCAGTTTTCGGATCGAATTTCCAAATGCGTCCGCCTTTGATGTTGATCTCCTCGCTCCGGACGATTTCTTGAATGACGTCTTTCAGTAGGTCTTCTTCGTTGTCGACATTGCGCGAGGCGATGTTCTCTATGGTGCGATACAGTTTTCGTAGTTGCATTCAATATTCTTAGTGATGAAAAAACCAGACAAAATGTAAGACGAAAAACGGTAAAACGCAATTTGTGTGATGAAAAGATAGGAAAAGATTGTTACGGGTAATACTTCAGTTCACCGCCTCGGATAGGGAAGTCGAGGTGATCTTCTCTTCGCGGACACTGCGGAAGAGATTGTTCAAGTTTTGGATCGTCGTTCTCATTTTTTTACTGTGTGGGAGACGTGAACGTTCCACGACGAACCTGCATCAGTTGTCGTGAGAATTGTTCCATCGGATCCAACCACCCATCCGGTTCGGTCATCGGTAAAGTGCACGGCATGGAGTAATTCGCGCGAGATGCTCTTTTCTTCTATCCAATTGTCACCACCGTCGGTTGTTCGCATGATGGTCCCACGGCTTCCCATAAGATATCCTGTCATCCGATTCAAAAAGCCCATAGCGTAGTAAAAGGTGTTGGTCTTGAAGAATTGGAAATCCGGATCTTGATTCTGTTTGATCCATGACTTACCTCCGTCGGTGGTTTTAAGGATGGCTCCATAGCCGCCAGCGATCCAGCCGGTTGATGTGTCAAGAAATTGGACTGAGTAGTAGAAGACGGTTAAACCGGTATTCGATTCGGTCCATGTTGTACCACCATCATCTGTTTTTAGCACAGTGCCACCTGCGCCCACAATCCATCCATGGTTTGTGTCGGTGAGCGATAGTGCCCAAAGATCTGTGGTGGTCGGACTTGTCTGGCGTTTCCACGTTACACCACCATTGGACGTTTTCAAAATGATGCCTCTCGCTCCAACAATCCATCCTCGTCGGGGGTCGCTAAAGCGAATGCCTGATAGGCTTGAAGTAAGCTTCATATCTTGTCGGGACCAAGATATACCGCCATCCTTTGTTCTCAGCACGAGGCTGTTCCTGCCGACTGCCCAGCCATGGATCGAGTCGGCGAATGCAACAGAGTACAAATCGTCGGAAGCACCACCTGCATGGATGGTTGTTCTCCACGTTTTCCCTCCGTCGAGTGTCCGCGTAATCGTCGCGGACTCGCCAACGGCAATGATTGTTCGTTTATCGGTGCTTGTCAGGGCGTAGAGCGTTCTCTTATCTAACCGACCACGTGATTGGGAGGGAGCTGCAGTTATGAAAATGAAGGTGAGGAATAACGATAGTAAGAATTTCATTAGTTCAACATGATAAATGAAAATAAATGTGTCCCAATCTAACGATTAGGGGAGAGAAGGTCAAGCGGTTCGCAAGAAAAGGGTTCGGTGAAATCAAATCACGGTGGTTGTTACGTATAGACGACAACCGAGGTATAGAGAAGACCTCTTCTGACGGAACATCGGATTAAAACCACCAAAGAGTCACGAAGAGGTTTGAACTCTCATCTCTTTCAAAAGAAAGTCGGCGCCGGCAAATTTCTGCATCACCCATAAGACGTAGCGGATATCAACGGCAATGGAGCGACTATAACTTTCACTCCAGGCATAATCATTGATCGTCGCTTCATAGGCACGGTCAAAGTTCACACCGACAAGCTCGCCTCGTGCATTCAACAATGGACTGCCAGAATTCCCGCCCGTCGTATCGAGGTTGTACAGAAGAGCAATGGGAACATCATTAAGTTTCTTATGTTTGAACCGTCCGAAGTTCTTTGCTTTGTAGAGTTCGATGATCTTCTGCGGCGTGTTATATGGTTCCTCGCCGGTTGTTTTGTCGATGACGCCACGAAGTGTCGTAATTGGAGAAGCATACAGCGCGTCGGCGGGGGAGTAACCTTTCACGTTGCCAAATGTGAGGCGAAGGGTACTATTTGCATCCGGGATGAAATCTTTCTTCAGGAGTTGCTGCTTTACGTCGACAAGGAGGCCAGAATTCTTCGAGAGAATACCTTCGCGCCGCTGTCGCGTTTCTTTGAGCTGTTGGTATGTTGGGAATAACGCCTTCGCAAGCTGGAGGAAAGGATCGTTGAGCTGCTCGAGCTCCTCCGGCGACTTTGCCAGTGCGTCCATCACTGGCTTCTCGTCATTCATCGTTGAAGTAGCATATGCCCTGTCGATGAATCGGTCAATTGCTTCTGCAGGATTTCCACCTCTAATGATGCTGTCAACTGCAGGAATGCGCTGTCCGACAGAAAGCTTTGAAGCCCGAGTCAACATTTCTTTTAGAAAGATTTTATCCGTTAACTCATGATAGTTTTGGAGAGCTAACTGGAGGGATTCCTTCGTGCGAGGGAAATTCTTTTCCATGTAAGGAGACTCCCGCTCGAGGTCCGGTTTCTTGAGCTCCTGTGCTGCTTCAAAGAGCGTGTACCCGACGCTGAGCGAGACACACGCCTGGCGCAGGTTATCGAGTGCAAATTCGTACTGCGCTTGCGTGTGCATGTCATCGTACACTTTTCCAATTTCAGAAAGAATGTGACCGTAAAGCTTCTTGCGATCTCCATCTGCATCAATGAATGTTTGCAGCGCGGTCTCCTCCTGACGCTTCTTGTTGGTAAGCTCCAATCGCTTCATGCCTTTGAGCTTACCGCGGTAATTCTTCATCACATTACCAAGACTTTTGATGCGGCCCGATAGCTTAATGGCAACCGCGTGATCGTTCTTTCCCATCGCCTCCATAGTGGCGATTTCCCACTGATACAGATCAGCAACATACGGCATGCGAACATCTTCTTCGTATGATAAAAAGTAGGAGGTTCGATGTCTGTACGTCCGTCCTGGATAGCCAAGGATGAATACCGCGTCATTCTCATCAACCCCTTCCGCTGCAACCTTAAGAAATTTCTTGGGGTGATAGGGAATGTTGTTGGGCGAATACTCCGCTGGTGAGCCATCCGGTGCGACATAGGCGCGCATGAACGAGAAATCACCTGTGTGGCGAGGCCACACCCAGTTATCATCCTCTCCTCCAAACTCACCGATGGAGCGTGGTGGCACATACACTGCTCGGACGTCCTTGAGAAAGGTATACACAAACATCATGTAAGATTTTCCTGCAAACATCTCTGCCACCTCTGCGCGCTTGCCAGGATTGAGCTTCTCGACTTCAGCTACCATCTCTTTGGTCTTCTTCTCGATGGCTTTAGTTCGCGCGACGAAATCCATTATATCATTGACAGCGCTCAGCACTTCCTTCGACACATCACGATAGGAATCGGTGATTCTCGCCACGTACCCTTTTGCAGGCAGTTCTTCCGATTTGTCCTTCGCGAGGAATCCGTCGGTAACATAATCATGTTCTTTCGAGCTTGCTGCTTGCACCGCGCCGAATGCACAATGGTGGTTCGTAATGATCAGTCCCTCCGGCGAGACGAATGAACCCGTGCATCCCCCGACTTGAACGATTGCATCTATCAGCCCAATGTGCCCCGGGTTGTAGATATCCCGTGCAGTTACCTTTAATCCTTTGGACTTAAGATTGAGCTTGTGGATCTCGCTCAGTGGATACATGCCCTCATCGGCGTACACACGAGTCGCGACACATGAGAGGAGAAACACAATTGTCAGGAAGTATTTATGCATGGTTATCCCTTGGTGAAGTTGGTGTGATCGGTTCTTAGGTTGAAAATTCTGTATGGTGTCGAAAAGGGTCGGAGTGAAACATTTTCCGTTTCTGAGAAGGTTCCAATTCCCGATGTTACATTTTCTTAACGCTGACCCGATCAAGGTATTTCATTTTTTCCGTGTCGATCCGAACGGTATCTCCAGTAATGACGAACTGCGGAACGAGAATTTCGATACCGTTTTCGAGCGTTGCTTGTTTCATCGTGTTATCCTGCCCGTCGTGAATCCCAGGACCAGTGATAGCAACTCTCACTTCAAGCACTTTGGGCCACTGCACGTTGATTGCTTCCTCGCCAAGCAACTCAATTGTTGCCTTGGTTCCTTCTTTTAGAAATTTTTCATGGTGGCTCACAACAGCTTTGGCGATGCCGACTTGCACAAACGTTTCAGGGTCCATAAAATAACAGGCTTCACTGTCTGAATAAATGTACTCCATTTGTCTCTTGGTTAATTCGATGTCGTCAAGTCTGTCGGCGTGTTTGAAGCGCCTTTCTGCGAAGTGTCCGAAACGGATGTCTTTAAGTTTCAACTCGATAAATCCATGCATCTGTCCGCTTCCAGCATGCCGGACCACTTCGAGAACCCTGCACAGTTTGCCGTCGAGTTGGAGTGTCGTTCCCTCTTTAACTTCTGAAGCGAGTACCATAAGGAATGCCTCATGGGTAGTTGGATGAAACTAAGGGAATCTAAGAAAAGAGTGTGTGGAAGTCAAACCGAACAAATCACAAACCGACCAAATTGGACGAAAGCCACTTCTTTGGTTCAGGCTTCGGCCTTTTTGACCGATGACGAATAGTTAGAAATTATATCCAAGGCGACTCTGAAAAGAGAGGTTGGTTGAGAGTGACCCCTCCTCGGCGAACCTCCTATCGTCGTTAGGAACAAGGTTGTACTGCGGATTGGCGTCCATGTGGATCTTCCCGCAATGATCCAAGACTGCAAGTTGGACGCAACACTAAACGCAGGGTACTATTTTCGGTATTTTTCGATAAGCAGGGAAAGCCCGAGAGCGAGCATGACTGCAATAAAGAAAAATAAGACCGGAATACTATTCCGTAAAAACTCCTCGAACATCTTTACACACGATCACTTGAACTTGTCGGACATGTAACAAACGGATTGATATATTATATATGACAACTACATAAATCACAACCTACCGAGTGATGCTGCTCATACCTTTCAGATAGCCGCGAGGGCGGTTCTCTAAAGTATTACCCCAACCGGTGTGCGAGTCGGGTGAGCCGCCTACCGAGTTTCAATTCCCTCAGCAATATTCACTTGCAGTTTTTGTGTCTGCTTGATTTTACTGTACGTTAATGTTATGGTGTATTCCCCAGATTTGAAGAATTTTGAACCCTCACCACCATAGTCATTAAGCAAGTCTTTTGTTGGCTTGAGATCCCAAGAGAGTCGATTAAAACCTGGATGCCCAACTGTTTTGAGGTTTGCCAATGGACGCCCGGCGTCGTTCGTGACCGATAGTTTGACTTCGTCTCCAGTATATGCCTTTATGTAGAACGTCATAAGAGCGCCATCGGGCGGATTTTCGCCGCGGAACATCGTTTTGCCAGCCCACTCTACAAATCCCTCGTTCGGATAATATCCGTACGTTGCACGGAATGGAAAAAGGTACGCCGACTGCGACTGAACCTCGGTTGTGAACTCTTCGAGGGAGCTGATATCGTCGATGATGTATAGACTTCTGCCGTGTGTAGCGATAACGAGGTCGCGATCCCGTGGGTGAATGATAATATCGTCCACGGCAACCGTCGGTAATTCACCGAATTTTACCCATGTTAGGCCGCGATCGAGACTCATGAAAAGACCAAACTCGGTTCCGGCAAACAGCAAGTGGGGGTTCTTCAGATCCTCACGGACAACCTTCACAGGACCATCCTCCGGGAGATTACCTGTGATACTCGTCCACGACTTGCCTCCATCACTTGTGAAGAATGCCAGTGGGGCGTAATTGCCGGAGCGATGTGCATCAATGGCAAGATACGCGACATTCTTATCATGATGACTTGGCTCGATTCTATTAATCCACTGACCCTTAGCTGTTTTCGGGAGACTGCCAGTGAGATCAGTCCAATGTCCTCCTTCATCTCGCGTGATCCAGAGTTTACCATCATCAGTTCCCGCCCATAGCACTCCTGCCTCAGTGGGAGATTCTGCCAGGGTGTACACGACGCCGTAATTTTCTGCGCCACTTCCGACAGTCATTATCTTGCTTGGGTCGTGTGCCGAAAGGTCGGGGCTGATCGCTTGCCATTGCTCTCCCCGTTCTACCAACTTAAAGATTCGGTTACCCGCGAGATACATCGTCCCTTTTTGATGGACGCTTTCGATGAGTGGCGAGTTCCAGTGAAAGCGAAAGGCAACTTGTCCTTCCGCCGGCTCAGGACGAAGACCCTTGATCTCACCGTTACGCAAGTTAATTCGGTGGATGTATCCCTGCTGCGATTCGGCGTACACAATATTCGAGTCTGTTGGATCGAAGACGCAGTAGAATCCATCGCCTCCACCGATATTGATCCAATCGTTGTTCATGATCCCCTCCTTTGACCGTATCCGACTAGGACCGACCCAGTTGAGGTTATCCTGAAGTCCACCGGCGATGCGGTAGGGCGTGCTCATATCTACAGTGATGCGATAAAATTCACCCGCGGCGATCTTGTTAAGATGTTCCCAATTTTTCCCAGCATCAAAGCTTTGATATGCTCCACCATCTGTGCCGAGAAGGATTCTCTTGGTGTTTCGGGGATCAATAACTAGTGCGTGACAATCGGGATGAACTTTTTGGAAATGATCCTCCTGGAAGGATCTTCCGCCATCATCGGAGACATGCGCCATGTAACCGAGGACATAGACGCGCTGATCGTTTGTGGGATCAACTCGAATCTGGCTGAAGTAGAAGGGACGGGGGTTCAGTTTGCTCATGCGTGTCCAGTGCATGCCGCCATCGTCCGACCGGAACACGCCACCACGCTTGCTGTAGACATCATCAATGGAGCTTGTGCCGCCTTCCTCGGTCTGAACGATGGCATAGACGATGTTCGAGTTTTTCTTGAAAACATCAAGTCCGATGCGCCCCGTTCCACTGGGAAGGCCATCGCTTAATTTTTTCCATGTTGACCCACCATCCGTAGTCTTGAAAACACCTCCAACATCGTTACCGTCCGCTGCTTCCGATCCCCACATAAACGCCCATGGCGTTCGCTGTCGGGCATAGAGTGTGGCAAAAAGTATATCCGGATTCGAGGGATCGATGGCAACGTCGCCACACCCTACCTTGTCCGTCATACCCTTGGGACCTGTGAGAACAGCTTTCCATGTTTTCCCTCCGTCGGTTGTTTTGTACAATCCGCGCTCAGGGTTCGGATTCCATAGATCTCCCATCGCGGCGACCCATACAGTATTCGTGTCGGTAGGATGAACAACGATGCGGGCGATTGTTTTACTGTTCTTCAATCCAACATTCATCCATGTTTCGCCGGCGTCCGTGGAATGATAGACACCATTTCCCCAGCTCGAACTGTTGCGGTCGTTCGCTTCCCCCGTGCCGGCCCAAACGTGTTTGGCATTCGAGGGGGCAACAGCGATGGCGCCAATCGCCGCGACATTCTCCTTTTCAAAAATCGCATCGAACGAACCGCCATCGTTGGAAGTCTTCATCACACCGCCGGTTCCCAGTCCAACATAAAATGTATAGATGTCTTCTGGATCGAGCGCAATCGACGACACGCGACCGCCCATCACTGCAGGCCCGATACTCCGTGCCTTAAAAGGTTTCAGCATTGCTTGCTCGGGTGTACTGACTCCCGTCTGTTCTGATTTTGGTTTCGACTTCTGACCAAATGCGGCAGGCGTGCCCGTGAAATCTATCAACATCACTACGAGAACTACGACCAATGGATATATACATATCTTCATGTGCTCATCCTTGTATTGAAGATGTAAGAATTGTGTTGGGGAGTTTTAATATACTCTTTCGTTCTGCTTGAATCAAGGAAAAATCTTTGAGCTGGAAACAGGAAGAAGGGATATGATCAAATGAAGGGCAATCTAACCTGATTCAGCTTCTTGATTTAAACGTTTGACGACCCCTGTCACGATTTCTCGCGGAGAAAGACGCACACCGAACGCGACAAGTTTGTTGATGATACCCGGAACGACAATCCCCTTGCCGTTCATTAACCCACGATAACCGATGGCAGCGACAGTCGCCGCTTCCATCACGTTCGCACTCCGGAAGAGGTTTGTCTTTTCCATGCCGGCGCGCTTTTGAAACTCAGTTCGTGTCGGACCGGGGCACAGGGTTGTAACGGTGATGCCCGTTCCTTTCAATTCAGCTCTTAACGCTTCGGAGAACGATAACACGTACGCTTTCGTCGCGTAATACACCGCCATCAACGGTCCAGGTTGAAACGCTGCCGTCGACGCGACGTTGAGGATCCTCCCGCTGCCGCGTCTGACCATATCCTTAACGAATAATTTTGTCAGGTGTGTAAGTGCAACTATATTAAGGTCCATTTGCTGGAGTTCAAGGATGAGATCGGTACCGGTGAATGCGCCATGCGTGCCGAACCCTGCGTTGTTGACGAGGACATCAATCGTAATAGCTTGGTCATGGATGAAATCATAAATCTCTGTTGGACTGCTACGGGATGATAGATCTTTTGTGATGATGGTTGCTGCAATTCCATGCTTCGCTGTGAGGTCACTCGCCAGCGAAGCGAGTGCTGTCTCATTGCGGGCAACAAGCAGGAGGTTGTAGCCATCGCGGGCGAACAGCTTGGAGAATTCGCGTCCAATGCCGGTTGACGCGCCGGTGATAAGCGCTGTTTTCATGTGAGATGATTGCTAAATTTCTGGCTGCTGGAGAATCCCGCCCTTGCTCGCAACGGGCGAGTCAGGCGAACGAAGTTCGTCTTTCTGAGCGATTATTCGCTCGGTCAATATACTCAGTTATGTTGCGGGAGTCAATGACGCCAGAGGCGCACGAGCTTCAGCAGTGATCCTACTATGCCAGAGGCATACAAGGCGAAATGGGGTTTCCTACGTGAAGGCTCCTTGACTGCCAAGTGCCGGCACCCTGTTGAGAGATATGGCAAACTCTTTCTCAAGATCATACTGCTTGCCGTGAACGGTTCCGCGCCCATTCGCAATTGTAAGCTTTCTGTTTCTCACATCGGCTTGCCATTGTGAGGGGACGACTTCGGACCGTCGATTCGCAATGATGATCATCTTCCGTACCTGCGCTTCGTCTTCGGAAAGTGTAGAGGGGATCGCTAGATAGTCGTGACGGATTTTTTCTCCAGCGCCATTTTTATCCACTTTCCCGTTCTGCACATTAATATCAAACATCAGTGCGACGCCTCGTTCAGTGAGCAGCTCGAATCGTCTGCAATTGTCGAGTGCAATCTCGTATCGTACTTCTGTCGTCTTCACCTGTAACGCGATCATTTCTGAAGACTTGCCGAGAGCGTTCAGTGCATTCTTCCATTTGTCAACGAGATACCAGATTGTTCGATTGTTGACAACCTTCGTTAGTTGGATGTTCTTTGCCCATTCCACCTGCTCGTCTTTCGAAGAGTCCAACATCTTCACAAATTCATCATACAGATCACCCATGATCTTCTTGAGGGTATCATTGCGTTTGGAATCGTCGCGCATCGCTTTCCATAGTGGCTGGAGAGAACCCTGTCCGAGGTTCCACTGCAGCGCGCCAAAACTTATTCCCTGTCCGTCGAAATTGCCGGCAACGCTGCCGAAGCAATCCGGATATCCGAGGCTTGTTTCGAACGACGCGGTCAACGCGAGGACGCGCGAAGCCAATGGCATTTCAATGGGTATCTTCTGTGAGATTGGTATGATCTTGCCAAGAACATCTTTGGCGGTCTCGAGGATATTCGTAACGCGGATGTCCGAAGCCAGTGATGCGATCGCAGGGCGCTCATTGGGAGGATCCTCTTGAGAAGGACTTGGTGGAACCGAAGGCGTTGAAGGCGGCAGCGATTCCTTTGTGGGAGCCGGGCTTGATGGCGTCGAGGGTGTAGCAGGTGAAGCTGGCTCTACTTTTGTGGCGGATGGTGGACTCGCAGAGCGCCCAGCTCTAAGGGCTTCGACTGCGCGTGAACCAAAGTAAAATGCCAACACCATTTCCAGTGCGGTGATGAGACCGTTGTAATGTTTTTCGAGATCAATCGGGGATGAGAGATTGACTGCTTCAATCAGTAAGAACATCACGAGTGCCGTCAGCGCCAGTGTCCCGCGTATCGTTCCGGGAGGCAAGCCAAAAGAGTCGGACTCATAGGGGTTCTTCGGTGGTTCACTAAAAGGTGTAATTGCCGGTGCTTCAGTCTGATCTGCTGATCTGGTCTCGGAGATCACTTGATCTGATTTTGCAGCGATGAGGTCTGAGCGAATCTGGGCAAACGTCTTGAAACCGAATCGGCCCTTGACAACCTGATCGAAGAGTCGGTCGACTGAAGATTCATACGCTTCGGGATACAATATCTTCCACTCTCGATTTGAAAGTCCATAATTGTGGACGTACCGATGGATTGCCCAGATGTAATAAATGACCACGAGAAGGAGCCAGGCAAAGAAAGCACCGAAAGCATATCGAGCTCTACGACTGTATTCTTCATTCGTTTTGAAGTCCTTCACGAGCGTCAATGAATCCAACGCGAGTTTGATTTTCAGGTCGGTGATGATCTTGTTGAGCGAATCTGAACAACATTTCAGGTACGACGGAACTGAAGTTCGGGGAGAAGTATCTACCGGACTTTCCTTCGGCTTGTCGGCTGTGCCTTTACGTTGGATAACGGATGTTGTTGACTTGCTTGAGCCACCAAAGATTTTTGGCGAATCACTCTCTGTTTGTGAATAAATCTGAGATGGTATTACCGTACATGTGACCAAAAGGAGGAATCCCACAGTGCGAAGGTTCATTGTTGTACTCCCGAGGAAAAGTTGAGAAACATTGTTATCTGATAAGCAAATAGTCGACGACGGCACCAATGATGAGCCCGATACCCGCTCCCGCCCAACTGAAACTGAAATCACCCTGTGCGTCTTTTCCGATCCTGCCGCCGACTACTCCACCTGTTACGCTGCCCAGCAATCCGCCGGTGATCACGCTTGTGCGCTTCACTTGATCGACGTATTCGAGTGCCTTTTCAGTGTTTCGGGTCGATCGCACGACCAGCCCGTCGGCTGATCGGAAATCACTTTGGAGCAAACGATAGGATGAATCCTGAATCGAGATAATTGTGTTGAGATGTCTGTTAACAGAATCTTTGAGTGCGATGATTGAGTCTCTGAGAATCCGGTTGAGTCCGTTCAGACTATCAAGTGTGTGATCGACCTTTTCAATCTCGACAAGATTTTTCCAGGCTAAACTGTTGTAGATGATTGCCGAATCGCACTCCATGATAAATGTCTGACCATTATAGATTCTCAGCGTCCGCGGTTTGTCGCAGACTGAAAACCCAATTGTGTGTGCGCGAGGACTTTGAGAATATGATTCTGTGTTGAAGAAAGCGGTAAACACACTGATAAGAAGGACGATTGTACGTTTCATAACTCTCCCTGCTTGCTGGTTAAGCCGTGGAATGCTTAATTAAATATTTTTCCAGGATCCTCTTCGATCTCGCCCCGAAGTTGCTCTCTGCGCTGTTGGGCAGTCTGGATTTGAGTATCGACCGTACGTGAGCGCTCTTCCAACGATGACACTTTTTCCTGCAGTCGGTTTATCTCGGTGATCTCCCGGTGAATGCTCTCCCGCCTCCACTCGTCGAGATCTCTTACCTGCTGGCGAAGTTTCTCTAACTCTGCCTTAATATCTTCATTCTCTTTGGTGATCGCCTTCTCGGTTGAACCATCCCCGAGCAAATTTGAAAAAACACTCTTAACCTTTTCCCAGAGGTATAGAATCGGTGCGGCAAACCCAACGAGCCAGAGAGGGAGATTGTTCTCTCTCGCCAACTTGACGGCAAAGTCCTTCACGCCCGGCACGAGGAGAGTAATGGCAAGCATCCCCCCGAACACTAGAACAAGGATAACCAAGACTTTCCAGAATTTATCCATCAGTTGGTCCTTTCATGTAATCAGTGATGTGGCATGGAATTATCCAAGGTATCCAACGATAAATTGCATCCCTATAGTGGCATTACTTCACTTGAGAATCTTTTCGAGAACTGCTTCGTGTTCTTAGGTGATTGCAGATGAGAACGGGAACAAATTCCCCCCGAATTTCCCATTTCAATCAATTGCCCGCAAAATACGACTTTCAATGACCGAAGTCAAGAAATTTTTTTCTTTTCTCCACAAATGTTTTTCATTGCTAATCAAGAGATGTGCTGTGTTTCTGCAATTGTTCTCAGTAAACCACCTGTTCAGTATTACTTCATCGCGGCGAGCGGGAAGTACGGCTCAATATCAACCGGAACGTTACTGAGCTTTGTAAGAATTGATTGCATTGTCGGGCGGATAACGCCGTATTTCTCCAGTAGTTCTCTTGCACCACTATAATTGCCTTCTGCCTGGAGTGTCATGATCATACCCGTCAATTTCTTGACTGCAACTTTGATCCTGCCAAAGTTAACGCTGAATGTTGACGTCTCTTCGTCGAAGTGAAACGCATCCTCATCAGAGAGGTAGTTGAACTGGAGGGCTGTTCCCTTCCCATGGGATTCATTGATGCCGAATCGCACCGAGCGGAAGATGCCTGCAAGATACGTAACGTAGAGTTGTTGTTCTAATGACCTTTCTATGACTCCCTTGTCCATCAGGTATTGTAATGCAAATAAGCCGGAGATATCTGCCTTTGCTTCTTCGAGTGCAGAGCCGAGTTCTTTCATCTCCTGTCGCACAGTTGATGCTTTGCCATTCGCGGTGATAGTGTGAGGTCCGAGTCCGTGCATCAATTCGTGAGCGAGGATGTGGGTGAAGAACGGTTCAAAGGCGATCATCGATCGCTGCTTCTTGTGCACAGCAATCGATGCAATGGGAACCAGGATTGTATTAAACTTTGCTTCCTGGACGTTCTTGAGCATCACACGTTTGCTCCCTTTTTCTCGCGTGACCCGCTCGTCGTTCGGTAGATTAAACGCTGCCGTCTGAACACCAGCCCGCGCTTCACCGCCGATTGCCACCTCGTCGACGACCCGGATGGGTGAAAGTGTTCCCAGTTTAGGGTTTCGGTATTTGGGATCGATCGGCAGGTGATCTTCAATCTCTTGCAAGTACAACGAAAAATTCTCGAGCTTCTTGCTTTCAGCGTCGTTGCGTATCGAGATGAATGCCTCGAAAGCTGCTTTGTAGTTAAATAACTCATCCATGTACACTTCGTAGGGACCAATCGTCGGCTCGATGGGACTGTCGAGATCCATCCACGCAACATCGCTTTCGTAATAATCATTGCTCAGGAAAGCGTCTGCGCGCTTCGTCAGGAACGCCTTCAGCGTTGCGTTGTCTGTTGCCTCGGCGGCATCGCGAAGGAGTTTCGCTGCGGGCTCGAGCTTGTCTTTATATTCGGTGTTATAGGGGTTCGAATACAATCGTCCCTCATCATTCCGCCGGATGGTGTAAAAGAATCCAGTCGCGTTGTTCTTAGAGTCCTCAGGCAGGGATGAGATCCAACTGTTGAATTCTTCTTTCGTCATGTCTTCCGGATAATAATTGGCTCCCGGCGGTTTTGTTCTCGGTACGCCTTCAATGAACGGTTCGTCGTGATCGAGTTTCGACCATGGACCCATGTTGATGAGAAAGTAATGGAATTTCTCCTTTCCTCCTATTGTCGAGTCCTGCCGAAGCTTTTGCAAGAATGTTCTGTTTCCAGTCCACACTTGACGGATATACAGTGAGTCCATGAGTTTTGCTGCGGCGATCAGCTTGTCGAGAGCAATCTTGTCTCCATCAGAAAGATTGAAAACGTTTCCAGAGATCTGTGTCGGGGCGAAGCGTTTTATTTTTCCAGCAAGTGTTGCTGGGGTTTGTTGCGCGATTGCACGTGAGCTTAGTACAAACAGGCTGGTGAGAATGAGATATCTAATGTAAGATTTCATGGGAATCTCCCCGTATCTGTTAGGAATAATTCTTGTCGCCTCATGGGATGAGATGATATTCGGAAATTTTTCCCGTGGATATCGCCCACATGGTAAGCAATATTGAACCTAATGTCAATCATTTACCTTCAGTTGGTTTGAATAAAACCGCTCTCGCACGTTGATACGTTTCTGAAAAGGCATGAGAAGATCAACCGTTCTTACCGTGAGTGAGAGTGACCTGCTGTCGGTTTGACCATGTTTGTCGTAGACAGTGAGGCTCGCCGTGAAGTCGCCCGTCGTTGTATATGTGTGTGTTGCCGATCCCGAGAAATGCTTCTGTGTACGTCGTACAAATCTTGTAAGTGTGCTGTCACCGAATTGAAGGATGAGTGAATCTAATCCCTGGTCATCGGAAGCACCGATTTGAAAGACAACGATCTCCCCTTGCCGAGGCGACACTGGCGTGTTCGTAAACGAAGAAATCTTAGGAGGATCATCTCCGGGAATTTTCACGGAAATGGTTCCATCACCGTGGCACCCTTCGAGGAGACCATACACGCAGCTTGCTGCAAGCGCGAGCATGACGATTGATCTTCGTGTTCTCTCCCCATCTCCCATGTGCAACTAACTCCGTCGTAATGTTTGAATCGATAACGCTATGTTGTTTGAAGACTTCCATGCCCCTCGATTTCCGCTCCGGGCCATCCGTACGAATGGGGACTTACTCGAATTGCTTCCTGAACTCCGAGAGTTGTTCCTGGAGGAGACCTATCATCTCCTTCATCTTCTTCACCTCTTCTTCGAGGAGAGTGATCCTCT
This sequence comes from Ignavibacteria bacterium, assembly GCA_016178625.1. Lineage (GTDB taxonomy): Bacteria > Bacteroidota > Ignavibacteria > UBA10030 > SZUA-254 > JACOSX01. Next base: position 17,536 of record JACOSX010000101.1, read on the forward strand.
CGTTATCAGCGAGCACCTGGAGGCGGGCAGCCTCCGGTCGAGCGGTCTGATCCGGTTCGTTCGACTCAGGCGTGCCTGAAAGGAGGTGCATGTATCGGATTTCTTTTTGTCCGGTCTGCCGCGGCAATGGTACGACCAAGGACTGACGGTGTTGATTCGCGATCAATCCATCAAGCGTTGTCTGAACGTCTTGTAACGACTCAAAGTGAAACATCGGTCCCGTTCGACCTCGAACCTCACCGACAGTCTGTGGGCCGCGTAGGAAGAGAAGACACAAAGCCGCAGATTCTTGTCGCGAGAGGTTGAATGTCTCCGTTGCATTGTGTTTGTACTTTGGCACTCGTATCCCTGCGCCCGTGATAGTGCTGACGAGTTTTTTCTCGCGTAAAGTATCCAGAGCCCGAACGACAGTTGTATCCTTGAAGGCAACAACCGGCTCACGATTGTTTTTCTGATTACAGGCGTTTGTCAGCGCATTCAAGGTGAGAGGATAATATTCCGGGGTTGTGAGTTCTTTCTCGATGAGAGACCCCAGTATCCGAACTTCAACCACATTGAGTGGCTTATCAGACATGATCGTTACGTCAAATGAACAACAATGAATGGATACAGGAAATCATGGAACCGGGCAGCGTCCCAGTATCACTTGCCACAAAAAAGAGAGCGCGAGAAGAAGAACAGTAAAGCCCATCAGGTATCGGGTTCGCTGCTGTTTAGGAACCATTGAGAACGAGCCGAGCGCGTGTTTTGTCACTTCGGGCATGGTGTATTTCCCTTATCTAATGAGTAAAGCTTGTTCCATTGTCTCGTTCCGATGCTCTATATCAGAATGCCCCATAACTCCGTTCTGCGGAGACTAACGCAGAGGGTGGGAGCGAGCGGTCAAAAACTCACCGTTGCGTTCCCTCTTTTTTCAACTTGTGAAATGCGACGCACTTCGCGTTGGTTATTCTGGGGAAAGTGCGTCGCATTTACTCAACTAATTACACGCGATCTTTCGAACTCACCGAATAATCTTTAAACAAACTTTCCCTCTCCTTTTAGGAGAGGGATAAAGGTGGTGAGGTCTCATAAGCTAAAAGAAGACCCCTCCTTCAATTCCTCCCCTAAGGGGGGAGGAAGGTTTGTTCAGCTACAATCGTGCGAGATTCCTCTGCAACTTCTCGAGATTCGCCTTAAAGTTCTCCAACTTCTCCCGTTCTTTCTCCACAACTTCTTTCGGTGCTTTGCTGATGAAGCTCTCGTTCCCAAGCTTCTTCTGGATCGAATCGAGCATCCTCCGGTTATGATCGATCTCTTTTTGAATGCGGTCGCGTTCCGCACCGAAGTCGATGAGACCTTCGAGTGGAATAAACACCTCGCCTCCATCGACAACTACGCTTGCAGCGTGTCGAGGCTTTGCCCCGTTATTCAGTCGGCCGATCTTTGTGACGCGAGCGAGTCTCTGGAAGTAACTCTGGTACTTCTCAATGATTTCCTCTTTTGTGTTGTCAGGGAAATTGATGATAAGATGGATTTCCTTCGATGGTGGAACTGCGAGTTCTCCGCGCACGTTTCTGATGCTGTTGATCGTGTTTTGTACGAACGTCATCTCTGCTTCGGTCTTTTTATCGATCCATCTCTTGTCATAGGTTGGGTAGGGCGCCACCATGATCGACTCGTCTTCCCTGCGCGGCGAGAGATGCTGCCACAATTCTTCCGTCACGAACGGCATGAAGGGATGGAGCATCCTTAACGCGTGATCGAACACGCTAATAGCGCGGTCAAGGACAATACGTTTCACCTCTGCCGATTCATCGCCGTACAGCCGCCCTTTGATCATTTCGACATACCAATCGCAGAAGTCGTGCCAGATGAAATCGTAGAGAATCTTCGTTGCCTGATTGATCTCGAACTGGGTCAGTGCTCGGTCCAGGTCGCCGATAGTCGAGTGGAGGCGAGAAAGGATCCATCGGTCGGCGAGGTCGACGTGTGTATCCGACCCTTCGACTGCGCTCAGGGTGACGGATGCACTGCCGAGCTGTTCCTTGTTCATGAGGAGGAACCTTCCCGCATTCCAAATCTTGTTCGCGAAGTTTCTGCCGATCTCGCACTTCTCATTTGAATACAACACATCCTGACCAAGGGGTGCGAGGTAGACGATAGTGAAGCGCAACGCGTCTGCACCGTACTCGGCGATGACGTCGAGTGGATCGGGAGAGTTGCCGAGCGACTTGCTCATCTTCCTGCCTTTAAGGTCGCGGATAATACTCGTGAAATACACGTCTTTGAACGGGATGCAGTGTTCTACTGTTGAACGCTGCGAACCATCCGGCAAAGGGATTTCATTCATGACCTCCAATCCAGCCATCATCATCCGGGCGACCCAAAAGAAGATAATATCAGGGGCAGTCACCAACGTAGCAGTCGGATAGAAATACCGGAGATCAGGATTATCTTTGGGCCAGCCGAGCGTGGAGAAGGGCCAAAGCCACGACGAGAACCAGGTATCAAGAACATCTTCATCCTGCCGCATGTTTGTCGATCCGCAATGCAGACAGCGTTCGGGTTGTGTGCGTGAAACGATCGGCTGCTTGCATTCGAGCTTGCACATCTCATCGCCAACGCAGTACCAAACGGGGATCCGGTGTCCCCACCAGAGCTGACGAGAGATGCACCAATCGCGGATGTTGGTCATCCAGTGCTCATAAGTTTTAAGCCACCTCTCTGGATGAAACTTGATCGTTCCATCCAGTACGACCTTCAGCGCGGGTTCGGCAAGCGGCTTCATCTTTACAAACCACTGGTCGGAGAGGTACGGCTGGATGATCGTATCGCACCGATAGCAATGGCCCACGTTGTTGACGTACGGCTCTGTTTTCTCAAGAAGACCAAGCGCCTCCAAATCCCTCACGACTTGCTTGCGCGCATCGCGATGATCCATCCCTTGATACTTGTGTGGGACGTTGTCGTTCAGGCGCGCTGATTCATCGAGGATGTTAATAAACGCCATCTGATGCCGCTGGCCAATGTTTTGATTGTGTCGTTGACCAATCCAGTAATCGTTCGGGTCATGTGCTGGGGTAACCTTCACCATCCCTGTGCCGAACGTCGGGTCGACGAAATCATCGGTGATAATCGGAATCTCCCGATCAGCCAGTGGAAGAAGAACCATCCTTCCCAGAAGATGCTTGTATCGGTTGTCGTTTGGATGAACGGCTACGGCTGTATCGCCGAGTATTGTTTCCGGACGGGTCGTAGCGATGACCGCATATTCTTTCAGATCTTTAATAGGATACTTGATATACCAAAGATTGGTTTGTTGTTCAGCGAAATTGACTTCATCATCGCTCAGGGCTGTGTGGTCCTTCGGGCACCAATTCACAATGTATTTTCCACGATAGATCAGTCCCTTCTCGTAAAGGCGAATGAACATTTCCTGAACAGCATCGGAGAGCCCTTCATCCATGGTGAAGCGCTCGCGCACCCAGTCGCACGAGGTTCCCAGCTTTCGTAGCTGCTTGATAATTGTTCCTCCATACTGTTCCTTCCACCTCCAGACGCGCTTCAGAAATTCTTCACGCCCGAGATCGTGGCGGTTCTTCCCTTCCTTTGCCAGAGATTTCTCGACAACATTTTGTGTGGCGATGCCGGCATGGTCGGTCCCCGGCATCCATAGTGTCTCGAAACCTTGCATGCGTTTCCATCTGACGAAGACGTCCTGGATGGTGTTGTTCAAGACATGTCCCATCGTTAAGATGCCGGTGATGTTCGGTGGCGGAATGACGACGGTATACGGTTTGTTCTTTAGATCGACCTCCGCGTGGAAGAAGTTATTCTTCTCCCAGAACGGGTACCATTTTTCTTCGGAGTCTTTAGGAACGAATGCTTTTGGAAGTTCAGTCATAGAAACGATTTAGGGTTCTGAGTTTACATTCAAGCAGCAGAGGTTATAGTATCGATGAGCAAATCAGTTTAGATAACAAGCCGCCTCGTGCTGGCAAGAAGGGACCGATGGAGATTCCTCTTACTGACTTATCATTTCACGGTGAGCGTTCGCTCAAAACCGGTCTCGTTGCCTGCATGGTCTTTCAGTGTAATTGTCACGGAATGCTTGCCACGGTGCAAGGGCTCATCACCTTGATACCATGCGAGATGGTGTTCGCCATCGATTTCTGGAATGAGGAGCTTATTATCAAGGTACAGTTTTATCTCATCAGGATCAACACCTGAGAGGTTGTCATGGTAGCGAAACGAAATGAAAAGAAATCCCTTGCGAGTCTGGACGCGCAATCGTCCAAGCGTTGGTCGTTCATCATCACGAAGAATGGCGAGATCTCCCAATGTGCGATTGAGCGTGGTGGAAAAGGTCTGATGATTCTTGTCGAGCAGTCCGGTTTGGAAGACCCATGCGCCTCTTGAGCCAAAGTATAAGCCTTGATGGCTGATGTCGCTTTCAGACTTCACTCGCATGGAGACGGTGATTCCTCTATTCAGAAGGACATCGCTGGGCTCGAGGGAGTAGAAGGTTGACCCTCGGTTGGTCTCGCTGTTGATTTCCATGCAAAGAGGTTTATACACGGCGGCGGAATCATAGCTGATGTCCAGATTGCCGTGATCGATTGTTATAGAGCCTCCTCGACCTGCGGGGATCGCGATGAGTGAGAAGGAGTCAACCGCTGACGTCGGTTTACCATTGACTTCAGCACTGACTTGAACGAGGCGTCTGTCTGCGTTCTGGTCGGATGGGACGAACATTCCTGAATACTTGTCCACGTCGATTGCTTCAAGAGTCACGGAAAGTTTATTCATTCCTTCCTGCACGGAGAGAGATGGTGTTGTTGTGAAGACTCCAGGAGTGGTGATGGTGAATTTGACATGATCTTTCAACACTTCCGTTGCTATATGAACATCCCTGACTGGACCCTGCGATTTCTTGATGAAGTAGAACACAGGCGCGGATTGCGATCCCCACTTGGTCTCTGCAACAACCTTGATGACATCGTATGGCTTTGTATTGACGGGCATTTCCATTCCTGAAGAATCAGTCTCCATACGGTCGCGAGTTAGCGTGTGCTGAGACCAGGATGGCTGAAACGCCCTCTTGCCGAAGACATAGCACTTCGCGATCGATTCCAAGTGATCTCCTGTCAAGACAATGCCATCATCGTCGACGTGATCAAGATGAATCACAGGCCGATGGTTTGCGAGAAGCGTTCCGTTTAACTCGCTACGATTGCCGCGGATATCCAGACAAACGATCCGGTAGGTATGTTTGCCTTCAGTGATCTTTTCAGTATTAATGATTCCCGTTCCAGGTGGTTTATGTTCATAGAAAGGAAGTGTATTTCCCGCGTCGATATATAGTTTTTGAAATTCCCCTCGCCCTTCGTTGATCGCAGGCAGATCGTAATGGAGGTCGATCTGCTTTGACTCTTCCGCCGGAACGCGATTCAATTCCATCGAATATATCAAGGAATCGTCGAGATAAAACTCCATCCGATGAATCCCCGCGCGACTGGCTGTGCCATCCGACTTGTCGTCAGCCTCAACGGCAAACCCAACTTGCCCATGAACGCGGATGGTTTGCGGGATTGTCAGCACGCGCTTGCTCCGGGGAAACCGACTAAAGTATCGTGGGCCGGTGTTATTTTCGACGGACGAATTATATGTAAGTGGTGAAATCATGACACGTCTGATGCGTGGAGGAATATCGTCCCGCGCGCCAAACTTCGTGCATAACATAGGATTAATTGGGTTAAGGCTCTCGTCCCGGATTTCAAAATGAAGATGCGGAGGACCAAACCCGGTGTCTCCTGTGTAGGCGATGACATCTCCCTGTCTCACAGGCACAATTGATGAATCGAGGGTCAGATCGATCGAATACGTTTCACGTCGGTACTGTTCGGCACGTGCCACCCGATTGATCTCCTGGCTAAACGTTTGGAGATGAGCGTATGTACTCACATATCCATCTGCATGTTTCACGAACAACATTTTGCCGTAGCCAGTTGGAGTGATTCTGATCCGATAGATGTATCCGTCTCGAACAGCGAACACTTTATATCCTTTTTGTCCATTTGTGCTAATATCGATCCCTCCGTGAAAGTGGGTGGAACGATACTCAGCAAATGACGACGTGACTTTCGTACTCGCATCGGTGGGCCAGTTATAATCTTGTAAGTTTGTTCTCACAGTGTCGAAATCGACGGTGTGGACGGTCTTCGCGTGGATCGCATCGGGAGAAGAGCTTCGATCTGCCTTCCCTAGTGGAGAGGTGAAAAAGGAAAAACTACAAAGGACAGACAGGACAACACTAAAATGTGAACAACGGGTGAGCATCAAAGGTCAGGCTTGAACCACGCGGTGTGAGATTGTTGTGTATCCGACAAGTTCTGCCTCGATTGTGTCTCCTGCGACGATCCGGCTAACACCTTCCGGCGTGCCAGTGAAAATGAGATCCCCTCGTTCAAGCGTGAAGATGGAGGATATGTACTCGATGATGGTATCGATGGAAAAGATCATGTTCCGTGTTGAACTCTTTTGACGAATTACTCCGTTCACCTTGCACGAAATGGTGAGGTCACGAGGATTGTTGATCTTCGCTGCCGGAATAATGTCAGAGACTGGAGCAGATGTGTCAAAGCCCTTCGCAACTGTCCAGGGATGTCCTTGTTTTTTTGCTTCATTCTGTACGTCTCTCATCGTCATATCCAGGCCGATCGCATAACCAAGAACATAACCTGCAGAATCCGAGGCTCGAATGTTTTTCCCTTCCTTTCCGATCGCAACGACCAGTTCCACTTCATGGTGGACCTCATGAGACATTCTCGGGATCTTAATTTCATCTCCGTCTCTTATGATCGCCGTCGAAGGTTTCAAAAAGACCACAGGCTCCTCTGGAACTTCCGACTCCATCTCTTTGGCGTGCGCAGCATAATTCTTGCCAAGGCAGAAAATCTTTCCAACAAGAATTTCTTCTCCAGAACCATTACAGCGAATCCTTTTCATCATCGTACAATAAAATACTTAAGAAGGTAGTTAAATTCAACCATTCTTGCAAGGAAGAGTGTTACCCGCGATACGATCCCTTGCATTTTGAAAACATTTATGACTATATTGAGCCGATTTATGAGTAACCCTAAGATAAGGAAATGATGTGACGAAGACGTACGCACAGGCAGGTGTTAGTATTGCGGCCGGGGATGAATTTGTTGGACGAATCAAAGACAAAGTACGATCAACCTTTTCAACTGCGGTCCTTGCCGATATCGGTGCATTCGGCGGATTTTATGATGCGAGATTCCCCGAGATGCGCGAGCCGGTTCTCGTCTCGAGCATGGACGGGGTCGGAACGAAGTTGAAAGTCGCGTTCCTCATGGAACGGCACGATACCGTAGGGGAGGATCTGGTCAACCATTGTGTCAATGACATAGCGGTTTGCGGCGCGCGGCCGCTGTTTTTTCTGGATTACCTCGCCACGGGCAAACTTTTGCCGAAAGTCGCTGAAGACATTGTCGCTGGGATCGTGAAGGCATGTCGCGCAAACGGCTGCTCGCTCATCGGCGGCGAGACCGCGGAGATGCCCGGACTGTATCGCGAGAACGAATACGATATCGCGGGCACAATCGTCGGCGTCGCAGAGAAGAAGAGAATTTTTGATGGAAAAAAAGTGAAAGCAGGTGACGTTCTTATCGGGCTTCCGTCAACAGGATTGCACACGAATGGATATTCACTTGCCCGGACGGTTTTGTTTGAGCGGTATGAAGTTGATGATTTTATTGATGAACTCGGTATGAGTATTGGCGAAGCACTTCTCACTGTACATCGCTCTTATTTCACTGCAATTACGGCAATCTCGTCTTTGCCTGATGTCCATGCCTTTGCTCATATCACAGGTGGCGGCATTGTCGGCAACACGTCGCGAGTAATTCCCAATCACTGTTCGCTGAACATCGATTGGCGAAGGTGGAAACGTCCGCCGATTTTTCAGATCATCCAAAAATCCGGCAATGTTCCCGAAGATGACATGCGGCGCACCTTCAATGTGGGAATTGGTTTGGTGATCATCGCATCAGAACGCGGAGCAGAGAAGATTATGCACATATTGCGCGAGCAAGGAGAAGCACCTTTCATCTTCGGTGAAGTTACGAGCCGATCAGCAGAACACACAACCAAGAAAGGAACACGTGGCTAAAAAATCCGAACGCACGAAAATCAACGTTCGGTCTGCAGAGACCGTGAAATCCGATATGCAGGGTCGAAAAGTTAAAAGTTCCGGAGTTCTTGAACGTCTGAGGGCACTTCATGAAATCGCAGGACAGATGGACCTGGCACAATCACGGGAAGATATTCTCGGAGTGGTGCGCTCCGAGGCGAAATGGCTCTTGAACTACGAGGTGTGTTTTGCCGGATTCTTGAACCGAGCACACTCGCATTATATCATTACTACTCTCTCTTCTGTCGCAGATGCAAGCGATCTCAATCATAAGCACGTGAGTGTGGATGAAGGAATGCCCGGATGGGTGGTTAAGAATCGAGTAGCTATCATTGAAGATATCGGTTCCGGTCCGGCATTCAGTCATGCCGTTGAAGGGAAGATTCAGGAGCTTGGAATCAAATCTCTTCTCATCGTTCCGATGCGAACGGGAAACGAATTGCTTGGCTCGCTCACGTTCGGAGCCACGAAATCTGGGAGTTATTCGGATGAAGATGCGGAAGTCGCACAACTTTTGAGTCTTTATGTGGCGACAGCGCTCAAGAACGCTTCTGTCTTCGAAAACGCGAGAAAACGCATCACGCAGATTGAGTTGATCAATGAAATATCTAGTCAACTCACTTCCATGTTGCAACTGGACGAGCTTCTGAAAGCTGCCGCCGCGGCAATCCATAAAAATTTCAATTATTTCGATGTTACCGTGTTTCTTCTCTCCGAGGATAGATCCGAATTGGTAGTCGAAGCTCACGCGGGTAGTTTTGTTGATTTTCTCCCTCATGGCTTTCGATTGAAAGTGGGCGAAGGCTTAGTAGGGTGGGCAGCGCAATACGGAGAAAAAATCTTATGTAATGACGTCTCCCAAGATCCACGCTACCGTGCATATGAGTATCATAACACGAAATCCGAGTTGACTATACCCATCAAGATTGATAGTGACGTTGTTGGCATCCTCAATGTTGAAGATACAAAGCTCCATGCGTTCGATGAAACCGATGCGGTCGTCTTGGAAACGCTCTCTGGTCAGCTTGGCACCGCAATCAGAAATGCCAAGTTGTACGATGAGGTGAGAAAAGCGAATATGAAACTTACGGAACTCGACAAGATGAAGTCAGAGTTCTTAGGAATCGTCTCGCACGATTTTCGTTCGCCCCTGTCGAGTATCATCCTCGCGGGAAAGGCATTGCTGAAGAATGAGGTTGTTCAGGGGGTTCAGCGGATTAGGGAATATTTGCAGATCATGGTCGATCAGGCAAATCGACTCAACCAGCTTGCGGAAGATACACTGTCTATTACGAAAATTGAATCAGGACGGCTCAGGTATTATTTCAAGGTCGTCAACCTTGAGCGTCTGATACAGGACGCGATTTCAATGGTGCGGTTTTCCAGCAGACACCAGATCGAATATACAATAGATCCCAATCTCGTTTTCATAAAAGGCGACCAAACAAAATTGAGGCAGGTGGTTCAAAACCTTATAAGTAATGCCGTGAAGTACTCTCCGCGGGGTGGAAAGGTGACCGTTACAGTGGAGGATGATCCTCCTGAAAAGATTCTTGTCTGTGTTTGCGATGAGGGTATTGGGATTCCGCCTGAACAAGTGGACAAGCTTTTCCAAAAGTTTTCGAGAGTCGAAACTGGAGAAGCAAAAGATATCAGAGGCGCGGGATTAGGTCTCTGGATTTGCCGTGAAGTTGTTGAGGCGCACGGAGGAAAAATCTGGATCGAAAGTGAAGTTGGGAAGGGAAGCACAATGAAGTTCACGTTGAACAAAGCGCAATGACATCCCCGCTGAACAGGCACCCCTATAGGTAGAGCATTCTTAAGTACCGTGACATCATCATGGGATCGCGGGAGGCTCGAAGTGGAATCCTGTTAAAATGTTCTCACGCAAATTCATTTCTTAAATTTGAGAGTTCGATTGCGACCGTGACGGTGCAGTCCGCTGATCTCGGCGATAGGGTGCTGGCTCAGTTTCACAGGTGTCACAGCCTGTCCCGCTGAAAAGCGGGAGTCCACACCGTGACACAAGCACAGAATTCGGTCACGGAATGGTCCGTGACCGCTGTGATTTCTCAAAGTGAGCCAGCACCGGCGATTGGTGGAGATTGGAAATCTTAACAATTTTTCCTACATTTGGGCGCTGCATTCCTTCGTCTTTCAACTCAAAGAGGTAACATCAATGAAATTGGACCGCATCATTCAAATCCTTTTGCCGCACGATGAGAAGTTTTATTCATTCTTTGAGGAGTCGGCGCAGAATCTTGTTAATGCAGTTAATCTCTTACAAGATCTTCGTCACGACAGTCGTGCAGATCGTGAGATCGTTGTTAATCGGATTCACGAATACGAGCACCAGGGAGATACAGTCGCACACAACATCTTTGCCGAACTGAATGCAACCTTTGTCACCCCGTTCGATCGAGAAGACATCCACTTGCTTGCCTCGGCGCTTGATGATGTGATGGATTACATAGACGGAAGCGCATCGCGGTTTCTCTTGTACAAGCTCGAACAGTGTCCGCCGGACATGGTAAGGTTGATGGGCATCCTTCAGCAATCAGTACATGAGCTCCGCCGAGGTGTTTCCTTGCTGCGCGATTTTCGGAAAGCGGATGAGTTGCAGAAAATTCTTGAGAAGGTCAACGAATACGAAAACGATGCTGACCTTGTCTTTGAACGAGCGATCGCGGACCTCTTTGATCAAGAAAAAGATCCTATCCGGCTAATCAAGCTGAAGGAAATTTATGTCGGGCTTGAGACTGCCACAGACAAGTGTGAAGACGCGGCAAATGTCATGGAATCTCTCCTCATCAAGCACGGTTGATCGCGCGACCCCCGCATGTTGACCCTTGTTGTCGTTATCATCTTCATAGCACTGATCTTTGATTTCCTTAATGGATTTCATGATTCAGCGAACTCTATCGCGACAGTCGTCTCGACACGGGTTCTCACTCCGCGCAAGGCTGTGGTATGGGCGGCGTTCTTTAACCTTATTGCGGCATTCTTCTTTGAAACACACGTTGCCAAGATGATCGGTAAAGGGCTTGTCGATATTAATGTGGTCAACGAATATGTGATCATGGCCGGACTGATGGGTGCGATTGCGTGGAACATCATTACATGGTATTACGGTTTACCCACAAGTTCTTCGCATGCGCTCATCGGGGGTTACGCCGGCGCTGCGATCGCCAAGGCTGGGCTTGGGGCGATTCTCTTCAACGGCTGGACCAAGACCATCGTGTTTATCTTCATCGCTCCTTTGATGGGAATGATCATGGGGTTCTTGCTCATGCTTACACTCATGTGGATGTTTTACAACAAGCCTTCGGCAAAAATCAACAGAGCGTTTAGAAAGCTGCAGCTTCTTTCGGCTGCGCTGTACAGTCTCGGTCATGGAACGAACGATGCTCAGAAAACGATGGGCGTCATCACCGGATTACTCGTGACTGCTGGAGTCCTGAAAACATTTGAAGTGCCTTTCTGGGTTATCCTCATGTCGCATTTTGCAATTGCCATCGGTACGCTCTTCGGCGGATGGAGAATTGTGAAAACAATGGGGCAAAAAATTACCAAGCTTAAACCTTCGAGCGGTTTTTGCGCAGAGACGGCTGGAGGGATTACGTTACTTCTTACCGCGTGGGGAGGAATTCCGGTCAGTACAACTCATACCATCACCGGCGCCATCATGGGTGTGGGTGCAACGAAGCGTCTCTCAGGTGTACGATGGGGCGTTGCCGGCAATATTATCATGGCGTGGATATTAACGATCCCCGCTTCGGCTCTCGTCGGTGCAGTCTCTTTTAAGATTGTTTCACTGTTCATTTGAAATCCTGCCGCGGTGCTGGTCGGCGTTCTCTCCTGCATGATGCTTGACGACCCTTGCCTGGGTAATGAAGATAACCTCTTCGGCAATATTCGTCGCAAGGTCTGCTACTCGTTCGAGGTTCCTGCTGATACGAATCAGCTCTAACCCTCCATCAATCGTCTTCTGATCGCTCTTCATCAATTGCACAACTTGCGCGACCATGATCCGGTTGAGTTCATCAATTGCATCGTCTTGTTCGAGGACTGCTTTGCCGAGTTGTGCATCTTGATGGATGAAACCATCGAGTGCATTGCGCAGCATGGATTGAGCAAGCTCCGCCATCTTCGGGATTTCAAGAACATGTTCTTGAACCTCCGCTGTAAGAAGTGCGCGCGCCGATTCTGCGATGTTCACCGCATGATCGCCAATGCGTTCGAGATCATTGTTGATTTTCTGTGCCGCGAGGATGAACCGTAAATCGACTGCGACCGGCTGTTGGAGTGCAAGAAGATCAATAATGGCATTGTCAATTTCAATTTCGAGCGAGTTCACCCGTTCATCTCCATCGATCACCTTCTTTGCTAATTCCTTGTCGTACTGGTTAAGCGCCTTGATGGAGAGAGCAATGGCTTCCTCGACGACACTTCCCATCTTGATGAGATTGGTTTTCAGGCTTTCAAGTTCTTGTTGAAAATGTCGCGGCATTGTTAACCGAACCTTCCTGTGATGTAATCTTCTGTCTGTTTTTTCTTGGGAGTAGTGAAGAGAGCTTTTGCGGTATCGAATTCAACGAGTTCACCCATATAGAAAAATGCGGTGAAGTCACTCACACGCGCGGCTTGCTGCATATTATGTGTGACGATCACAATGGTGTAACTCTCTTTCAATTCATAGATGAGTTCCTCGATCTTTGCCGTAGCAATCGGATCGAGCGCGCTTGCTGGTTCGTCCATAAGGAGAATTTCGGGATCAACGGCAAGCGCACGGGCAATGCACAAGCGTTGTTGCTGACCACCGGACAATGCAATGCCGCTCTTTGTAACATCCTCTTTCACTTCATCCCACAATGCAGATCGCTTCAAACTTCGCTCGACGATCTCGTCTAACCTTTTTCGGTCGTGGATTCCATTTATGCGAGGTCCGTAAGCGACGTTGTCGTAAATTGACTTTGGAAAAGGATTGGATTTCTGAAAAATCATTCCCACGTTCTTCCTCAACTCAACAACATCGACGCCGGGATCGTAGATGTTCACGTCGCTGATGACGACATCGCCCTGGATACTGACGTTGTCAATCAGGTCATTCATGCGATTGAGTGTGCGAAGGAACGTTGATTTGCCGCACCCGGAGGGACCGATGAGTGCAGTGACTTGTCTCTCAGGAATGTTGAAGGAAATGTCTTTGAGCGCCTGTTTCTTTCCGTAGGACAGGTTGAGATTTCTTGTTTGTATTTTTGTGACTCTTCCGCTGAGTTGGCTATCCATGATTCGATCGCATGTTGTACCGGAAGACAACAGCAGTAAGGTTGAGGGAAAATGTTAACATTAATAAAACGAATGCGCTTGCATACTGAATACTCTTTGTAGCTTCAACATCCGTAGATTGTGTTGACATCACATAGAGATGATACCCGAGCTGCATGAACTGGTCAGAGAGCGAATGCGGCAGGTGCGGCAAAAAATACGCTACACCTGTGAACAGAATCGGCGCAACTTCACCGGCACCTCGCCCGACAGCCAAGATTGTTCCGGTGAGAATTCCTGTGCTTGCATGTGGCAATACCACTTTGCGAATCGTCTGGAATTTTGTCGCACCGAGCGCAAGACTTGCTTCTCGGTAGTCTTTCGGAACAGAGCGAAGCGCCTCTTCAACTGAAACGATAACAACCGGCAGCGTCAAGAGTGCCATGGTGAGGCTTGCCCAGAGAAGGTTTGGCTGCCCCCAGTGAAGTTCGGTGCCGCCAAGGACTTTATCCATCCCACCGCCGACGAATTGCACGAAGAATCCAAGTCCAAATAACCCGAACACGATTGCGGGTACACCGGCGAGCGTGTTCACCGCGAATCGAATCATGCGTGTAAAGATCGATCGTTGGCTGGCGTACTCGCTGAGATACATTGCCGTGATGGTTCCGACTGGTACGCCGGCAATCGACATCATCAACACCATCAACGCTGTTCCTACAATCGCCGGGAGTATTCCTCCCGCAGTCATTCCTTCCGTCGGTGCGCTGAACAAGAAATCCAGTGTGAGTTTCTCTTTCCCGCCCATGAATATTTCCAGCAGCAGCAGGACGATCACGAGGACAATCATCACTGCAGAACATGCCGAGATGAAAACAACTGAGCCGCCAATGAGTTTGTTTTTCATGAAGAACCTCGAAAACGTTTCAGCAGGCGCGCACGAACGTAAAACTCTGCCACGGCATTCAAAGCGAATGTAAAGATGAACAGGATGGATCCGATAAGGAACAATACGTTGTAATGTGTGTCGCCAAAGACGACCTCCGCCATTTCCGCCCCAATCGTTGCGGACATTGTCCGGACCGGCTCGAACATACTGAGTGACATCAATGCAGCGTTCCCCGTTGCCATCAAGACGATCATCGTTTCTCCAAATGCTCTTCCAACGCCAAGGAGAATCGCTGCGAACACCCCGGGTATCGCGGCAGGAAGAACAACGAAGAGCGCTGTTTGCCACTTCGTTGCTCCGAGGGCTAAGCTTGCTTCCGTCAGATATGTTGGGATTGCAGCCAACGCATCATCAGTGACTGTGTAGATGATGGGAATGACAGCGAGTGAGAGGGAAATTCCTCCGACAAACGCATTCAGGCGGTATTGAGTGCCGAACAGATGTTGGAAGAGAGTAGCCATTTCTACAAGCGCAAAGAATCCGATGACAACGGAAGGGAATCCTGAGAGAAACTCAATGGTCGGTTTCAGAAATTGTTTTAGTCTCCCCGGCGCGAAGAATGCCGTGAAGAGCGCGGCGAGAATCGCTACCGGACCGCCGATGAGAACAGAGATGATTGTCACCTTAAAACTTCCGACCATCAGTGGTAAAAGTCCGTACTTGGGTTTCGAAGAAACAGGTTGCCATTCTGTTCCTAAAAGATTTTGGATTGTCGCTCCTCCTTCCTCGTCGGCATCCTCAACCAAAGGTGTTTTCTTCCCCTCTTTGGCTGTGGCGGTGGACGATGGTGTGGCAGGTTCTTCCCCGTAGGTTTCCTGTTCAAGCTCTTCACTCGTCGTTGCCGAACGCTCTTTATGGAAGAACAGCGGTGAAGCTTCTCGGAACACGAAAATGAAAATGAGAACGATCACTGCAAAGGAGAGGAACGAGATTGACTTGATGAGATATTCTGCGAGCAATTCTCCCGGTCTGAACCGCTTGCGGAAGAATGTATGCCCGTCCCCGCCCTTCATCTTCTTGTGGAATGATGGAAGGGGAGTGCTAAGCAACTTGATGATGGGAGCCTTCTCTTGATGTTTTTCAAGATTGAATGATTCGTGCTTGCTCATTGAGGGGGGCGATGATTCAAGTTCTCTAACACACCAGATAACAAGATAGCTAACACGTATTAAGATTGAGTAAAATCTATGTTAAGGAATTGTTAAGTTTGACCCCCGCGGAAAGCTTATATTGGGTAGTGTAGGGCTGTCCCAAAAGTCTTTACTGTCATGTTGAATCTGACAGAGAAAGAGTTCGACGAAACATCTCGATGCTCGAAAACGAGTGAGACCCCAGCTTAAGCTTGTATGCTACCGAATATCGAGTCGTGTCAGAAGGTCAATGATCTTGGCGCCAACTAAGTCTCTGACTTTCCTTAACTCATCGAACGGCAGGTTCTTTGGATCGGGGATGTCCCAGTCTTCTCGTTGCTTCGCTCTCACGAATGGGCATTCATCGCCACATCCCATCGTGACGACGGCATCGTACTCAATGTCCGGAATGTCGTTGAGTGATTTGGATTTGTGAGTGGTGAGGTCATAACCAATCTCGTGCATCGCTTCGATAGCTTTTGGATTGATGATCCCTGACGGTCGCGAACCGGCACTATACACTTTCGCGCTGGAACCCACGTGCATTCGTGCGAATGCCTCAGCCATCTGACTGCGGTTGGAGTTTTCGACGCACACGAAAAGGATACGCTTCATAATGACATCGTGGTTATATGAACTTAGAAAACCACCGTCTTTGGTCGCTTGAGGTGACCTTTGACGGTCGTTACGAGCAATAGGCTTCACCATTATGGTATGACCCCTCTGTCACTGCGTGACAGTGGTCGTCCAAAAAGAAGAGGACGTCATTCTGAACGAAGTGACATTGAAGGGGCTTTTTGGACAGCCTCAGGATTTTTCTTCCCCTTATTGAGAGGGAGTATGCCAATACATCGGGACTCCTTTCCCAGCTCTATCGTACAGGGAAGTACTTTACTTCTTTGACAATCTCTTGGCCCTCGTTGCTCAGCGTCCAGTCAATGAAATCCTTAACGGCACCGGTCGGTCTGCTGCGAGTGTACATGTAGAGAAACCGTGAGACCGGGTATTTATCTGCCTTCACATTTCCCTCGCTTGGTTCGTACGCCGGAGCATTAGAATCCTTTTTTACCTTCACGACTTTAATCCCCTGAGCATACGCCACCCCGCCGTAGCCGATTCCATATTTGTCTTTTGCTACAGCATTGACCACTGCAGCCGTTCCCGGCATGCTCTGCATTGTAGAGACATAATCATCTCCTTCGAGCACGTTGTCCTTAAAGTAGACGTAGGTCCCGGAGTTATTCTCGCGTCCATAGAGAATAATTTTTGCGTCCGGACCACAAACATCTTTCCAGTTTGTTGTCTTACCAGTGTAGATGGCTTTGATTTGCGCAATGGTCAGTTCTTGAACCGGATTCGTTTCGTTTACATAGACGGCAAGACCATCTTTCGCAGCTTTGATCTCGACGCCGAGCGAATTAAACCGCATTCTCAGCTTTTCTTTTTCAGTCTTTTTCATCGGGCGTGAAGAGTTACAGATATCTGTTGTCCCATTGATGAGCGCAGAGATTCCGGTGCCGGATCCTCCGCCCGTCACTTGAATCACTGTCCCGGGATGTTTCGACATGTACACCTCTGCCCACCGTTGTGCAAGAATCACCATTGTGTCGGAACCTTTCATAGTGATCGTCTCGCCTTGCTGCATGAAGCCGAAGGTTGCAAGTACTGCAAGTAACAGAATTATTTTTTTCATTGTTGTTTCCTTTCGCGATTGTTGGTGAAACCCTCACCCCGTCTCGACTTCGTCGAGTCACCCCTCTCCCAGTTTGGGAGAGGGGACGGGGGCGAGGGTCAAAACTTATACTGCATACGAAGTGTGAACACGTTGTCTTTGATATCATCGATAAACGGTGCCAGTGCCCCGGTGGCAACGGGGTTCACCTTCTCGTTTGTCACGATGTCGTAGTATGCCGTGAACTTGATGTTAGAATCCCAGTGGTAAATCCAGCCAAGTCCAAGTGTAGAGTATTTGATGTCGCCCGTGGTAAGGTTGCTGCCTGACGCGCCAATGTTAGAAGCATCAACATCAGTGTTTGGATCCAGCACGTCGTACTTGACCACGAATTGGTTCTTCAAACCAAGGTTCTGGATATACATCGCATACCATCCGATGAAGTTACGAACGTAGAGCGGCGTGACAGTCGATCCAACATTGTAGAAGCTGTTAGAGGTCGTCGTGCCCGGCTGCTGGCCGAAAATGCACTCTCCACGCAACGATGATCCCCCGATTGGAAGAACATCCGCGTATAACTGAAGGTCGGCTCCGTAATAGGTCCGCCCGTATCTTCCGTTAACATTCGTCGCAGTAGAATCAACTCGATACTGTTTGATCGCCGATGATTCGTCGATGCCGTACACGTACTTGGAGTTGTTTGTAACCTTTCCGAGATACGTCGAAATGCCGACATCAATCGAAACGTTTTGTTCTTCGAACGGGAGTGATACCCCTAATCGTCCGATGAAATCTTTATTACGGTCGTTCTCGTTTGCGTTGACAAGCACGCCATTGAAGACGCCGGCTTTGAGATTGAAGTTGCTGAGCGGTCCAGTCTCAGGAGCTATCTCAAGCTGCGCTCCAAGATCTCGCTCACCCGGGAAAAGAGTTTGAATGGAGCGTGCAAACTCTGGAGATTCAATAACACTGTGTGAATGAAGAACCTCAAATCCGAATGGACGATAGAATGCACCGGTGGTGAGAGCGAACGTTTTGAGCCACGGTTCTTTAACCCACATGTATGCGTCTTTGATTGCCACACCGTTCTGTGTGACATCAACTTCTAGCACGTACTGGCTGAGATCGTTGTCGTAGTTGATCTTGAACCGCCCACGTCGGACTTGGAAACGTGAGGCTACATTCTTCGGGAAGTCACCGCCTGCAAACGACGAGATACCAGCCGAATCCGCAATTTGGTACTGCGACTG
Organism: Ignavibacteria bacterium; assembly: GCA_016178625.1. Taxonomy (GTDB): domain Bacteria; phylum Bacteroidota; class Ignavibacteria; order UBA10030; family SZUA-254; genus JACOSX01. The sequence goes on from JACOSX010000101.1 coordinate 36,002, forward strand.
GATGTAACCGGAAATTTTGATTTTCTTTAACGCGTCGACCGTACTTGAGATCGCGCTTAGTGTCTCATTCATACCGTCGAGTGCGCCTTTGAGGTCACTAACTTCTTCTTTGGTTGGAACCTTAGAGCTATCCGATTGGGCAAAGGCAATGACTGTGCCGCCAACACATATGAGAATTAATAGAATCAAGAACTTGTACATAGATACTCCGATGAGATGAGGGGTCTCTTGTTATTTACGCTGTCCTAAGATAATCACGGAATGTTACTTTGAGGTTATGGTTGGGTTAAGAAACTGTTAAGAAAATATTTGAGGATTATGGATGAAAGAAAATCCCATAATCCTCATTTCGATGACCCCTCAGTCATCAGCCCCCCCTCGAAAGAGTTGCTGGAACTCTCTGCGATCGAGCTATTCTTGCATTCTCTGACTGACCGTGAAGGAGGGGAATTTGGGAATGTGGCTTAAAGATTTAATCGTAGGAGCACACTTTGAACTGCTGGTGTAATTAAGAAAAAAGGGGGAGCTTGAAGCGCGGTAACTATTTTGGAAATGTGCCAGCATGTTTTACTCACTGATGTTACGCAGACGA
>JACOSX010000102.1 GCA_016178625.1 Ignavibacteria bacterium
TGCGGTGCAAGCTTCCGGATGTGTAGGAGGTTTGCCTTCTGTGTCTCCTGAAGGTAGTTCATCACCGTTCCGGCAGCAACGATCCCCAATCTCATCTCTTCAACGCCAAAGCCTTTCAGTGTTTGGGTCTTGAAATGATTGATGAGTAATTCGTATGCGTAATCGAAATTAAAGATCCAGTCATCGAGCTTAGAGTAGATACCCTTGTATCGCTCCTTGAGGATTTCCTGTATGACTTCGCGGTCTCGTTTTTGTACGAGAATCTCGGAAGGGGAGAGTGTCCCGACTTGTTCAGCGAGTTGCTTGAGGAGAATTTCGCTGACGAGGAATTCGCCCGTCGATGCGTCGATGAACGCAATGCCGATGGTGTCGTCGCCCGTGGCAAGATGCTGTGGGAGGACGACCGCCATGAGGTAATTGTTCTGCTTCTGTTCGAGGACTTTGTCTGAGAAAGAGACTCCCGGCGTGACGACTTCGATGACGTCGCGCTTCACAATGCCTTTGGCAAATTTCGGGTCTTCGAGTTGTTCGCAAACTGCAACTCGATACCCTGCCTTGAGCAGCTTTGGCATGTACGACTCGAGAGCATGAAAAGGGAAACCGGCAAGTGGGATGTCATTTGCCGAGCCGTTCCCGCGTTTCGTCAACGTGATACCCAGAACCTTCGAAGTGATCTTTGCGTCCTCTTCAAATGTTTCATAGAAATCTCCGAGCCGGAAGAGCAGTATCGTATCCGGATACTTCGCTTTCATCTGGCCATATTGTCGCATGAGTGGCGTTGACATTCGTTTTAGTACGTTTCGAGTCCGACAACATTCAGGGGAGGAATTCAGATCCCGCCAAAAAAAGGCGGGATGCTCATTCCGACAATGAACTTAGCAGCACGTCGTTCGCTAAGTTCAGTCGGAATGGCAATAAAGTGAAAAATGGAGTGAAAATCAATTGAAGAAAAATGCTCTCGGATGCCTCTATCGTGTAAGGATCATCTTCTTTACCTGAATGAAACTTCCCGCTTTGATCCGGTAGAAATACACACCACTCGGAAACGCATCGGCTTGCCAGTGGGCGACGTATGTACCTGCAGATGCCGCGCCGCTGAGGAGGGTGGCGATCTCTTGTCCAAGCGGGTTGTAGATTTTCAGGCTGACCGAACTCAACTCTGGAAGATCATACCGTATTGTGGTTGTGGAATTGAAAGGATTGGGGAAATTTTGATGGAGCGAAAACTGTCGGGGGATGATATCTTCGGAAACCGTAACAGTAATTGCTGCGACGCTCGATGCAGATGTGATTCCCGAATCCTGTGCTGAGTTGGCCGCTCCCGGCGAACCGTCGTAGGAAACGGTACAAAGCACGGTACCAGCGTAGGTGTCTCCTATCAGAGCATTGTAAGGAACTGTGAAGGAGAAACCGAGGCGCAACGAAATAGCCCCACGAGTACTGGTACTGAACTTGTTTGCTACCTTTGGGTCAAAGAACGTGCCATCCTCAATACGCACGCCCGCGGATGCCCCAAAAGAAATCGGGATCGTTCCGGCTGTGCCTGTCACGTAGGTTGGCAATGTGAACTTGACGACGAGATTCTGCCCTGGATCCGCCGCAAGATCGGCTCCGAGATCGGTTGTTGCCTCACCATTGTCGGCGGGAGAGATAACGCTTGCACCACGGGCTGCATCAAACACGACATCGTAGCGCAGGCCGCGGACGACGTGTGTCACATCGCAATCGACGTTGTAAGGAGGGCAGCTGCCGCATGATCCGGCTGGCGTCACCGTGAGATAGGTTGTGTCGATCAGCGTGAAGCCGTCCTTCATCCGGGTGGCGAGGCAAATCACAAGGTTCGCATAGGTATCACCTAACAATGCGCTGACCGGAACGGTGAATGATGGTGCCACGCCAATGGTGATTTTTCCAAGAGAGTCTGCAGTGAATATCCTTGGCCGGCTTGCATTCCAATAATTCTGCCGCTGCACATGGTAGCCACTGGAATCGTCATACGTACAGGGAATATACCCGATGGTACCAAAGAGGGAGTCCGGCATGAGGAAAGTGAAAGTCCATTGAGATCCTGAATCTGATGCCAGTTCAAAGACCATAGGGGTTACCGCCTCACCATTGTCAGCGGGAGTGATGGGAGAGGACGATGCTGGGTTTGGGTCAACTCTGTAGTGAACACCCTGGAAGATATCGGTGATATCGCTGGGCGTACCAGTGAGGGTCTGACTTGCAACCTCGCTGGTGAGACCCAAAACCATACACATTATTAGTGTAAGCCGATTTTTCATAGCCTACCTGGAGATAATGAGCTTGCGTGTGTCGGAGAAGCTTGCCGTCCGAAAGCGGTAGAGATAGACCCCACTCGATGCTTCATGCGCATCCCAGATTGTGCGCAACTCGCCTGCTTGCTGGAAGCCAGATACAAGTGTAGCAACTTCGCGTCCAAGAAGATCATAGACCTTCAACGAGATCATAGATGGGTCTGGCAAGTTGTACCGAATTGTTGTGGTGGAGTTGAAGGGGTTTGGGTAGTTCTGATAGAGGGCATATTCCTCTGGTAAGGGAGTGACGATACGGACAGTGTACACCGTGTATCCTGCTGATTCAGTAGAGCAGCTATTTCTCAACCCAGCGCTCTTCGCTGGTGACCCGGTATATAACACCATCCACAGCACTGAATCTGAATACGTTCCTCCTCTTGCATTCTTTGGAACAGTAATACTCATACCTAATCGCAGCTTGACGCTACCACCGGTGCCCGAGTTGAAGACGTGAGGAAGATCTGGATCCACGAGAAGACTATCCTCGAGGCGGACAAGACTCGATTTGCTGAACGCGCAGGGAAGCGAGTCGCCATGTTCGCGGATGAGATGTTGAGGCAGTGTCAGGTGAAGGAGAATCTCCTGCCCCGGGTCCGCGATGATATTGAATCCGATAGGAGATCCACGCTCACTGCCATTGATGATCGGGAATATTAGCTCGCTCATGGGATCGAGCGTGTACACATGACCGATCGCGAGACCATCCACATGTCCATTGATGTTCTGAGCACTTAATTCTTGGCACCCTATAGTGAAACTGATCGCTGTTACGGTGGAGAGCGTGGTGTCATTGCCGCCCACGCGGGTCGTCGTGCACAAGATCGCACCAGCGTATTCATCACCTGAGAGTGCGCTTGCCGGCACGGTAACCGTCGGTCCAATACCGATCGTGATCTTTCCTCGCGAGTCCGCCGTGAA
>JACOSX010000019.1 GCA_016178625.1 Ignavibacteria bacterium
CTACACGGGAAAACCGGTCTTTTCTCTTACCGTTCCTGTCACTGCCGGCTGGAATATGATCGGGTCTCTGTCTCAGCCCTTAGCAGTTCGTAAGATCGACACAGCCAATATCGTCTCTGGCTTTTTCACATACCTGCCGACTGGCTATGCCGTTGTCGATACACTGAAACCAGGCAGGGCGTTTTGGGTGAAGGTACGGAACAATGGCTCGATTGTCTTAAACAGTTCATCGTCACTTGACGGACCACTTCCTCCTTCATCGGTGCAGCCACCTTCGGCGCCAACTCCTAATCCTCCCGCGGCACCCGTTCTGTCTTGTTCCAACTGCACCACGCCCGACGCTCATCCTTCTTTCAGTTGGACGGCAAGCAGCGGGGCAGTGAGCTATAAACTTTACAGGTATTCTTGTCCATGGAGCGAAGGTGATTGTAATGGTGCCGGCTTAGTGATATATTCGGGAAGCGGGCTCGCTGTAACAGACAACGAGGTTACGGTTTTTCACAAGACAGGGCAGCAACTCACTTCCAGCACGACCTACTTCTACTACGTGAAGGCAGTTGACAATTTCGACCAGCTATCGAGCGCATCGAACAAGGTCAATGTCAATTCTGGTACGGGAGGTGATCCAACAAAGCAAGCGTTTAATCCCACACTGGAGACTGAACCACTGCCGACGCCGACAGAAACCAGACTGATTGGTACTCTTCCTAACCCGTTTAACCCGACAACCATCATTAAGTATACTCTGGCAGAAGATGCCAAAGTGAGCATCAAAGTCTACGATCTGCTCGGTCGTGAGGTGGCAACATTAGTCGATGAGGTTAAATCGGCGGGCTATAAGTCGGTGGAGTTTGATGCGAGTAAATTGCCGAGTGGAATCTACTTCTACCACATGCAGGCAGGTGTGTACACTTCTGTCAAGAAGATGGTCTTGATGAAATAATCCCGTAATGGTGTTTAGTTCGAAAGAGCCAGGCTTTTTCTCTTGTGAGCTTGGCTCTTTCATTGCCCTTTCCACCAATTCCTTGTAAGTCTACGAATATTTTCCTACATTGGCAGAGATTTTTGATGTCAATCCAATCACCAGGAGAGAAAATTATGTATCGGTTACTCTTAATCCTATGTACGTTGTTTGTTTTGGAGATGCCGGCTCTTGCACAAGAAGATGAGGAGGAACCACTTCCACCGAGACGACACACGCAAGCAAAAATTGGTGGCGCAGGAGGCTTCACACAGAACTTATTATTCCTTGATCTCGATCCGATTAACGAAGTATTGCGAAACTCGAATGCCGCAGAATTCGAGAAGGGTCCGATGCTGTTAGTCGGCGGTCAAGGGTACGGATACATTCTTGTTATTCCAAATCTCAGGATTGGTGGAATCGGTGGCAGTGGGACAATCAAATCAAAATCGCTCGATCTTTCGACCAAAACCAGGCGTGATGTCGAACTCTCTGTTGGTTTCGGCGGTGTAACGATTGATTACGTCATCCCGGTGATACCTCGTTTAGATGTTGCATGTGGGGTTCTTCTTGGGGGCGGTGGCACAACGATCAAGATGACACGCGACCAAGGTGCACCAAAAGTATGGAGCGATTTGTGGAGCGGGTTCGGCGATGTTGTCGGATCGACGAATGAATACTCACGGACTTTGTCCGGATCATTTTTTGTCTATCAACCATCAGTGAATGTGGAGTACGCCGTCCTTCGCTGGCTGGGTCTACGTGCTGGCGTGAGCTATTTGGGTATGGCAGGAAATAATTGGAAGCTCGATGATAAATATGAACTTGTCGGCGTTCCTGATAGGGTGAGTGGTAAGGGGTTCATGTTCAACGGTGGAATTTTCTTAGGAACGTTCATCTTTTAGCTCCGCCTCTCCCCAGAAATTCTTTTGGCACCACACTTGTCACATGTGGTGCTTTTGTTTTATGCACGCGCTCTCTCTGTGAACTGGACTCTCTTCCATCGTTCAAAGAGAGGCTTGAGTTTATTCCTCTGGTACTTGCCAGTCGATGTCACCGGGATGTCATTTCCGAAAAGCACCACCTTCGGACTTTTCTGGAACGAGAAAAACTTTCTACAATGGCTGATCACGTCATCTTCACCCAGAACAATTCCATCTCCGAGTTGGACGTACGCGCCCACTTCTTCCCCGTACCAGTCATTTTCGAATCCGACTGCCAGTCCTGCGTTCACGCCAGGCATATTCATCAATACTTCGTCGATCTCGAAGGGTGAGATATTGGTTCCACCTCTGATGATCAACTCTTTGATCCGACCGGTGATGAAGAAAAAGGCTCTTCCGTTTGCATCCATTTTGTAAAATCCCTCATCGCCACTTCGGAACCAGCCGTGGGCAAACGTGCTCTCATTCGCTTCAGGATTCGCGTAGTAACATTTCATAATATTATGTCCGCGGATGACGATTTCGCCTCTGGTTCCTTCCGGTAGGGGATGTCCTGAATCGTCATGGATCGCCATCTCATTCGGAGGGATCGGAACTCCAATCGACGGGAAACCGAACTCCGAAAGCCAGCGCTGATGTTCTTTTGCCGACAAATCTAGAGGGAGAAAGCAAGAATAACACGTTGTTTCGGAAAGACCGTACCCGTGCACGATCGGGATGTGAAAATGTTCCTCGAACCTCATCGCAAGATCGACTGTGAGTGGACCTGCACCGCAGATAATATGCCGAAGCTGGGAAATATCGTAGTTTGACATGTCGGGCTTCTCGTGAAGAAGAAATTGGAGAAGCGTCGGAACGACGCTGACAACGTGGACGTTCTCGTTTGTGATACGCTCGAAGAATTTGCTGGAGTGAAACTTCTGATTCAACACAACACTTCCGCCGTAATAGAGTGGCGTCATCAGCGTGACTATCGTTCCATTCACATGATGGATGGGGAGGACGCACATCATACGTTGGTTGGGCGTCATTTGGTGCCATTCGGTGATCGCTTTTGCGTCGATGAGAAGATTATACTGGGTGAGCATAACCCCTTTCGGCAACCCTGTTGTCCCGGACGTGTACACAATCAGCGCTTCATCTTCGAGGGAGGCGTCTGGGAGATGGCAAATTTCGGATTGGTGATTTTGGATCGACATGTAAAAGTCAAGATGCTTCCATGCTTTGCCAGCCGTCATCCTGACCGAATCCGCCGAAGGTGTAGAAGTCGATGGAGAGAGCGCGCCGACCCTGACGATCGTCTTCACTGATGGGGTTTCCACAAAAATCTTCTCCACTCGCTGGACAAACTGTTCTCGAACAAACACCAGCTTCGATTCTGAGTTCTTGAGAATATATCCAATGCGTTTGTCATCCTCCCCGACATTGATGGGAACAACCACAGCGCCGATCATCCATGCTGCGAAATACTGGATAACAGTATCGGAATGATTGAACGATACAGTCGCGATTCGATCTCCCCGAGTGATCCCTTGGTTCAACAGGAAATTCGCCGTCTTGCAAACGAGTTCATAGAATTCTTGATATGAGTATTCCGTCCGCCCCTTCTCATCCGAATAGAAAATTATCCAGGGTTTCCTGCCATATCTGTTTGCCTGCACTCGAAGGAGCTCGCCGATGTTTTGATGCGGTACTTGATAGTCGGTAGGGGCAATCTTGCCTACGGTTCGCGCTTTAAAAATGTTTGATTCTGTTTCTTCAGAAAGATCTGTCATGCTACTGTTTTGTCTCAACGTAGGCAGTGTGCAGCGAGCAGGTATTATGCATTATGCTGATCCAATACGTGTCGAATCTTTTTCAAGATTTCATCAGGCACGTATGGTTTCTGGATGAAACCCTTTACGCCAGCCTTGAACATTTCGTTCTTGATTGTTGGCTCCATGTATCCGCTGGCGATGATCACCTTAACTGCAGGATTGGTTTCTTTCAGTCTGAGGAACACATCTCTTCCTCCTAGTTTAGGCAGCCCCAGATCCGAGAGAACGGCAGCAATTTCATGGTGTTTCTGGACATAGAGAGACACCGCTGCTTCTCCATCTCCAGCAATGAGGGTCTCGTACCCCTTTCGTGAAAGGATCGATTTCACTAATTCCTGCAGCATCTCCTCATCCTCAACGACCAGAATCGTTTCATTGCCACCGGGGATCTCCTCCCGCACTACTTCTTTCATTTCCGGTATCGTCATACCACGAGGATGGACGGGGAAGTAGAGGTTAAAGGATGTACCTCGTCTTAGTTCGCTTTCGACATCGATGAAGGCACTATGACTCTCGACAATTCCATACACACTCGCCAATCCCAGACCGGTTCCTTTCCCCAACTCTTTTGTGGTGAAAAAAGGCTCGAAGACGCGACTTCGTGTAGCCTCGTCCATTCCTACACCCGAATCCGCTACTTGAATGAGAACATATTCTGTATCGGTGGCCTTAGTGTATTTTGTACGGACGACGCTGCCGGCAATCAGTGCCGTTGTCATTTGAAGCGTTCCACCGGATGGCATCGCATCTCGGGCATTGACGCTAAGGTTAAGCAACACCTGGTGAAGTTGATTGGCGTCGGCAATAATGGAGGGGAGACGGTCCTCGAGCTGAACCGTAATGGCGATCGTTTTTGGAAAAGTTTGCCTCAAGAGATTCACCACTTCGTTCACGGTATCATTCACACGGACTGATTCCAATAACACATCTGTTTTTCGCGCGAATGTCAGCAATTGTCGCACTAACCCAGCACCGCGCTCCGAAGCTTTGGCGATGACGTCGATGCTATGCGACAACTTCATTGGGTCCTGCTTCGCACTACTAAGGATAGATGCGTGACCCAGAATAATACCAAGAATATTATTGAAATCGTGTGCGATCCCGCCAGCCAACGTACCGAGGCTCTCCAATTTTTGCGCTTGTCGAAGTTGATCTTCAAGTTGCGTTCGTTCAGTGATGTCGATATACATTCCCGTGATGCCGACAAGTTCGTTTTCGAGCACGATCGGATACCCTGTGAAGCTCACATTAACCAATGTTCCATCTCTTCGCTTCCTCACCGTCTCCCGTTGAGTAATCTGGCGTTGTTGCGGCTTCATCGACAGCTCGAAAGCCTCTTCGAGATATGATTCGGGAACGATGAGTTCGTTCAGGTTTACTCCTCGTATTTCGTCAATGGTGTATTGAAAGATATGTTCAAAGGCTTTGTTCACATTGATGACAAGATCGGCCTCGTTCATGATGACAATCCCCGCAGGAGAGTTCTCGAAGAGGTGCTGAAAGTATGATTGTTGTATTGCCAGAGCCTCTTGCCTGCGCTTGCGATCGATGGCTTTCGCGACCTGGGAGGAGACGAACTCGAGAATTTGTTGTTCTGACGCTCCGTATGCCTTTTCATCCGAGTAGTGTTGAACCACCATCACGCCGATCGGTTTCTCTTCAATGATGAGAGGAACACCGAGCCAGACGGGGGAGGAAACGCCAACAAGTTCAACCTCGCCTCGACGCAACAGCTCCCTATCCATCGCTTCGTCACAGAGCAGAGATTTTCCTGTGCGCAAGACATATTCCGTGAGTCCTCTGCCCAGCTTATGAGGGGGGGAAGGTTCATCAACCTCGTCGACAAAATACGGAAAACTCACCACGTCTTCCTGTTCATCATAGAGCGCGATATAAAAATTCTGCGCCGGCATCACTTCTTGAATGATTCCGTGAATCAATCTGAAGAGATCATCTAGGTTAACAGCAATGTCAGCGGTTTGAGAAATACGGTAGACGGCACTCTGGATTTCTTCCGATCGCTTCCGATCAGTGATATCGAACGCTGTCCCGACGAGGGCTGGCGTTCCATCGTATTCGATTATCCCTGCGGTGAAATCCAGCCAACGTTCTTCACCAGTTTTTGTGATCATTTTGAATTCATATCGGGGGGGGACGGACTCACCGCGTTGGCGCGCCAAACCGCGTTCGCGCACCAGGTCCCGAAAGTCGGGATGGACAAGATCCCAAAACTTTATCCCTGATAATTCATTGCGCGAATATCCCGTGAGGGTCTCCACTGTGTGGTTTACATAGCGAATCTTGTCGCTCTGGTAGATGAAGATCGCGGAGGCAGTGGAGTCTGTCAGCGCTCGAAACCTCGCTTCGCTCTCCCGAAGAGCGCTCTCCGATTGTTTTCGTTCTGTGATATCTCGAGCAACCCAGATGACGGAGGTGTCCGTCAATGGCGAAATAGTGCTTGAAAACCACAAATCTCGACCTGCAATTCTCAGATCGTATTCAAAATTTACTGTCTCCCGCGTTTCGAGGGTGCGTTGAATATGGCTGAGAAAGAAATCAGCCTGCTCATGGGGAAATACGTCGTGTAGTCGTTTGCCCATGAGTTCATCCGATGGTCTGTAGAGGAGTGAAGGGTTTGTGGAGGCAATCTTTAGATATCGTCCGGAGGCGTCGAGCACGAGAATCAGGACGTTCATCGATGTGAAAAGAGCACGCAATTCAGCCTCGGACGCTCGTAATGCTTCTTCGGCGCGGTTTCGCTCAGTGCCATCAAGCGCGAGGACTATTCGGACGGGGTTGTCCCCAAGCATTAAGGAATGCACTATAATGTTCACATCAATGATTGTTCCGTCTTTCTTCCGGTGACTCCACGTCCCCGTATTCTTACGAATCGATGTTTCGGATTTTATCTCATCAAGAAGGATTGGAATAACTTCGGCCGGGTACAGATCTTTGAGGGTCATCGACAAGAATTCTTTCTCTGAGTATCCAAAGAATTGAGTTGCTGCGTCGTTCACGGAGAGGAACTTTAGGGTCCGCGGATCAATGACCCAGATCGGGTATGGACTATTCCCCAATAAAGGTTCGTATTGTTGTTTGGATTGTCTCAGTTGGGTTTCTACGGGTCGGTTCTTGCCAATTTCCTCTTGGAACGCTTCACGCCCTCTATCAAGTTCGTTTGCCTGTTGCTTCAATGTTCTCACCAAGTCGCTCATCCATCCGGAAACCCAGCCGACAACAATTGAAGCAATGTACGTCGGTATCGGACTTAGCATGGTCGTGAGACTAATGATGCCGACTTGACGGTAGAGAAAGATGTTTATTGGAATGGTCGCGATAGCCGCATAAATCCCAAGGCGGCGCCCGAACAGCCATCCAGAAAGTGCAGAGAGGAGTATAGTGAGGACAGTAGTTTCGTTACCTATAACAGCATACAGAGGTTTGAATGCTAGGACATATAACGCAACCGCAGCCAAAACGATGGCAATACGGACGCGATGTTGTGGGGTGCTCGAGGGCGAGAACAGTCGCGTCATTTACTCTAAAGTTTCCCCTCTTCTGAATTACTGGCGTTCATTTAGCCCGTTGAGTATTCCACTGAAGCCTGTCGAGCTCCAATTTATTGTTTTATTGAACAAGGATCAGGCAATACTTTCGTGATGAATATTGTAACTCACGTTCAATCTTGTGATAATGTAACGGATAAGGGGAGAAATGTCAAGAACATATGTGAGAAGAATGGGGTATCATTCATCCCAAGGCAGGTGGATTGGCCGATTCTATCTTGATTCTAAATCGTGTCCGTTCTTTTTCTAAATTGACAAATCCCTTCGACGGAACGCGCAAGAGTCACTACGAATCTCCTAAACTGATCAGTCTGATCCTCACGGAAGTGTTCACAGGCTTTTGCTCCTATCACGTTGCCAAGGTTTCACACGTTCTTTAGTTCGCCCGCTTTCGGTCTGACTAAGTCGAATCGATCCATCGTGCGAGTGTACGTCGGTCCGCCCATACGTCCGATCGCCTGCAGCTTGTCAGGGTCGATCTTGAAATTGTCAAGCAGCTGGTCTTGAATGTGAAACCGAACCACTTCACCGAAGACGGTACTCCCACCGCCGGGTCCTTGACCGAAATGAATAATCTGGACAAGTTTACACTCCATTTGGATGCGCGATTCCTGGACGCGCGGCGCCTTTACGAGATCGCTGGGAATGGGTGTTAAACCAGATTCTTTAAACTCATCCACATCCGGAGGAAAGTCGAACGAGCATATATTCATCTCTTCACCAAAATCCTCGGAGACGATATTTATGACAAACTCTTTCGTTGCCTCGACATTGTTCAGGGTGTCTTTGTGCCCACCGTCTTTTCGAATGACGGTCGAGAATAACACGATCGGCGGATTCGAACATACTCCGTTAAAGAAACTGAACGGAGCGAGGTTCCGAATCCCATCCCTACTCACGGTCGAGACAAACGCGATCGGTCGGGGAACAATCGAACCGATCATGAGTTTATAGATGTTGCTGTAGTCGTAATCTTTGGGGTCAATGGTCAAGGCTTGTGAATCCTTTATTTGATGGTAGATATGCGATGTGGGATGCTGGATGCTCGATGTCCGATGTTGGATTCTCGATGTGAGATATGCGTACTGAGATGTGCGCAGAAAAATACTTAAGTTTCGTATTCAATAGTTTGGTCTTTCACATAGGCGGGGGGCATGTGGTCGGATGATACCGCCTCGATGAAACGAAACAACATCTTGCTGAGGTGATCGTACCGTTCAACAAGGTCATCGTAGGCTTTCTGATCGGCCAATGATTTTGTTTCAAACAGAATTCGGAGATGGAGCGACGTTTCCTCACAAGAGCCAAAGGCACGGTGCAGATATTGGAGATATTCATTCTTATGTCTTCGTAAGCAGTACCCTTCGACAATATTCGACGGGATTGATTTTGCAGAGCGACGAATCTGACTCCCTTCCTCATACATCTTGAACTTCGGCAACGAAAGCGATATCTTATGAATCTCTATTGCCAGTTCTTCAGAGAGCTTGTAAATATCCAGTTTTTCATATCCCTTCTCCATAATTCCTCCCTTCGATGAGCTCACATCTCATGTCACATATCGCATATCGGTTTTCATTTTTCCGCCCAGCTCTTCCAATACTCTTTCCACTCGGCGGCTTCGCCGGCAGGAAGAACATTGATAGGATTCAAGCCGTCCAGCATCACCGCATATTCATCAGTGTGCGTCTTCGTCGCCTGATTCTTCAACGCTTTTGGATGAGGACCGTGATGGATGCCTCGCGGATGAAGCGTGACCATGCCCGCGCCAATATTGTCCTTGCTGAAAAAATTCCCGTCGTGGTAGAAGATGAACTCATCGTAATCTGTGTTGCGGTGGAAAAAGGGGACTTTTATTGCTTCAGGATCTTCCTCAAGCGGACGCGGCAAGAAACTGCAGACCACCGCCCCCTGCGTGACAAACGTTGTGTGCGCGCTTGGAGGGAGATGTGCTCGCGGACTCATAATCGGACGGATGTCGCGCATGTTGAGCTTCCATACGGTGAGATCGCCTTTCCACCCAACAACATCAATTGGGTTGAATGGATAGAAGATGGATGAGAATTCATCATCGACCTTGATACGAACTTCCCATTCCTTATGGTCGTCAAGAATCGGTTTCGGTTCCGGTGTCGTGATTACTGCCGGATCGTACAATGCATGTTGACCAATAAGCCCTTTTTCTGGCTGTTCGAATTCTGTTTTCGATTGAATGATAAGCAAGAAATTGTCCTTCGTCCTCGGTACGATACGGTAGGTCACTGCACGTGGGATATTGATGTAATCACCTTTCTCGAAATCCAACGGACCGAAATCCGTCTCGATCGTTCCCTCTCCGCGATGAATGAAGTATAATTCATCACCATCGGCGTTTCGGCAATAGAACGGCATCGGTTCCGAGCGACGAGACACATACAACTTCACGTCATTATTGCCAAGGAACGCAACCGGCGAGCCTTTCGCATCCTTGAAATCCGTAGGCTGGAGCTTGTTGCAATCGATGCAGTGGGGTCTCAACTTTCCTTCGAAACGAATCCATCCTGTCGGTGGATGGACGTGGTAAAGATGAGCTGATTTTCCGTAGAAACCTTTTCGTCCGTGTTCTTCCTCGAAGGTTCCGTTCGGAAGTCCAACGTGTGCTTGTTTGGCAGTCTTACCCTTTTGCAGTGGATACATGATTCTCTCTCCAATCTTAGTGTTGAGATTTCATATCTGTTGTTATAGGAAGTCTTAGTTTACTGTTGATGGTTCGGCGTTAGACGATCTGGGTCAATGCAAAGTGAAAAATTCAAAAGTAAGAAAAGATATTAGATAAGGTGTGTTCATCGAACATCCACTGTCGAATATCTGACATGCATCTTAACCTCTGACAACTTTATTTCTCAACACTCCGATTTTTTCGATTTCAAGTTCCATCAGATCTCCTGGCTTGACCCATCGATCCAATTCCAGCCCACAGCCGGTGCCGACGGTTCCCGAGCCGATCAGATCGCCTGGGTAGAGAGTCTCATCCTGCGAGGCGAACGCGATCATCTTTTCAAATGAATGGTAGATGCTGTGCGAGTTTCCTTCAGACCAAACTTCACCGTTGATTTTTGCTGTCATCTTGAGCTTGTACGGATCGCCGATTTCGTCAGTAGTAACAAGCACAGGACCGATGGCAGTTGCAAAATCTTTACCCTTAGCGGGACCGAGGCGGACTTTCATTTCCTTCCGCTGCATATCCCGTGCGCTGAAGTCGTTCATAATGGTGAAGCCGGCGATGTACTCTCGTGCTTTAGTTTCAGGGATGTTTCGGCCCTGCTTACCGATAATGATAGCAAGTTCCAGTTCATAATCAAATTTTTCTGTGTATGAGGGCCAGTGGACGTTTTCATCCGGACCGATGATGCTCCAATGCGCGCCTTTGTAGTAAACCGGCATCTCGTACCACTCAGGCGGCATCTGCTCGCCGCGTTTCTCGAATCCCTTCTTAACGTGCTGCTCGAACGCGTAAAAGTCACGCATGGATGTTGGACGAGGGAGCGGAGCTCTGAGCGTAACGTCGTTTCGGTTGAAGACAATCGTTGTTTCATTCAGTCCGACTGGTGTTGTGCCGGATTTCATTTCTTGCTGTACGTCATCAAGCGATGCCTTCGCGAATGTCATTGAAGTAAGCTCGCCCTGAAGAAAGTTGAGCATGTTTGATGGGACAAGCGCGTTCGCCAGGCGGAATGGTTGCGCTTCACCTTTTTTCAGTAGATGCCATGCGCAGGCAGCGTTAAGATCGACGATACCCTGTTCCATTACCGCGCCAAGGCGTTGGTGTTTACCGAGGGCGGTTGTGAACTCCATTGTGCAAAGTTTCATCGGTGAGCGATAGAGTGGTGAGTGGATTTATTCATAGCAGATTTCAGCCAAAGGCTGATGAGCCTCTGGCTCAAATGGATTAACGGATGCTGTTGTCAATTCGTTCATCGTTTCATCTGCTGTGAATTTCATCCTACAGATTTCCTCTGTCTGCTTGCTCTCTCTCAATCGCCTCAAACAATGCCTTGAAGTTTCCCTTGCCAAAGCTTCGGCTGCCTTTGCGCTGGATGCATTCGAAGAAAAGCGTAGGTCGATCCTCAACGGGCTTGGTGAATATTTGAAGCATGTAGCCTTCGTCGTCTCGGTCGACGAGGATGCCAAGGTTCTTCAGTGTGTCGATGGGCTCATCGATCTTTCCAACACGGTTCTGTAACTCATCGTAGTAGGTGGAGGGTACTCGGAGAAATTCTATGCCCTGCGCTGTGAGCCTGCTGACGGTCTCGATAATATTGTCTGTCGCCATTGCAATATGCTGGACACCAGGAGAGCGGTAATACTCGAGGTATTCTTCGATTTGTGATTTGCGCCGGCCCGCTGCCGGTTCGTTGATCGGAAATTTAATCCTGTCATTTCCATTTGCCATGACCTTCGACATCAGCGCAGAATACTCGGTGGAAATATCCTTGTCGTCAAAATGTTGGTAGAGGCGGAAGCCCATGACATTCATGTAGAACTCAACCCACTTGTTCATCCCACCAAGCTCGACATTGCCGACGCAGTGATCGACATATTTTAGTCCGACCGGACGAGAGATAGGATCTTCCTTTGGCGTTGCTTTGTACCCCGGCATGAATGCGCCGCGATAGTTTTTCCGTTCGACGAACGTATGGATTGTATCCCCATAAATCGCGATGGAAGATTTCTTAATCACGCCAAACTCGTCTGAAAAAACAGTCGGTTCCATAACGCCTCGAGCTCCCCGCTTTGTCGTCTCGAAATACGCAGACTCCGCGTCGTCAACCCACAGTGCGATATCACGGACACCGTCGCCGTGAACCTTAATGTGTTCCGCAATAGCTTGTTCCGGCTGAAGAGGTGTAGTGAGAACGAAACGGATCTTGTCCTGTTGAAGCACGTACGAAGTTCTGTCGCGTAAGCCGGTTTCAAGTCCGGCATATGCTATAAGGTTGAACCCGAAGGCAGCGCGATAATAATACGAGCTTTGTTTAGCATTTCCGACATAAAACTCAATGTAGTCTGTACCGTTGATTGGCAGATAGTCTTTTTCGACCGCTGCGTTGGTCTGTGGTTGAGTTGCGTTTGCCATAATCGATCTCCTTCTATATCAGTTCTTTCTTTTGATCTCGTCAGTCATGTAATCTTATCAAATTCAGGCAAGTGATTTCACCAATATCTTCTTCAGTGCATGGATCAACATTTTGTTTTCCTCGTCCGTACCGACCGTAATGCGGAGACACTTGGAAAGTCCGAATGCTTTCAACGGGCGGACGATAACTCCCTGCTTGAGTAACTCCGAATAGATCGTGCTCACATCGTCCTCACTCTCACGGACAATCATCACGAAGTTCGCTTCAGAGGGAACGACATTCATCTCAAGCTCACGAAGCGCCTGACTGAGATAATCCATGCCCTGAGCATTCACTTCTAACGATCGATGCAGGAATTCTTTATCCTTTAACGCCCCAATACCCGCAGCCTGCGCAAGCGTGCTCGGCTCGAATGGAAGCTTGACTTTCAGCAAATTTCCGATGAGTCGATCGTGTGCAAAACCGTAACCAATGCGAATGCCTGCGAGACCATAAATCTTTGAGAACGTTCGGAGAGTGATGACGTTATCGTAACGATAATACATAGAGTCGGGGTAGATGGGGTTATCCCGCGCATACTCGAAGTATGCTTCATCTAGAATAATAAGCACTCGCTCAGGAACTTTTTTGTAGAACTCGTCGAACTCCTGCTTTGTAAATATCGTTCCTGTCGGATTGTTGGGATTGGCAAGATAAATGATTTTGGTGTGCCCGTTGATTTGACGCGCGAGTGCTGGAAGATCGTAATGCCAATCGCGATAAGGAACGGTTCGGTACGTAACTCCGCGCGATCGGGCAAGCACCTGGAACCCAATAAATGCCGATTCCGTTGTGAGGACTTCATCGTCATCGCAGAGGAACGTCCGAATGATGTTCGACATGATCCCTTCTGATCCGCTTCCAACAATCACGTTGGCAACCTTTAAATTAAATTTCTCTGCCAGCACGAGACGAAGATCATAACCGCCATTGGGGTAATAATGGAGTTCTCCGAGATGCTTTTTTATTTCCTCCATTGCCAAGGGTGATGGTCCCAACGGATTTTCATTCGAAGCGAGTTTAACGACGCGCGCGAGTCCTAATTCTCGCCTTACTTCCTCAATAGGCTTGCCAGGTTTATAAGGCTGGAGCGACTCGATATATGATGGAACGAGCGGCATGTTAATCATCGAAGCTGAAGAACTTGAGGTTTTGAGATCGTACGACAAGCCCTTCAGTGATTGATGGATGAGGATGCATAGGCATTCATGCACAAGATAGCAAACACCTGTTATAAAATCAATAGGTAACCCACGATCTTTGGATATCTGGCAGAATTTCCTTACAATAATCAAAAGACTTTCCCACTTCCTGGAGACTGATGGAACAGTTCTATTAATTCGCTTTCACATTCTTCTGATTGGATGCGGTCCATCTGTCTTATTTTCCTTCTTGGATGTCTTCTTGGATTCGTCGTCGCAGGTAGCGGTATACGCGTTCGTGCCCAACAAGCCGTTAACCTCCGTGCAGGTCCATCTCACCAGGTGCAATTTACCTTGACTAGAGGCGGTGATACTTCATTCACGCTTCCACATCAATTTATTCTTGCCGGTTCAGACTCTGTCTTCTTGGATTCGGCTCGACTCATTCCCCAGAACGAGTATATTTTAGAAACGCGAATAGGTTTCCTCACTTTCAGCCGAGAGATGCTGTCGATGTATTTGGTTGACACCCTTCCTCATATACTCCGTGTTCACTATCGATCGCTACCGTTTGGCTTCAAAGGGAAATATCAACATCGAGAACCTGTAACTCGGGTCGACACGGCATCGGGGGAAGTGATCAAGGTTTCAAAACCGCCGTCGAAATTTTCTCTTGATGATCTTTTCGGCGCGAATCTTCAAAAGAGTGGAAGCTTGGTGCGTGGATTCACGATTGCCACCAACCGTGATCTCTCGCTCAACTCGGGCTTTCGGATGCAAATGTCTGGCAACCTCACCAACGATCTCGAACTTGTTGCAGCGCTCACCGACGAAAATTCTCCTATCCAACCCGAAGGGACAACGCAGACATTGCAGGAGATTGACAAGGTATTTATCGAACTTCGAGGCGAGCATGTGCGTGCAACAATGGGAGACTTCAACCTCAGCCTCTCAGGAAATGAATTCGGTCGATTGAACCGGAAACTTCAGGGGGCACAGGGACTTGCGAGTTATCGTGCGGGTGATGTACAGGGTGAATTCCTGATCTCCGGCGCGGTGACAAGGGGAAAATTTGCAACTAACCAGTTTGAAGGACTTGATGGCGTTCAGGGTCCCTATCGGTTGGCTGGTCAGAGTAATACTCGGACGATCATTGTCATCGCAGGAACTGAGCGTGTTTATGTCAACGGTGAAAAGATGGTACGCGGCGAGAATAGCGACTACACGATCGATTATGCAAATGCAGAAGTAACATTTACTCCCCGGCGGCTTATTTCACGCGGCTCGCGTATCACGGTCGATTTCGAATATTCCGACCGCCGGTTCACTCGTAGTCTTCTCGCGGCGAAATCTGGAACAAGTTTCTTCAACAATCAATGGTTGTTCAACGCGACAGTTGTGCGAGAAAATGATGATGAGAATTCACCAATCGATGTTGCTATTGCGGATTCGGATAAGGTTATACTGCAGAACGCGGGCGATGATGCGTCGAAAGCCTCGCGGTCGGGTGTAGAGGTAGTCGGACCGGGTAAAGGTCAATACATCCGAGTGGATACAACCGTAGTGTTGGCAACGGGAGGAGATAGCACAATCACTATCTATCGGTACACGCCTGAAGATACACTGCGGGCAATTTACTCGGTTACGTTTAGCTTGGTCGGTAGGGGAAGTTACAAAAAAGTTTCCGTGGGGCAGTATCAGTTTATTGGGCTTTACCAGGGAAGTTACGACCCTATCCGCTTTTTGCCTCTGCCTCAGTCCCATACCTTGACGGATTTTGACATCACCGGTCAGGTTTGGGAGAACGTTAAGATCATGGGTGAATACGCGCTGACAAACTTTGACCCGAATCGTTTCTCCGTTCTTGATGATGACCTTCATACAGGATCTGCGGTGAAGTTCAGCATGCAATTCTCCCCCAAAAACATTCGCATCGGCGGGAACAATATCGGTTCGCTTAATCTTAGCATGAAGGAACGATATGTGAACAGTAGATTTGTCGCGCTTGACCGAACGAACGATGTAGAATTCAATCGTAAGTGGAATGTCGCGGATTCATCGTCGACTGATGAAGAGATCCGCGAAGGACTGATGACATACCAACCGATTGAACAGATTGCTATCGATGGCGGAATCGGCTGGATCAAGCGCGGTGAACTTTTTTCTTCCAAGCGTTATTCACTATCGGGTCGCCTTGCTGATAAGACAATACCTCAAGCAAACTACGACGTCGAATTGATTAAGAGCAGAAATGAAGGATCCGGTTCTTCCGGGCATTGGACACGACAACGCGCGACCCTTCAGTATCGAATCGGCGTTGTGGAGCCAGCAGTTCGGTATGCCGATGAACTACTTGCAAACCGAAACACGATTTCAGATACAATGATCACTGGAAGTTATCGTCTCCGTGAAGTTGTCCCGGGTCTCTCGTTCGGGACTGCTGAGAATCGATTCGCGAATGTAGAGATAGGATGGCGTTGGGATGACTCACTCGCTGAAGGTTCATTGCAGCGCGCCTCCAGAACGTTTACGCATCGGTATGTCGCTCAACTTCCGGAATGGAAATCATTCGCCTCGTCGATAGATCTGACAATTCAGAATCGGAAGTTTTCGGACGTCTTTATTCGACGCAGGAATACAGATGGTCAGACAATCCTGCTTCGCTGGCAAACGAGATTCAGCCCATGGAATAGAGGAGTGGAATCGGACTGGTTCTACGAACTTGCAACTGAACGATCGGCAAAGCTGGAGAAAATCTTTCAACGTGTAGGGAAAGGGACAGGTAATTATGTTTACGCGGGTGATCTCAATGGAAACCACATCATTGATTCGCCCGATTTTCAACTTAGCAGGTTCGACGCGGATTTCATCGCACTTACCGTTCCAACAGACGAGCTCATCCCAGTTATCGACCTAAAAGCAAGCACGCGAATACGGCTGGCTCCAGCATTGATCTTTGCGCCCGATGGATGGGTGAGAAAAGCAGTTTCGACCCTCTCGACGGAAACATATCTGAGGGTCGAAGAAAAAAGCAGCGAACCCGACACCCGGCAGATCTATCTGCTTCACTTCAGCCGGTTTCTGAATGACCAAACCACCATT
The DNA here is from genome assembly GCA_016178625.1 of Ignavibacteria bacterium. Lineage (GTDB taxonomy): Bacteria > Bacteroidota > Ignavibacteria > UBA10030 > SZUA-254 > JACOSX01. Next base: position 16,689 of record JACOSX010000019.1, read on the forward strand.
GCGGGAAGCAATCTCCTTACGCAAGATATTTATTTTCAGGAGAATAGAACTGATTTTTTCGTCCGCTTCCGATACTCCCAGCGTCGAGCGTTAACCCAATTTGCGCTTGTGAATGAGAGAACCTATTTACGTGAGCAATCCCTCCGGCTGCGGTGGCAGTTGATCCCGGAAATTGCAAACCAAATCGATTATTCTCTTCGAAAGGATGCATTAGCGGCAACCCAATTGAGTAACCGACTGAGGGATGTTTCTTCCAGTGTGTTAAGTTCGGATTGGTCGTACCGTCCTGATCAAAAAGTAGAACTTGGCTTTAAAGTAAGTGCCGGGACATCGACAAATTTTGACACGACCGTAGCTGATTTAAACGATCAGTCGGTGAGGTTGATTTATTCTATTGGTGGAAGTGGCCAAGCAAGAGTAGATCTCGCGCGAGAGGAAGTGCAGCTATCTCGACAAGGGAATTCCGTGCCATTCGAGTTGACAAATGGAAAGATCGCAGGGAGAACATGGTTGTGGCGAATCGCTTTTGATTACCGTCTTACTCAGTTCATCCAGGCAACAGTCGGCTATGATGGACGCAGTGAAGGTGACCGCGCTCCTGTCCATACAGCCAGAGCAGAAGTTAGAGCATTTTTCTGAGGTTTTTCTTTCTATGTCTGAAGTGTGCCGCTCTGAGTATCTCGATCGTTTGCCGTTTTGTTTCACAGCGTTTCACGTGACAAAAATATTTTTGACGAAATCAATGAAACCATTATCGATGTCTGACACTCCCCTCAAAAAAAAATTTCCTCGGGATTGTTTTTTGTCTTGCTTTTCTTTTTCTTTATCCTTATAATTATCCCGCGTCGATTTTCTCTTACATCACTTTCTGATTACAAGGCTCACCGGTAGTTCATCTGTTAAAAATTTAAGAAGGGGTTTTCCAGGGGGAACGCCTAATACTTACTGAGTAACGTTGAACAATCCACGACATCATTTATCGAACAAGTTTATTGCCCCAGTAAATTACCAATGTTATGTTAGACGACCTTGCAACACTCGAAACAGTAAAAGTTGCAAACGCGATCAAGAAGAAATTCAAAGGAGATGGAGAGAGAGTAACAAGCGGCGAAATAGACGGTCAACGTGTATCAACCAAAGTGTATTGTACGTCATTCGATTCACGTATCGGTCGGATTTATGTCGCCTCGACGGCACGCGGCGTATGCAAAATCAGCGTTCCACGCGAGTCTCGCAAGGATTTCTTTGATTGGCTGAAAGATCACTTTGACCAGGAGACTGTCTCCGATAATCGTGCAAAGAATAAGGAAGTAATCGATCAGCTTACCAGATATTTTAATGGGAAGCTCGCGAAATTCACTTGCCCGATTGATCTCATGGGGACTCCATTCCAAGTTCGCGTGTGGAAGGAATTGGCGAAAATACCATACGGGTCAACAATTACCTACAAGCAGCTGGCAAAGCGCGTGATGACGCCTCGTGCTTCGCAAGCTGTTGGCCGCGCCAATGGTGTTAACCCGCTGCCAATTATCATTCCCTGCCACCGCGTACTCGGCTCTGATGGATCTCTTGTTGGATACTCCTGCGGTATTAAGACGAAAGAATTTCTCTTGCGCCTTGAGGGTGCCATCATCGTGTGAGTTGTCGTTCACGCATGTGATCGATGTAGTTGCGGGGGGACGGTGTTGAACCCTAGTTGTTCGCCCATGTACTACTTCGTGATCTTTTTATCTCATCTCAGTAAATCCCCGTTGTTGCTCAGCGATTGACTCCCGTCGTTGTCCTTGGAGGAGAAAAAAATATTTTTAACCTTCTAACTGAACCAATACTATCGGAAGTATCATGTCATCTCTGAGTGAAGTCAACCTGAAGCAGCAAGAAGCGATCCGCGCAGTTCAAGGACCTGTCATGGTGATCGCGGGACCCGGGAGCGGTAAGACCCGTGTCCTCACATTCCGGATAGCCCATCTCGTGACCATCGGTGTACCTGCTTACCAAATTCTCGCGCTTACGTTCACCAACAAAGCGGCAAACGAGATGAAGGAACGCATCACTCATCTGGTAGGAGATAAAAGCCGGCATCTATGGATGGGAACCTTTCATTCGCTGTTTGCACGACTCCTCAGGACGGAATGTGAGAAGCTTGGTTTTCAAAAAAATTTCTCAATCTACGATTCACAGGATTCACTCGGGCTGATCAAGACCGTTATGAGTGATCTGAGTATCCCTTCCCAGCAGTTTAACCCCCAAGCCATTCGGTCACGCATCAGCGGTGCGAAAAACCAGCTTATCACTCCCGAGGATTACTTGAAGAGCGTCATCGATCTTTTTGAAGAGAAGACTGCGAAGGTGTATATCGAATACCAGAAGCGACTGAAGCAGAACAACGCGATGGATTTTGATGATCTGCTCTTACGACCAATAGAGTTATTCACTCATCACAACAAGATTCTCTTGAAATATCAGGATCGGTTTCGGTTTATCCTCATCGATGAATATCAGGACACAAACCGGGCGCAATATGTTCTCATCAAGCTGCTTGCCGATCAATATCGGAATATCTGTGTGGTGGGAGACGACGCGCAGAGCATTTACGCATTTCGAGGTGCCGACATCAGAAACATTTTGGATTTCGAACGTGATTACCCGAACGCGGTCATCGTCCGCCTCGAACAGAATTATCGATCTACCAGGACGATCCTCTCTGCTGCTGATCAGGTGATCAAGAAGAACATCGATCAGATCACGAAGGATCTCTGGACGGAAAATCAAGAAGGTGACAAGATCACTATCCTTGCTTGCGAAGATGATCAAGATGAAGGAGCCACAATTGTCTCACGGATCTACGAAGAGTCGAACAAACTGAAACTTCAGTTTAAGGACATTGCGATCATGTATCGTACCAATGCACAATCGCGTTCCCTTGAGGATGCTCTTCGAAAGAATAGCATACCCTATATGATCATCGGTGGTGTGGAATTTTATCAGCGCAAAGAGGTAAAGGATGTTTTGGCATACTTGCGGTTGCTTGTAAATCCTCGAGATGACGAGAGTTTCATGCGTATTGTGAACGTTCCCGCTAGGGGTTTGGGGGATGTTGCTGTTGGACGCCTCCGAGACTTTGCCGCCACAAAGTCTCTCACTCTTTTTGAGGCAACAGACCATGCATCGGAGGTTTCCGGGCTGACATCAAAGGCAAGGACCAGTGTTGAAGCACTGTCCGTAATGTTCAAGAAGTATCTGAGGCTTACCTCCGAGATGTCAATGAGCGAGCTTTCACGGGCTCTTGTCGATGAGATTGGGATTCTGCCCCTATTGAAAGAGGAGGGAACGGTGGAGGCAATGTCGCGTTGGGAGAACATTCAGGAGCTCCTTTCGGCGATTACTGAGTTTTCAGAGCTACGAGCGGATGCAACACTGGAAAATTTTCTGCAAGAAGTTTCACTCGTCTCTGACATCGATACATGGGAAGAGACCGCGAACGCCGTAACACTCCTTACGCTTCACAGCGCGAAGGGGTTAGAATTTCCGATCGTCTTTATTGCGGGTTTAGAAGAGGGGCTTCTTCCATTGTATTCAACTGTGGTGGAGAGGAAGGAACTGGAAGAAGAACGACGTCTTTATTACGTCGGGATGACGCGCGCGATGAAGAAGTTGTATCTCTCGTATGCGAAAGTGCGGTTCAGATTTGGCGAGATGAGCTACCAATCTCCTTCTCGCTTCCTCGATGAAATGGAAGGCGATCTCGTCGAAACAGTTGTGAGTAGTCGTCGCCATGTATCGCGAGACATGCGTTCGTTCAGCTTGGGAGATCGCAATCGCGATCGAAAGGATCGAAAAAAAACAGATGCGGAATCCCACTATTTCTCAGATACGATGCCCGACTATGAGAATGCATCAGATGTCTCCAATCAAGTCCGGGCTGGGAACATCGTCGAGCATGAAGTCTTCGGTCGGGGAAAAGTGCTTCACGTGTCCGGGAGCGGAGAATTCCTCAAAGCAGTGGTTGACTTCCCTGCAGCAGGAAAGAAAAACTTGATGCTCAAGTATGCTCGCCTAAAGGTGCTCTGAAGCGTCGGCTTTCGAAGGGGGTCATTCCTGCAGTTCGCTCGATCCCTTATTATCTTCGCGGATTCTACAGCCGATTTAAAGAAGAGAATGTTTTCTTTCTGTCGTCAGGCATTGCCTTTAATGCCGTCTTATGTCTGATCCCGGTTCTGCTTCTTCTAACGTCCATCTTGGGGATGTTTATTAGCTCTTCACACGTCCCTGACCAAAAGCTCGATGATATGTTGAATGCGGTCTTTCCGCCACAGCCGTATGCTCAAAAGATCAAGGCGTCGATCAAAGGGGTTATCGTTGATATCGTGCGCTATCGAAAAACATTTGGGATCACAGGTGTTCTCATCTTTGGATGGACAGCCACCTCCCTCTTCGGTGCCCTGCGGATAGTTCTCAACCAAATGTATAGGATCAAAACGAAAAAGCTGCTGATCATCAAGATTATTGAACATATCATCCTTGTTATACTCATGGGTGTGCTGTTCTTTGTTGCCAATGCGTTAACGTGGTTTCTCCTGTTCATTGATTCGCTCCTCAAGGGGTTGCCCACACGTGACATCATCAGCCTCGGATATGTCGCTAAGACCATACCAACGGTATTATCGTATATCTCTGCCTTGATCCTGTTCTATGTCATCAATCGTTATATCCCCGATGAAAAGATTCCGACAAAGGTCGCACTCGTTTCGGCACTCACGACGACATCGTTGTGGTGGATAGCGGGTAAGGGCTTTGGCTGGTATCTCAGTACGTTCCATCCCTATAGTAGGCTGTATGGAACATACGCTTTTCTTCTGGTTTTCCTTGTATGGATTTACTACTCTTCAGTTGTCTTCGTTGTAGGAGTCATCATTGGTCATCTCTATCGGGAAAGACGACATGTGAGTAGATGATTAAAGATTCGACCCCTTCTTACCTGCTTTTCCTGATTTTCTTATCCTACCATTCATCTTATCCTCAAACTATGATCCCCATCAAGGTTGAAGAAGGGAATTCTTTACATTTTATTTGACATTCACATCGCAGTGGTCTAAATTTTTATAGTAGTCTGAACTCGGATAGCGAGTAAATCATCTCTGGCTTAGCGATCTAAATCTTGATGAAACATACAGAGATTTAGGTGTTGCCCGGAACGCGTGAAACAATTCCCTTTGAACCATTAGTTACTGGATACTCCACATTACTGAATTACTGAATTTCCAAGAAGGCTGAGGGTCTTGACAATGGGTGAGTGAGATGGAATCGGTGGTTGCGTATGTACATCCGTAGATAAAAACCTTTCGCTGATTACCCTTTGGGCTACGAGATCGTCCTCAGTTCTTATCTCCAGGTTCAGACACGAAATAAGTAAGCTTTTGGGAGATCCAACGATTCGTATGAACATGCTCTTAACGATCTTCTCCTTTGTATTGTTCGGGACGTTACTCGTCTCTGACAATAATCTTGTCTCAAATAGCATTCAGATTTCTGCAGAAAATGAAATGTCGATTGCCGCGCTTGGATCTGCTCAAGCAGTTATTGATGAAGCGAAGACAAAAGCATTCGATCAAAGCACGGCGGGTGGAATCGAGGTTGCCGACAGCACCTCCATGAGTTCGACGCTTGGTACGGAGGCTGGTGAATTGGTGAGCCTTCCCGATACTTTAGCTTCCGGTAGTTATAGGTCAGTGTCTGTCTTCAACGATGTTGATGACTATAACGGATACTGGCGTCTTGTCAATGTATCATCCAATGCGCCTGATACACTCAGGGTAGTCGTTCATTACACCACTGTAGCGAATCCTGATTCGATTGTGATGGGGGTGAAGATGTACGTCAAAAAGATGACGGTGACCGTGAAAAGCCCATTCATTTCTCGACCCTGCACCCTTTCGTATGTATTCAGCTACTAGAATTTCATGAGTTCAGTGCTTGATAATGTTTTTTCCTTAGTGATTGGTGGCATCGTGGTGGTCTTGCTGAGTAGTTTGATGCTTAATATGAGAAGCTCGTCCGCGAGCCAGACTCTGAACACCGTTGTCCAATCGAACATGACTTCGCTAACAAGTGTCATCGAATATGATTTTCGAAAGATTGGTTACAAAGTTCCGGTTCCACCAGCGGATAGCAGCATCAAGTATGCTGGAAGAGATTCAATAGTCGTACGCGGTGATGCGGATAATGATGGAACCATTGATGTTGTGGGTTACTTCATCGGCAAAACGAAGCCCGCGAACAATATCAATCCAAGGTCTCGCTATCTCTACCGCAGTGTCAATGGTGTTACTCAAGCGATGAATTTGGGAGTCACGAATTTCAGGCTTATGTACTTTGACACATCTGGTATTGAACTCACAGCATCTCCCGCGGTGACAAATCCATCGAAGATCTATTCGATCAAGCTTGCCATCAGCATGGAAAGTGCGTTTCCTTCTCAGATCAACAAGAATGATACAGTCTACTCATATACTACGTGGGAACAAACGATGAGGCCTCGCAATTTGAGAGTCGCACTATGATCGGGCGTGCACTGATACTCACGATCTTTGCGATGTTTGTCGTCTCGATGATGGTCACGAGAGTCATCACACGGTCGACAACAGCACAAAATGACAACGTGGTCAGACACTTCCAGCGTGTGACGGGTAGAGACATCGCGCAGACTGGCGTGAATCTCGCTCTGCGTCGACTTGCAACGAATTCTTTATGGAGAACGGGATATTCGAAGCTCGGAGTCTCAGGCGGCAAGGTAACGGTCAGTTTTCTAGATACGGTATTTCGTCGAGATAGCCAATCGCCCCTTATTGCTGCTGTCAAGATTATCTCTACTGCCTACGTACCTTTCATCTCAGCTACTGACACAGTCTCAGACAGGGACACGAGTTTTACAACGATCGCATACATTCCGAGGGGCTTTGTACCATCTGGCAACGGTGGTGTCAGAGGTGTCATCACCACACACAACCGCATCACCACTGGTGGAAACGTTACGATCGATGGGAGGGACCATGATACTTCAGGTACAGTACTTCCTAACCAAGGAATGTTTGGCGTATGGACGACCGACACTCTTATCCAGGGTGGTAGTTCAACCATCGGCGGAACAAATATCCGAGGAGTGGATTACGCTCCTGTCGGGAAAACCCCAGGACCGGATACAAGCATTATTCGACAGAAGCAACCAGGACCATATCCAGGTACCCCCGATAGTGTGATGGGAGGGGCGGTGAATGGTTATCCTGAAGGAACTCTAAAATCCATCGCACAGAGCGGCATCAACGGCAGTCAATACGTCACCAGCCCGACCTTCCTAACTTATCCCTTGAGAGGGGTTACTTACGTAGAACTTCCAGATACCAATGCTGCGATCTTCTGGAATCCCTGTAACATCAGAGGCTCGGGAATACTCATCTGCCACAACGCCTCAAAAACTGCCTTCATGAAAGATATCCAACCGAGCACTTTCTATGGTTTGTTAATCGCTGATGACATTGCACACATCAATTCGACATTTACAGTGTACGGTGCGGTCGTGGGGCTAACATCAAATCCCTCCACGGTGAACGACCTTGGTAATGGTAATTCTAAAGTACTTTTCTCCAGCATAGCAATCGAGAATGCCACATCGCTAATTAAGCCGATCATCATCAACACTTATACCAACAAAGTCCTTGCGTGGTGGGAATGACTTGCCCAGCAGAATATCCATATCTTGGCGAGAACAATATCTGCAACGCTACCGGGTTTTCAACCATCTCAAGCGCAGTCGGCTCCGAGGGCTTTATTCCTATACAGCAACCGTTGAGAAATCTTTATGACAACTTGTAATATTGATCATGCCTAATCTGAACGACGAAATACGACCCACCTCATCCAGCCAATTTGACCGAGAGAACGAAACGCCGATACATGGCAATGGTAACCAAGAGACGAAGGCATCTCCACCTCCATTAACTGCGGTCAAGAAATGGTTGCCGTTCACCCATATGAACCGAAAGAGCCAAACTTCTGGAGAAACGAGGGCAACGTCGGTAACTGATGGCGTATCCGGTTTTGTGGAGAGTTTGGTCCGCGAGGAGATTGTGTCGAAAGAAATGGTCGACGGCGCTGTCGCGTGGAAGAAATCCCGAAGAGAAAGCGATAAGCGTCTCCTGTTTCAGGTTCTCATCGAAGAATTCAATGTTGATCGCGAGTCGGTATACGCGGAATTTGTGCGGTATTATTCTTTTAAGACTATAGACCTATCCTCGATAGAGATGGACAGTGACCGGCTCACCTTCATTAATAAGACGCTCGAATATCTTCCGCAGAAGATTCGAGAGCTCGCAGTCTCGAATAAAGTGTTACCGTTCCAGGTCGCCGAAGGTGAACCAGCGAAAATTCAGATCATCACACCGGACCCCACTAATACAGAGATTGCAACAATTGCACGTGCCTTTCCTTTTCCCAAGTACGAAGTCTTCTATGTTGTCCTGAATAGTTACGAGGAACTCTGCCGCGAGCTGTTGGTGGACACCCAAAGCAAGCCCACCGCCAGGGCGATGGAGTATATCGATGACGATCAGGAAGTATTGCTTGACGAGCTCGATGAAGAAATTCGTAAGGGTCACCTCAACGAAATCATTGATACTATTTTTTCCGATGCTGTCCGGTTGAACGCAAGCGACATCCACGTCATTCCACGCGGGGCTCGCAAGACCGAGATCCATTTCCGTCTCGACGGTCACTTAACTCTTTGGCAGACGATTGATGATTTGCGGGCGGATGCTGTTGCTGCCGTCATTAAAGACGTTGCGAAAGGGACCGATAGATTCGAGCGTAACATGGCTCAGGATGGATTTGTGCAGAGGACGGTTGATGGGAAGATCATTCGCTTTCGCGTATCGGTTATTCCCCTTATCGGTAAAGAACTGAAGGTGAAGTTGGAGTCGATCGTTCTTCGTGTGTTGCGCGATCCGGAAGCGAGCATTACCGTGGAAAATATCGGATTCCAGCAATACGCGCTGGAGCGGTTTAGAAAGGCGATCGAGAAACCGTACGGCATTGTGATTCTGACGGGACCAACCGGTAGCGGCAAGAGCACGACCCTCCTTGCGGCGTTACGCGCAGTGATGGATCCCAGTCTTAACATCATTACCGTCGAAGACCCTGTAGAGTATTTCATTGATGGCGCCCGGCAAGTCAAACTCAATCCGAAGTTAGGGTTCGAGGAGGCTCTACGAGCAATCCTCCGCCACGATCCAGACATCGTGATGGTTGGTGAGATCCGCGATAGACAAACGGCGGACCTTGCCATCAAACTTGCCAACACGGGACATCTGACCTTTTCAACGCTGCACACCAATGATGCACCGAGCGTGATCGCCCGTTTGTACAAAATGGGCGTCGAGCCGTTTCTTCTGGCGTACGCTATCAACATTATTGTTGCACAGAGACTCGTCCGGAAGCTCTGCGAACGCTGCAAAGCCGTCGATAACGAGATAACGCATAAATCGTTGGAGCGCCTTGGATTCCCGAAAGAGGAGATCTCCAAAACGAAATTCTATCGATCGGTTGGATGCCTGCACTGTCTGAAAGGATACAAAGGACGAACAGCTATTCATGAAGCTCTTTATTTCACAAAAGAGATTCGGGAACTCATTATGGAATCCGGCTCGACGATTAACGAAGAGGCATTGCGCCAACTTGCCGTCAAGCAGGGCATGCAAACATTGCGTCAGGCGTCCTTCGAACTTCTCCGTCAGGGCATCTCAACAATTGAAGAAGTTGCGAGCACAACCATGGAAGATTAAGAATCTCTCCTGGTCAATTCGCCCTCCTCATTTTCTTTGCATCTGACTTCAAGATTGTGTAAGTTTCTCCATAAGTCAGTATTAGCCCTCACAAGCTATTGGAGGACCGCCGTGGAAAAATTCATCTCAATTGCAACTTACACCAATGAAGTTGAGGCGGAGCTTGCACAGGCCACCCTTGCAGCGGCAGGCATTGAATCGTACCTGAAGTACGAAGACACTGGCGGTATGATGCCCGTCCTTCAACAAAGCGAAGGCATCAAGCTTCTCGTGGATGAGGAAGATGTCATAGAAGCGAAAGCTGTGCTGACCGATCAGGCGAAGATAGAGCCAGACCTCTAATTTTTTCTTGTCTACGACACCTTGTAGACTTGACTCTCTCAATATCTTTCCATAAGTTTGCTAATCATTTTTTCTGACTACGAGGATCTATGTTCCGCCAACTGTTCAGAACGAAAAGCCTCGATGCGATTTTGCATGAGGGGGAAGTTCCGCAGCATCAGTTAAAGCGAGTGCTCGGCGCCTTTGATGTTGTGATGCTGGGGATCGGCGCGATCATCGGTGCGGGAATCTTTGCCACCATAGGAACCGCCGCCGCCGGTGACATTGCCCGACCGGGCGCCGGACCTTCGCTGATCCTTTCTTTCATCCTCACGGGCTGCGCGTGCGGATTTGCTGCGCTCTGCTATGCCGAGTTCGCTGCGATGGTACCGATCTCCGGAAGCGCTTATACATACTCGTATGCCACGTTAGGTGAACTCGTCGCGTGGATCATCGGTTGGGATTTGATCATTGAGTACGCGGTCGGCAATGTAGCAGTTGCCATCAGCTGGGGAAATTATTTCAAGACGCTTGTCGCTGGATTTGGGATTGTCGTTCCTGACTGGCTATCGACAGATTACAGGACGGCAGCGCACATACCAGGACTCTTTGAGAGCGCGCCACACATCTTCGGCATCCCGATCGTCTTCAATGTTCTCGCCTTCGGCATCGTCACCCTGATCACCATCGTCCTCGTCATCGGCATCAGAGAAAGCGCCTCGATGAACACCGGCATGGTGCTGCTAAAGTTACTTGTGCTTGGATTTTTTGTATGGGTTGGATGGAAGTATATGAAGACAGAGAACTGGCATCCCTTTGCACCGAATGGTTGGGCGGGCGTCCAAGCGGGCGCGGCAATTGTGTTCTTTGCATACATCGGGTTCGATGCGGTCTCTACTGTGGCTGAAGAGGTGCGCAACCCGAAGCGAGATCTGCCGATTGGCATCATCGGTTCGCTGATTGTCTGCACGCTCATTTATGTTGTTGTGGCAGCGGTGTTTACCGGTATCATCCCTTATCCGGATCTCGTCAAGAAGCTTGCCACTGAGCAGGCTGAGCCGCTAACGATGGCCTTGCAATATGCAGACATCGGCAAGTGGAGCGGTTTGTTTGTCGGGATTGTTGCGTTCGGGTCCGTCGTTGCGCACACCGCAGTCTTGCTTGTCTTCCAGCTCGGTCAGCCGAGAATTTTCTTCTCGATGGCACGTGACGGTCTGCTTCCACAGAGTTTTGCAAAAGTGCATCCCAAGTTCCGCACGCCGCACGTTACCACAATTCTCACAGGCGTTGCCGTTGGTGTCTGCTCGATGTTCACGAGTATCGACGAGATGGTCGATTTGACAAACATCGGGACACTCTTCGCGTTCGTCCTCGTTTGTATCGGGATCCTTATCTTGAGAAAACGCGACCCGGATCGTCCGAGGGGATTCAAAACACCGTGGGTGCCGGTGATTCCTGTCCTCGGGATTCTTTCTTGCCTGTACTTGATGACCGGCTTGCCGTGGGTGACATGGGTGCGCTTTGGCCTGTGGCTCGCCGTTGGCTTGACGATTTATTTTTTGTATGGATATAGGAAGAGCTGGCTGCACAAAGAGACTGTCTGAGCGCGGGCGGTGGTAATTTTCTTCAACGAGTTTGAAAAAATGAAAAGGGCGATGAGACAATCGCCCTTTTTTCATCGGTATCCAATACCCTGTCTTTCTACTGGCTCACCTTCTTCGCCGCTATGCTGTAGAAGGTCACCAGCCCGATTCCCACGAACAGGCACACCATCCCAACGATGACCCCGTCGTTGGCGAAGTAGTTGTCGCGCAGGTAAACGCCGAGCAGCACAGCCAATCCGCCAAGAACAAAAAGAATTCCCCATTTCAACGACGAGAGTGGGTCACGATTGATTTGTCGAACGTACAACGCTTTGATATCTTCACTGGACATTCCTTTTTCGACCATCGCCATCCTTTCCTTATGTCGGGCAGTAATGTGGGCTATGATAACGCCTCCAAGAAAAATAAAAAAGGCAAGGGGTACTAACACCTCTTCTCCACTCATTGGTTGTTCCTTTCCTGCTTAGAATGATTATTTTGCTGTCTGTACCTTTTGACTCCAGTTTTCAAGGGAGGGTTTCACTTTCAAAAGGAAATTTTGTACCATAGGGGCGAAACCAGAAATGAAACCCAGTGGGAAAGATTCGAGTCTAAACGGACAGAAACGACAATGCCCCTATCCGACAGCGAGATCATCAATAGAATCCGCAGCGGTGCAAAGCGCGATTTTGCCCTGCTTGTTAATCGCTATAAGGATAAAGGGATGACACTGGCAATGCGCATGCTACGAAGTCGTGAGGACGCAGAGGAGGCAACACAGGATGCGTTTATTCGGGCATATAACGCATTAGACAAGTTCGAAGGCGCCGCTCGATTTGGAACATGGTTCTACAGGATACTGTATAATGTGTGCCTCACGAAGCTCGGACAGCGAAAGGAAGCGTTTCAGTCGATCAATTACGATGACGGAAAAGAGAATGATGCCGTGGAAACAGCGTCGATGTCCAGTCTTGAGGACGAGCTTGCAATGAAAGACATGGTGACATTTGTCCGGAGTATTATCTCAGGGCTCCCCGAAAAATACGCAACGATCCTCTCGTTGTTCTACCAACAAGAATTATCGCATGAAGAAATTTGCAAAGTGACGGATCTTCCTCTTGGAACAGTGAAGGTTCACTTGTTCCGCGCTCGAACACTTTTGCAAGAACGGCTCCGAAATGAACTTCGCATGGAGAACTCAATCGTATGAATCATTTGACCTCGAATCAGCTCCAAGATTATGCCGATGGGGTGGCAACAGATCGGAACGATCTGGAGATCCATCTTCGCACATGTCCTGTGTGCACGGCAAGGCTCGATGCGCTGCGAAAACTTGAGACGGCACTCCGCTCTGTCCCTCTCGACCGAGTCTCGACGGACTTCACTGAAACAATGATGAAGCGTCTGGGCATCAAAGAATCTCCCTCCTTCGCTTGGACGATCTTCAGGAATATGGCGCCGCTGTTTGCTCTCACCATCGTGATCGGCATCGCGCTCATGGCACTGAAATTCTCCGGTGTGTTTCAAGGATCAAATATCGGTCAGTCGATTGAAGCTACTCGGTCTGTGTACACGTCGGCGGGAAGTAGCATTGCTACGGGAGTAACCACATTCAATGAGTGGGTTGGAAGGTACTTCTCATTCGCCTTTGCTAAAAGTAGTTTTGGATTAACTATGTTCCTGCTCGCCTTCTTTGGCGTGATCGCGCTATTGGACAAATTCATTTTTATGCCGATGAGCCGGAGGAGAGTGTAAGGAGATCAGATGCTGTTCATGCTTAGAAGTATCCAGAGAAGTGCCCCCAGCGACAATCGGTAAACGATAAACACGCCGGTGGAGTGTGTCCTCAGGTATTTGAGGAGGAAAGCGATCGTCGCATATCCGACAACGCCTGAGACGATTGTCGAGATGACGAGTGGAGCAATTCCGATATCACCGATTTGATGACGTATTCTATACAGTTCAAACAGTCCACTCGCAACGACGGCAGGAATACTTAGCAGAAATGAAAACCGGGCTGCTGTTTCTCTGGTCAAGCCGAGGAAAAGTCCAGCAGTGATCGTTGTCCCGGACCGGGATGAACCAGGGATCAATGCACATGCTTGCGCGATACCTACAATCAACGCATCTCTCCATGTCGTTTGTTCCTGGCTCCGGTTTCGTTTACCTGCCTTTTCTGCCCACCAGAGAACCAGCGCGAGCACGATCAGACTTGTGGCGATCGTACTAATCTCTTTCGTGAATGTGCCCTCAATAATTTTCTTGAACGCCAGTCCAATCACAACAACGGGTAGGGTGCCTATAATGATCTTGCCCGCCAATCGTGACTCGTTACTCCACGTTGTGGACGATCCTCTCGATCGGAGATCTGCGAAAATATGCTTGGTCATCGAGAGGAGATCATTAAGAAAATAAATAATAACCGCAGCCACTGTACCGAGTTGTATGATGGCAATAAATGCAGTCCACTCTTGCGGATCGGAGACGAGTCCCAACATTTTTCCTGCAAGCGTTAAGTGTGCCGTGCTGCTGATCGGGAGGAATTCTGTAAGACCTTGAATCGTTCCCAGAAGAATGGCATACCAGAGGTTCATAAAAGCAAAGGTTCAGTTATTTGCGGGGATTGTTTCGATCGCGGCGCGATTTGGCTGGAACTCGCCTTCCCATTTTGCGATCACCGCGCTTGCAAGACAATTTCCCACAACGTTCACGGTCGTTCTGCCCATATCGAGGATTTCATCTACTCCCAAAATGACTGCGACGCCTTCCAACGGAAGACCGAATGAACTCAACGTTCCCGCGAGGATCACGAGTGATGACCGGGGTACGCCGGCGACGCCTTTGCTTGTCAACATCAGGGTCAACATCATCAGCACCTGCTGCATGATTGTTAACTCAACCCCCGCCGCCTGCGCGACGAAGATCGCTGCAAGCGAAAGATACAATGTAGAACCATCGAGATTAAAACTGTATCCTGTGGGAATGACGAAAGCGACAATCCGCCTTGGAACCCCAAGCCGCTCCATCACCTCCATCGCTTTAGGTAACGCTGCCTCAGAGCTTGTTGTCGAGAATGCGATGAGCGCAGGTTCTTCCACAGCGGCTATAAATTTCTTGACTGGAATTCTAGCGACCAGAGCCACACTACCCAGGACGAAGACGATAAAGATGATCAATGCAATGTACATCGTGAGGATTAAAAGCCCCAGATTGATCAGCACCGATAGGCCTTTACTGCCGACAGTGACCGCGATCGCCGCTCCCACACCGATCGGCGCGTAGCGCATGACGATGCCGGTGAACTTGAACATCGTCTCGGCGAGTGAGTCACAGAAGGAAAGCATGACCTGCCTTTTTTCCGTTGGGATCATCGCCAGCGCAAAGCTAAAGATGAGAGTGAAGACGACAATTTGCAAGACCTCGCCTTCAGCAGCGGCTTGAATAAAACTCTGCGGCACGATGTGTGTGATGACTTCAGCTATTGTCTGTTTTTTCGCTACGATGTCAGTCACGTGATCGGGCGGAGGGAGATGTACACCCACACCCGGTTTGATAAGGTTCACTGCAACGAGTCCGATCAGGAGGGCGAGCGTTGTGACGATTTCAAAATAAATAATTGACTTGAAGCCCATTCTCCCGACTTGCTTCAAGTTTCCATGCCCGGCAATACCGACAACGAGTGTTGCAAAGATGAGCGGTGCGATGATCGATTTGATGAGTCGGAGGAAGATCGTGCTCAGAGGTCGAAGAGTGATCGCCACATCCGGCGTGAGCCATCCGACCGTTAATCCGATTCCCATGCCGATGAAAATCCACTGGGTGAGTGAGGGGCGGGGGAGTCTCATAAGATGGAAGGCATCATGGTTTCGACAGAATACGTTAAGTCTCGCCGAGATATGCTTTTCGGACGTCCTCGTTCTTGGCGATCTCGGAGGCTTTTCCTTCGATCACCATCTGACCTGTTTCAATCACGTAGGCGTAATGTGCAATCTGAAGCGCGAGGTGGGCGTTCTGTTCGACGAGGAGTATTGTCATCCCAAGCTCACGGTTGATCTCGACGATCTTATCGAAGATCGTTTTGACGAGGATTGGTGCGATACCGAGTGATGGCTCATCGAGCATGAGGAGCCCCGGTCGAGCCATGAGCGCGCGACTGATGGCGAGCATCTGCTGCTCGCCGCCGGAGAGTGTCCCGCCCGGCTGCTTCATCCGTTCTTTCAATCGGGGAAAGATCGAGAAGGCAAAGTCGAGGTCTCTCTGGATTTCCGCTCTGTCCTTGCGGAGGTACGCTCCCATCCTGAGGTTTTCCTTCACCGTTAGGTTCGAGAAGATCATCCTGCCCTCGGGCGCTTGAGCAATTCCCATCGCAACAATTTCATGGCACGGTTTATTGGTGATGTCGCGATCTCCGAAGTGAATTGTACCCCCTGCCGCTTTGATGAGACCGGAGATTGTACGGAGGGTCGTTGTCTTGCCTGCACCGTTTGTGCCAAGAAGTGTAGCGATTGTTCCACGCTCGATGGTGAGTGAGATGCCTTTCACTGCAGCAATGGCACCGTACCGCACTTGAAGATTTTGAACGCGCAGCAAGTTCTATTCTCGATGGTAATGGTTGACAAATTGAGTCACGAAACTACTTCGCCGAGGTAAGCCTCGATGACTTTCGGATTGTTTTTGATTTGACCCGGGGTTCCTTCCGCGATCTTCACACCGTAATCCAAGACGAAGATCCGTTCGCAAATGCCCATCACCACCTTCATATCATGTTCGATGAGCAAGATGGCGATGTTGAATTGCTCTTTCACGGACTTGATCAATCGCATGAGGTCGACTTTCTCTGTAGGATTCATGCCTGCGGCAGGTTCATCCAGCAAGAGGAGTTTTGGTTTTGTAGCGATCGCGCGAACAATTTCAACCCTACGTTGATCACCGTACGGCAATGATGTCGCTAATTCGTCTTTCACACCTTCGAGCTTGAAGATTGTTAGAATCTCCATA
This sequence comes from Ignavibacteria bacterium, assembly GCA_016178625.1. Lineage (GTDB taxonomy): Bacteria > Bacteroidota > Ignavibacteria > UBA10030 > SZUA-254 > JACOSX01. Next base: position 33,424 of record JACOSX010000019.1, read on the forward strand.
ATCGTCTCACGTACGGAATGCTCTTCTTTATGGAAATTCTTCAGTTGGAGGATCGAATGGGAGAACCCGTGCTTTAAACTTTTGTTGAGTGAGACCTGGACGTTTTCGAATACCGTGAGGTTTGGGAAGAGCCTGATATTTTGAAACGTTCTAGCGATTCCGGCCGCCACGATCTCGTATGGCCTGAAGTCGTTGATCTCCTGACGATCAAAAACGACGCTTCCGCTTGTGGGTTGGTAGATGCCGGTGATCATATTGAACACAGTAGTCTTGCCTGCGCCGTTTGGACCGATCATTCCAACAAGGTCAGTTGATCCAATCTCTACGTTCAGTTCGGAGACTGCGGTAAGTCCACCGAACTTCATACAACATTCTTTTAGTTCAAGGATGTTCATTGATCGGTTCGGTCTTAAGCAGACATTGGAGGTCGTCGAAACTTAGCCACCAACTCCTTCAATCGAAAACTTTTCCCGAAGAGTCCTTGCGGTCGTGAGATCATGATGACGACCAACATGAGCGAGTAGATAACCATTCGGTACTCGGCAATCCCGCGGAGAGCTTCGGGAAGGATCGTGAGCACAATGGCTGCAATGATGACGCCGACGGTGCTTCCCATGCCGCCGATGATGACCATAACGACGATCTCGATGGATTTGATGAAGCTGAACTGCTGCGGATTGATGTAGGAGATGAAGTGGGCGTAGAGTCCCCCGGCGATTCCCGCGAAGAATGCTCCGGTGATAAATGCGATAACTTTGTACTTGGTTGTGTTGATACCCATCGCTTGTGCTGCAATCTCGTCGTCACGGACAGCGAGGAACCCTTTTCCGTACGTCGAATTGATCAGGTTGGAGATTGCGAACACTACAATTGAGACGACGGAGAAGACCCAGAAGAAATTCGCAAGTTTCGGAATCCCGGTGAACCCGCGAGCTCCTCCGAGAAAGTTCAAGTTTTGTATGACTACCCGAATGATCTCGCCGAACCCTAGCGTCGTAATTGCAAGGTAGTCTCCCTTCAGACGCAGGGTTGGAATACCGACAAGTAATCCGGCGAGTGCTGCGACTGCGCCGCCAAGCAGAAGAGCCAGAGGGAGTATGAGAATATCTACAGGATTGCCGCTGCTCGCATGTAGTGTCGACGACACGAGAGAGGCTGTATACGCACCGAGCGACATGAAGCCGGCGTGCCCGAGTGAAAATTGCCCGGCGAAGCCGTTGATGAGATTTAAGCTTGTGGCAAGAATAATATTAATGCCGATGTAGATGATAATCTGAAAGTAGTAGGGATTGATTTCATCTTGAAAGAATGAGACGAGGAGACTCGTAAGAATCGCGACAAAGAGATATAGTTTTGAAGAGTACGTTTTCAAGGTTAGACCTTCTCGGCTTCGTACCGACCCAGGATTCCGGACGGTTTGAACAATAAAATGAGAATGAGAATACCAAAGGCGATCGCATCGCGGTACGTGGGCGAGAGATAGCCTGTAACGAACGTTTCAGTCATGCCGATGATCAATCCTCCGAGGGCAGCGCCAGGAATGTTGCCAATTCCTCCCAGCACTGCGGAGATGAACGCCTTGAGGCCCGGAAATATTCCCATTAACGGATTAATGCTTGGATACAGCGTACCGTAGAGAATCCCGCCTGCGGCCGCCAGACTCGAACCAAGAACGAACGTAAAGGAGATGACCGTATTAATGTTGATCCCCATCAGACTTGCGGCTTGCTGGTTAAACGATACTGCCCGCATCGCCGTACCCATCTTTGTATTCTGCACAATGAATCGCAGCAGCACTATGAGGATGATTGCGGTTCCGATGACGATGACCGGTGTCGTAGTCAGTATGAGATTCTGAGAATCGATCAGCGTTGTTGAAGGTATGAGAGTTGGAAATGATTTCGGATCAGGGCCGAAGAGTAGCTGACCGCCGAATTCAAGAAACAGCGAAATGCCGATGGCAGTGATCAGGATTGTCAACTTTGGTCTGAATCGAAGAGGCTTATACGCAAGCTTTTCTATCGTCACACCGAGAATGGAACATACAGTCATCGCTAACAGAAGGACGATGGGACCGGCAAGGATTACGGATCCACCCACCAGCGGCATAATGTGCGGCGCTGCATAATACCCAACGAATCCGCCGATCATAAAGACATCGCCGTGAGCGAAGTTGATGAACCGCAGTACACCGTAGACCATGGTGTACCCGATCGCGATCAGGGCGTAGATGCTACCGAGGGAAATACCGTTGATGATCTGTTGTAGCAGTTCGCTCATGCAGCAGGAATGGAATGTGCGCTATCGTGATGGATGGTCAGGGTTGAACAGTCTCCCTGTAGGTTAATTTCCCATTCCTAATAGCAAGGATGACGGCAGGTTTGGTCGCGTTGCGCTCGCCGTTGATGGTAATGCTTCCGGTGACGCCGTGAAAATTTTTTGTTGCCGCGATAGCATCGCGAAGTTTCGAACCGTCCATGGTACCGGCGCGTTGGATCGCATCGGCGAGGAGTTTCCCTACATCATAACCGAGCACCGCGTTCACATCGGGGGTTTCGTTGTACTTCGAGCGATACTTCGTCACGAAGTGTTGTACGACAGCGTTGGTATCCATGGCACTGTAGTGTGTGCAAAAGTAAGTGTTCTCCATTGCACTACCCCCGATCTCGATGAGCTTCCCGGAATCCCAGCCATCGCCGCCGAGGAATGGAATTGTGATGTTAAGCTCACGCGCCTGTTTGACGATCAAAGCGGATTCGGTATAATAACCCGGCACAAAAATCAATTCCGGCGATGATGCTTTGAGTGCTGTGAGTTGTGCCTTGAAATCGTTATCCCCCTCGCTGTACGCCTGTTCCGCAACAATTGTTCCGCCCGATTCCTTGAATTTGGTTGCGAAAAATTCTGCCAATCCGATACTGTACTCGTTCTTGACGTCTTTCAAGATTGCTGCATGTTTCACATTGAGTGAATTGTACGCAAAGTTCGCGCAGACCGTTCCTTGAAAAGGATCGATGAAGCAGATGCGGAAAATATAATCACCTACCTGTGTCACTTTTGGATTTGTCGATGAGGGTGAGACCATCGGGATGCTGTTCGCCTGGCAAATCGGAGCGGCGGCGAGACTGCGCGATGAGGCATTTTCACCAATGATTGCCTTTACCTTATCTCGCGTAATGAGTTTTGTCACCGCCGTTGCAGCCTCCTCGGGCTTTGATTGATCGTCCTCAGTCAGCACCTTGATTTTTTTCCCGAGAACTCCTCCAGCATCATTGATTTCCTCTACAGCAAGGGCGAGAGCGTTGTGCGTGGATGTTCCGAACGTTGCGGCAGTCCCGGTCAGGGATGAATACTCGCCGATGAGAATTTCATTTTCGTCCGCTGCCCGACCGCATCCCGGAACTATCCCTCCGATGATGATCAACAGGGACACGATGCTTATGCCAAACACGAAATACAATTTTTTCGATAGGAACGATAGGCTTTGCCCATCCCGTTGTATTTGCATGTTGAGTATATCCTCTGCGAAAATTGTTATTGTGCGATTCAAGGTCATGCGCGAGGGCCCCCTGTATCAAAATCATTCCTTATTGTTGTGTACTCGGGCACGGGATTTCGTCTGGCGACCACCAAGTTTTGGAAAAGTATACAAAAAATTTCTTTTTCTTCAAAAC
>JACOSX010000103.1 GCA_016178625.1 Ignavibacteria bacterium
CAACATTATGGGAGCCGACTTCGCGGGTGCAACGGATTCGACAACTTCTCCATTCGTCGGAGAAATTTACTGCTGACGATTTCAAACAGTTCCAACAAGATATCATGTCGTTGTATGCAAGAGACATTCTCGGGCATTTGATGAACGCATTCGAAGGATACGAGAACAATGATCGGGAAATCTCTGATGCCCTGAACTATCTTCACAACTGGGACTTTCGGTTCACGCAGAATGATATTGCCGCAACCATCTTCAACTCATTCTTTGTCCATTTGCTCCACAACATTTACGCCGATGAGATGGGGGAGGATATCTTTCGCGATTTTGTATTTTTCGGTGCAATTCCGTATCGTGTAACGGGACAGTTGCTCGCTGCCGATAGTTCCGCGTGGTTCGACGACGTCAAGACAGCACGCGTCGAGACCAAAGATGAAATTCTTCGGAAGAGTCTATCCGACGGGGTTCGCGAGCTTCAAGGGGCGCTCGGCACTGAGATGAAAACCTGGCAATGGGGAAATCTCCATACCGTCACGTTCAAACATCCGTTTGGATCGCGCAAGCCGCTGGAGACAGTATTCAACATCGGTCCATTTCCGGCATCGGGCGGAGGAACAACAATTAATAAGAGCGAATACAAATTTATGTTTCCCTATACCACCTCTGTCGGTCCATCGATGCGACTTGTTGTTGATCTGGCACGTCCGTTGACAGCCTGGACGGTGATTACGTCCGGTCAATCCGGTCAACCCTTTCACACACATTACGACGATCAGGCATCGTTGTGGCTCAATGGCGGCTATCATCAAGTGACGTTGGATTGGAATGAGATCAGGCGCTCTCGTTGGGAACACTTAGGGCTGAGACCGTGATTGCTTTCGGAAGATCATCATGACACAATGTTCTACTCGACTTATATCAAAGCTCAAAGATGCACAATCAGTAGTGGTCTTCACTGGAGCGGGTATCTCCGCGGAAAGCGGTGTACCTACTTTCCGGGGTAATGACGGTCTCTGGACGAAGTTCAAGCCTGAAGAGCTTGCAAACGTTGATGCATTTATACGTAACCCGGAGCTGGTGTGGGAATGGTATAAACACCGAAAGCAGATCATCGCGAGCATCCAGCCGAATGCCGGGCATTATGCGCTGGCAAGGATGGAACAATTTCACAAACACGTCACCGTGATCACGCAGAACATCGATAATCTCCACCGTCGGGCAGGAAGCACGACTGTTCACGAGCTTCATGGAAACATCGAGCACAACTACTGCATCGATTGCGGAAAGTATTTTGATGACCAAGAAATCATGAATCACGATCGCGCACCTCGGTGTTCTGCTTGCAATGGATTAATTCGTCCCGATGTTGTCTGGTTCGGGGAGCTGTTGCCTGTCGAAGAATGGAATGAAAGCGTGACTGCCGCAGAACGAGCAGAGGTCTTCTTTTCCATAGGCACATCGGCTGTTGTTTACCCCGCGGCGTCCCTCCCGATGATCGCGAGAAGGGCGGGCGCGTACATTGTTGAGATCAACATCGAGCCCACAGAGTTCAGTTCTCGCGCGGATGAAGTGTTGTTAGGAAAATCGGGGGAAATATTGCCACACCTTCTCGAGGTGTGTTACCAAAGCGCACTCAAGCATATATAATCTACTCATGGTACACTCCAAGAGATACTTTGCAAAAACAAAAATCGTCTGCACTCTAGGACCTGCATCAACCACGCCAGAAATCATCATGGCAATGGTGACCGCAGGCATGGATGTTGCTCGCATCAATTTTTCACATGGGACGCACGAAGAACATCTCCATACCCTGCACCATCTCCGCAAGACTGCGAATGCGTTAGGTGAACCGGTTAGTGTCATCCAGGATCTGCAGGGTCCGAAGATTCGTATCGGCGAATTGAAAACCCCTTCCATTGAGCTTAAACCCGGAACCCCGCTCAAGATTACAACACATGACACCAAAGGCGATGAGCGGATGGTCTCGACAACCTATCAACATTTACCAAAGGATGTGAAGAAAGGGGATCGGATTTTACTAGATGACGGCAAGATTGAAGTGCGGGTTGTCGAAACGCACACGGATGCTGTTGTCGTAGACGTTATCACAGGAGGAATTCTTACTGCTCATAAAGGAATGAACCTGCCGGGTGTTGCCGTTTCGGCTCCATCGCTGACGGAGAAGGATAAAGAGGATCTGCAGTTTGCCTTTGAACATGATATCGACTACGTTGCGCTCTCGTTCGTTCGCAAGGCTCACGATGTCGCCGTCCTTCGCGACTTCATCATCGAAAATGGACCAAAGGGTCGCAAGATCCCCATCATCGCAAAGATCGAAAAGGGTGAAGCAATCTCCAACATCGAGGCGATTCTTAAAGAAACGGACGCGGTAATGGTGGCACGCGGCGATTTGGGTGTTGAGCTGCCTACGGAAGAGGTGCCTCTTTTACAGAAGATGATCGTGCGGAAATGCAACGAGATGGGTAAGCCGGTGATTATTGCAACACAGATGCTTGAGTCGATGATCAACAATCCGACCCCAACTCGTGCCGAGGCGAGTGACGTTGCGAATGCTGTTCTCGATGGCGCAGACGCCGTCATGCTCAGCGGTGAGACATCCGTCGGGAAGTATCCCATTCAATCAATCCAGATGATGGATAGGATTATTCATAAGACTGAAGATCAGGTCGGCGACCGGCAGCACAGCTTCGACCCTAACTGGATCCCATCGACACACGAATATGATCCGCTGAGTCGATCGGCGTGCGTGCTTGCTGAACAACTCAAAGCGTCGACCATCGTTGCACTCACCCACTCGGGTTCAACGGCGGCACATATTGCAAAGTTTCGTCCACCTGCGCGCATTATCGCTGTCACCGATCGCGAAAAGATCATGCGGCGGCTGAACCTGATCTGGGGAATTCGTGGACTCATCGTCGAGGATCTCAAGAAAGATACAGACATGACGTTCAAGAAAATACAGGAACAACTCTTGCAAGAAGGTTACATTGAACACGGCGAGACGATCGTCATGCTTGCCGGCATCCCGCTCTTCGAAGGACATCCGACAAATACGATTAAAGTGGATATGGTGTGAGGCAGTGCGTGAGGGTCTGCTTTGACTCCTCGCTGTATCCCCCGGCTTCCACATGGAGGTTTTCTAAAAGAATAGCGCGGTTGCCATACAATGCAATTACACTGCGCAACAAACATTCACTGATGGTTTACCAGAAACACTTACCTCCCAAATGTTACTCTACAAACCACTTCCGCATAGGGTAACTCGACTACTCTTAGTATTAGGTATCCCAGCCTTTGTACTGATTACGTATGTCAGTTTTCAGTATTCTCGAAATCGACTTTCTGATTATGCAGGCTACTACACCGCGTCCAAGATAGTGACCACGTCTGATTCTTGCTCAAGAATGTACGATGATGAATGGTTTAAGGGAAAAATACGGAACATCACAACAAGTGAACCGTCGCTGGTCCTTTACGTCAATCCACCGACCGTTAGTCTGGTCATGATTCCATTAGTCGGGTTCGATCCATTTACTGCAAAAATGTTATGGAACGTGATTAGTATTCTTCTCTTAGCAGTCGTTTGGATCCGGTTAATCACCTCGTTCGGTATCCCATCTCGTTCAGGGTACAAGGAGCTCCTGTTTGTGTTCCTGGCGTGCTCAGTCCCATTTTTGAGAAATCTTCAACGCGGGCAAATGTACATTCTCATGCTTTTTTTTGTATTTCTTCTGTGGCTGGGTTATAGCCGGGGTAATCATTGGCTCACAGGTTTATCACTTGCATCAATGATACTTCTTAAGTACTTCGGCTGGATGTTCCTACTTCTGTTCGCAGTTGAGAAGAGGTGGAAAGATATAGGTATAGCCATGATTACGGTCGCAATGGGCGCGGCGATGAGCATCTCAGTATTTGGGACAGAAACATTCGTGCATCATTTTTATCGTTTGGTCGATGCATTTCACAATTCTGACTTTTCGCATTCAGGATTACCGTGTGTTGCCGCGTTCTTTGGTTCCCTTTTCGTTTTTCATCCCGCCTGGAATCCGAATGCCGTCGCCGATGTCCCATGGTTAGCATCGTTGCTAACGTTACTCTCCCTCATAACAGCTTGTATATTGACAATCAGTTTGAAGAAAACGTTATCAAGGGCTGCGACAACGCATCGGTTTTTTGCCGTACTCGTTCTCTCTGTCATCTTCACCCCACTTGCGGCGGATCATCACTATATTCTACTCTCGCTTCCACTGTTTGTTTTATTATCTTCTCTCGACTGGCAACAAATAAAACTATGGCAAGTTATTGGGATTATAGTGGTTATTTATTTAATAATGGGTTGGCTACCGTCTCTGTCTCCCTATGCTGTCCATGGATGGAAGAAATTTATTCCTTTTTTACGACTCTATGGTGCAATTACATTATGGTTCATGCTGGTCTATTCATATTGGATGCCTAAAAGAATCGGCGACACCATAAATTAGTTCGGGAATTTAAGCGACATTAATGTAACGTTCCGAAAGAATCCAGGAGCAACTGCACGAGGAAAACTACATCGAACAAAGTGAAGCAATCGTGACGCTTGTCGGCATCCCGTTATTGAAAGGACACACCACCAATACGATTAACGTCGAGAGGATACAACCTCTTATCTCCACTTGATCGTACACCCAATCGAAAACGTCTCCGGGATTTTAACATCTTTGCCTGCTAACAGCGCATCCAAAGCATCGCGTAAGTAATTCTCCTTTACCGCCTGAGGATTCTGCCAGTTGTCGTCCATCTTGCCGCTGTAGCGCAACTTCCTTTGTTGATCGAATACAAAGAATTGTGGTGTGTGTGTCGCGCCATATGCAGAAGCCACTGATTGATCCTCGTCGCGAAGGTAAAGAAAATTGAACGCTTTCATGTGAGCCCGTTTCACCATGCCCTCGAAATCGTCGTCAGGATAATTCGCTGTATCGTTTGAATTGATTGCTATAAGCTGGATATCCTTTGGCGCGTAGGCTTGGTGCAATGCATTGATCCTGTCTTCGTACGCCTGAACATAAGGACAGTGGTTGCAGGAAAACACGACGAGGAGGATCTTGTTGGGAAAATCGGATGATGAGTGTATGTTGCCATCCACGCCGCGGAGATTTGTAAAAGCCGGCATGGAGTTATTAATGTGAAGCGGTGTGGTAATCATGGTGTTTCCCTTGTGGAATGTTGCAATGTTCTGGTGTCTTTGTTCACAGGTGAATAGGCGAATTGCGTGATCGCTTCACACAAGTCCGACGGTTTTTCCAATGGAAGAGAGTGCGCACATTCGGGAAAAGTTCTTATCTCCGAGTTGTGAATGAGGCGAGAAAATTCTGTCGCGAGCTGCGGCGGTACTGTAATATCGCGTTCAGCCGCTATGATCATAGTTGGAACTTGCAGACTGGATAACACAATCCGAAATTGATGTTCCTCAGTGAAGACGTTGAACAATCCGTTCAACCATGCATCGCGTTTTCCATCCTGCATCATGTGATGATGAAACTTCGCACAAAAATCTTCGGGACGAGAATCAATATGGTAAAACGAGAGTCGACCGATCAGACAGGTCAACAATTCACTCCGCAGCACGATATGCTTTGCAACCGCGAAGACGAGTGTGCGGATGATCTTGTTCGTCAGTAGCCCATGGTCGCTTAAGAGCCCCGTGCTGTTGATGAGTACGAGCTTTTCCACGCGATGGCGGTAAGATAATGCAAACGTAGCTGCGATCTGTCCGCCGTAGGAAATCCCGATGAGAACAACCCTTTGGATACCCATTGCATCAAGAACATGGGCGATGAACTCAGAATGCCGCCGGGGCGAGTAGAGTTCTTGAGGACAGTCAGAATCACCAAATCCAGGAAGATCGAGAGCGGTTACAGTAAAATATCGTGCGAGCGGTTCGGTGACACGCTGCCACATCATTGGTCCACCTAATCCATGAATCAGCAGAAGATGCTGACCCTTTCCCTTCTGGAGGAAATGCGTTCGAATTCCATCGACCACGATGTACTGATCATCGAGCATTACTTCTTCATCCACTCACTATACAATCGCTTGATTTCTTGAGACGAAAAATTCTTCTTCACGCTGGCTGCTTGACGCTGCCGGAACGCCTCGTATAATGAAACAGCACAAGCAACCGATACGTTCAGGCTTTGAATCATTCCGACCATGGGGATCTGAAAGTTTTCATCAGCGAGCTTTGCGGCTTCCGATGAAACACCGCGATGTTCGTTGCCGAAGACGAGCGCGACGTTCTTTGTCAGATCAAGCTCATAGAGCGATTGAGATCTTGCGCCGAGATGCGTCGCATAGATAACAAATCCCCCTTCGTGAAGCTGGTCGTAACACTCTTTGATGGATATAAAACTTCTTCGCTTCACCCATTTCACCGCGCTTGCGGAGCTTTTCTTTCCGAGTTTCGGGAATTGCTCATTGATATAAAGAAGCTGTACTTCGGGAATGCCGACGGCATCTGCGGAACGCAGTATCGCACTGACATTATGCGGATCATGAATATCTTCCATCACCACAGTAAGATTCGGCTGGCGCTGCCGGAGCACTGATAGGAATTTTTCTTTTCGTCGCTCGGTCATAAGAAAATATACGAAAGTTCCGAATTCTTCTCACCTCACGGGATAGGCGAAGGACCTTCGATGACCTGAGCATCCTCCTGGCCGATCTGGAGAATTCCGATCGCCACGATTACCAGCAGTGCACCGACGATTTGAACGGGGGAAAGAATTTCATTAAGGAAAATGTATGCGGAAACAATGGCAACGATCGGTTCGAATGTTGCCGTGATGATCGCTCGAGACGCCGTCAGATAACGTATTCCACCAAAGTATAGCGAGTGAGGAATGAGCACAGAGATCATTGCGAAGCCGACATACGTCCCCCACAGTCCCGAAGTGTATCCCGCAGTGATGATGTTCCAGGGAGGATTAAATACCATCCAGAATACCGACGCGAAGATGAATGCATAGATAAGGCATGTCCACACGTTGTAGTATTTCAGCAAACGACGGAGCCATACGTTGGCGAATGCCCAACAGAGCGCCGAGGCGAGTCCCGAAAGCAAGCCGAGCCTGCTGATCTGCAGAATGGAAAAATTCTTTCCGACGATCGCAAGGAAACACCCTCCCAGAGAAATGAGTCCTGCTATCAGCTTCACAGCGGTAAGTTCTTCCTCATGTGATAATGCAGCATAGAGCAGCACGAGTAATGGCGCGAGATACTGAAGAAGGATCGCTGTGGCGACATTAGTTTGTTCGATGGTGAAATAGTAGGTGAAGTTGGATCCGGCGCCTCCGATGATTCCCATCAAAGCAAAGCGATAGAGATCGTTCACCCGCACCCTCAACAACGAGCGTTTCCATATCAGGAAAAATACCAATAGCGCCAGGCACGAGAACGTCATACGCATCTGCACAAGAACGAGCGTATTGATATGTTGGGAGAAAAGAAATTTGGCGATCGTCGCTGAAATACCCCAAAAGGTTGCAGCGCCAATGATGAGCACGTACCCTTTGAGCGATTTCATTCTTTAGGCGGCGGTTGGCTTTGCGGTGGGTCCGATTGTTCTTCCGCCTTACGTTGATAGTACATGCTCATTTCATCATTGCCGCAGATGTCATAGAAGTGGGCAAGGCGTTGATATATCGTCGTCGGTCGCGCTACACTGCATGCACCTTGTTTCAGGAAATTGATGATAACAGAGATCGGTGGAATGTTCAGATCAGGTTCGTAACAGTCTGCGGCGTCGAGGTAGGGATCGGGTTCGGCTGGTCGGACGGACGCCGCCTTCTTGTAGTATTCAAGCGCGAGCTCGTAGTTATCATAGATCGCATAGGTGACTTCAAAAATGCTGGCAAGCCACATGTAGACGTCATAGGAGAGTTGTGGAAATTCCTTCGCGAGTTTACCACCAAACAGGCATAATTCATCAGGTGCAAGAGAATGATTCCAGAAGAGTTGCCGATACAATTCAATATCATCGAGACGTTGTTCAAGAGCTTGCTCGAAGACATCAAATATCTCATTGAAATCTTTCGAGAGCTCAAAACATTTGCGTATTTCGTCAACGGTTAGTTTCGCCATTCCCGACTTTCACCTGTTCGTGATCACCGTACCCCCGTCAGATCCGTCAGTTCGCTCATCCTCCTCTCTCCTTCCGTGTGAAGTTTCTGGAGGGAAACCTCAACAACCTCGACATTTCGGTATGCACACACTGATGGTGCCAAAATAGCAAAGGAAGAATTGAAAAGCAACACACAGTCCTTCTCAGTTGACACTGGCAGAGAATTTCTGTATTTTCAGCAAAAATTAAGGAGACTACTATGGAACAAGAGCAGAGTGTAGCAAGTAATACGGCACCAGCAGTATCGTCCTTCATGACCCGGGTGACAGATGTGTTCACCGCCCCAAGTGATGTATACACCGAAGTTGCAGAGGTTCCGGTGCAAACGAGTTCATGGATGCTGCCGTGGGTGATTTCATTGCTACTGGCAATCGGATTCACGTATGCGCTCTATAATAATACGACATTGCGGCAGCAGATCTTTGAAATGCAGGAACAAGGGTGGAAAAAGGCTGTTGCTGAAGGAAAGATGACCCAGGAACAATACGATCAATTCTCCGAGAGAATGGAGTCCAGCGGACCCGTCATGTTCATGCTCTTCGGCGCCGGCAGCCAGATCGTTGGCCTCAGCGTGATATTCTTTGGGGCGGGGCTTGTCTTCTGGCTTGTCCTGAAATTCGGATTGAAGTTCAGTGGCAGCTACACAAAAATGCTCGAGGTCTTGGGACTTGCCTCGGTGATCGGTATTCTTGGCTCGATCATCACATTGCTGATGATGAATCTCTTTGACTCGTTCTACGCTGGACCATCAGCCTCACTGGCAGTGCTTGGTTCGTTCGACCCAACCAATAAAGTGCACCGGTTGCTTGCCTCACTCAATGTGTTTACCCTCTGGGAAGTTGCCGTGCTCGGAATTGGGATGGCAAACATAAGTCGTAAGAGCGTTAACACGGGGTTGGGAGTTGCGTTCGGGCTGTGGGCAGTGTGGGCAATTGTCTCATCGCTTCTTGGATGGGGGATGAGATAGAGCTGATCTTAACCATCAGCATAGTACGGTTCGAGCGAAGGTCGGCTCATCGCCGACCTTTCGTATGTGTAGATGAGGCAGATTAAGAATAAACGGGAAAAGCGGCCACAGTCTTAAATAGATTTCATGATAATAGTCACAGTCTCGAATAGATTTCTTGATAATCGCGTTGAGCATTCGTATATTACTCCGTAAAGCTTGAACAAATCTCAACTCCATCCTTAGAGGACAACAAAAGAGGGGAAAGTGAAGTTGTTCTCCATCTGACCAACAGTTATGTATTCATCACTCGTGAGGAGAGTTATCTTGAAAAAACGAGAACCCTATCGCTCGGCGATAAAGCCCGGCCACTTTGTATTTCAGAATGTATACAAACACCATCTTCCCACTTTTTTGCAACCTGCTTTCATCATCGTTGTATTGAGTTTGTTGCTCACCCTCCCTTCATTGTCTCAGGTGACGATCAAAGAGAAATTATCGATAGATTCTCTCTCAAGAAAGCTTGAATATTTTTCTAAGGATGGTGGAGATCACGGTCATAAAAGTATTTTTGCATCTTCACAGATCTTTTTAGAATGTGGCGGGCAAGTGACGCTTCAACCCTATTCGAGCTTTTATCAAATTGTTTTGCTGCCATCAATGGACGTGGTTGCGCAATATCCCACTCCCGGAGAGATCATTACAGTCGGCACATATTCTGCCGGAACAACACTACAGTTCGGTTATGTTCTTAGTGATGAAGACCCCCCGTGTGTTTCCATTTACCACCAGCCAAGGCAGTATTGGAGCATATCAACGGACGGCGCCGTTCTATTATGAATCGTACTATTTTGCTTTTTATTTGACGGTGAATATCGGCGATTCCTCTTCATGTTTAGATTTACGACCGGCGACCGGTCCTCCTCGGTTTCCCCAACCGATTGTCGCATCCGCCGATACGCACCTCACAGCGTTTTTCTTCAGAGATATTCATCAACCCGTACGGGATAGTTTATGGTTCACGACGCAACATGATTCGATTCGAGATTCTCTGTTCCTCGACTCAACGCTTGCATGGAGATCAACTATCTTTGATCTGGGGAATGTCAAAGCGGGTGATTCGATTAACTTTTTTCTGAAATCTGTTATCAAGGGCACAAAGGGAGAGACGATGTATCCACGAGTGACATTTCAGCCGTACGATCCTCCCAACTCCTCGCCCTTTGATGATTGGGAAATAAGTTTTGAAAACTGGATTGACAGCCATTTTGGCGACTATAAGGGATATTTATTCAGAAATCCCGCGCGATACAAGATCTCCTTTGAAAAAGAATCGGCATCGCCCGGGGATACTATCCGTTTTCATGTCGAAGTGCTCGGTGTGCCCGATGAAACGACAATCGAATCCATGATGGACGTCAACATTGTCAAGGGTCGGGAATATACCGTCATTCAAGATACGCTCGGCAGGGTGTTTGGACAAGATCGTGATGAGATAATCCCTGATCAAGGAATTGTCTATCCCCCATTTTCACAAATTAACAATCAACTCGCTATTGTCGTTGCCGATAGCGCTCCGCCAGGAGAAAAAATCATTGTACAAGTTGTGAGTGAATGGGACTGGATCTACGGTGGGCGGGCGGAATTGAACGTCGGTAAGGATATTCTGCTCGGCGAGACGAAGTATTACCAGGCAAAAAGATCCAAGCGATGGTGGCAAAATCGTCTTTAGTGAATTAAAAAAGACAAGCGAAGCGACTGCTCAAGAACTCTCCGACGTGACCTTTACTGTAACACAAGAAGCAGGAGATAAACTCGGGGTCTATTGGGAAAAGAAGGACGAAGAGGGGGATAATCTTCGAAGCGATATTCTACGTCTTGTGGGGCGGTATTGGAAAGCGCCGGATGAAAATGGCGAGAATAAATACAAAGTGAAACTGAGTGCTGCAGCCAATGGAAGAACGGGAAGTGAAATTATTGAGGTGATGAAACCGACAAAGTTGGGAAATACCCACAAAACAGTAACAGATGTATTTGGGAACGAAAATATCAATTTGGATTCCATAATAATAAAGTTTGCCGGAGAATACGGGATACCTCCTCAACTTATTAAAGGACAGATGCAAACAGAAGATCTCAGCTTTACGCCTGCCTGGCGGTATGAGCCGTTTCAAGATATAAAGATTCACAATAAAAAAGACCTAGCAAAAAAGTATTTTGGAAAGAATATGCCTTTCGTAGTAGATGAAACAACAATGGGAAGCGGTGATTTGCCGACCACCCATACCAATGAAGATCCAAATCCATATGTTGGTACACCGGTAAAGATAAGCACCTTTACAGTTCAGCATTGGGACGCTGTATTTGTACAGCACAACACCGGTAATAAACCCGATATCATTGTTGGGAGTAAACCATTGTCGAAGGTTTGGCTCGACCTTTACACAGAAATCAAAAATGACCCGAGCAAAAACATAAGTGACGCTGATGCTCGCAGCCAAGCCCACGAAGAACTGAAGCAAGAGATTCAAGATAGAAAAAATAAGATCGGTAAATCGTTTGACCGTAATGCACAAACGCGAAAAGTAACCTCGTACGGGCTTACTCAAATGATGTACATTACGGCGGCAGACAATGTATTCAATAACAATCACGATAAGTGTTATGACCCTTCAACGACACATTATGTCGATCAAAACGATGAACATACCTATCCAGAAAAATTGAATGAACAGGATTTTCTCATGCCCCGCTATTGCGACTTTCTTTGGAAAAACCTCAAAATTACCTTTACTACGTGTATACCGGAGGGGAATTGGGCAAACGGTTTTGAGGCTAAATGGGAAAAAGCATTGATAAAATATCATGGCGGAGATGTTAATGATACCTACGGAAAAACTGTACTGACAAATGCACAAATTTTCAAACCAACTAATTAAGAGAGAGATATTTATGAAAACAAAAATACTTTTGTTTACGATACTGTTTAGTATCGCACCACTTTCTTCGGTCATGGGTCAGATAGACATAGAAAGAAAATATGATCCTAATGAAATGAGCGCCAAGCTAAACTGATCCTAATCTTGTCGGGTGAGGGAGGGAAGGGCGCTCCCCTCCCAAGTCCCGACCGTGGTAAAACTCTGTAAGCCACGTAGCGAGGAGTCAGCCCGGGGTCGAAAACACCCCGTGG
>JACOSX010000105.1 GCA_016178625.1 Ignavibacteria bacterium
CGGCATCCCCGGCGGCTTCAATGCTGGGCTTGTTCGGGAGATCGAAAACCCAATCTACGCGACGTGCGTGGGATTAGTCCTTCACGGTTTGCGCAACAAAGAGACGACACCCCTTACGCTCGGTAATGGCAAAAGTAACGGTTCGATCAAGAAGATTTTTGGCAAGATGAAGAGTTGGTTTGATGAGCTTTAAGCCGTTGGTGTTTGGAATCAATACATGGAAACTAAATTTTTAACACAACAAACTATTAACTCACAGCTATCAACAATATAAGGAGAAATGATAGTGATAGAACTCGACAGTTACTTCGACCATGGAGCGAAGATTCGTGTGGTAGGGGTGGGAGGAGGTGGCGGCAATGCTGTCACCAGCATGATTGATAAACGATTGCAGGGGGTAGATTTCTTTGCGATCAATACCGACATGCAAGCGCTTGAGCGGAACAAAGCGCCAAACAAAATTCAGATAGGGAAAAACCTCACCCGCGGTCTCGGTGCCGGTGCTGATCCTTCGATTGGTCAACGGGCAGTCGAAGAGGATCGTGATGAGATTGCTCGTGCCCTTGCCGGTAGCGATATGGTGTTCATCACTGCAGGCATGGGTGGGGGCACGGGAACAGGTGGTGGACCGGTTGTCGCCAATGTTGCTAAAAGCGTCGGCGCGCTCGTGGTTGGTATTGTCACGAAACCGTTTACCTGCGAGGGGAAGAAGCGCATGGCGCAAGCCGAGGCGGGGATCGAAGAGATGAAAAAACAAGTTGATACTCTGATCATGATCCCGAATCAGAAGCTTCTCTCGATTGTCGAGCGGAATACCCCGTTACAGGAAGCATTTGATCGGGCAAATGATGTACTGCACAATGCGACACGCGGTATTTCCGAGCTGATTACAGTTCCCGGTCTGATCAACGTTGATTTCGCTGATGTCCGCACGATCATGCGCGAGATGGGCGACGCGTTGATGGGTTCTGGTGTTTCATCGGGTGAGAACCGTGCCATCGAAGCTGCACACGCAGCCATCTCAAGCCCGCTACTCGAAGGAGTCTCGATCTCCGGTGCGCTTGGCGTGCTCGTGAATGTCACGGGTGGTCCGACGATGTCGCTGGTAGAAGTGGATGAAGCTGTTAGCGTCATTCACGAAGCAGCAGGCGAGGAAGCGAACGTTATCATGGGTGCTGTCATCGATGAGAGCTTGGGTGATGAGATGATGGTGACGGTGATTGCCACCGGGTTCAACAAGCGCGGCGTAGGTTCTGTCCGGGTTGCAAAGCCGATGGCAAAGGTCATTGACCGAATCCCTGCAGGACTGCACGACTTGCAGAAGCTCGATGAACCCGCCTTTATGCGGAAAGGTATCGATATATCGCTCAACCCATTCAAGCAGGAAGAGATAGACCAGCCGAAGGCAGCCGACACGATTGACACTGAGAAACCGGCATTCCTCCGGAAGATCATGGATTGATGCGAGGTAGTAGGACAGACGTCCTCGTCTGTCCGCTAAGCCCTGCATCGGAGTTGTAGATAGCATAAAGTCGTGACACAACGCTCCGACGAGTCGGAGCAATAATATATTATCGTTCTCTCCTGAGAGGTGGCGTGCCCATTCCGGTTAGTCGAGTCGCCGGGATTGGCACGTTTGCCTTATTCTCTCACTCCTCCGTGGCATCGGGAATTTCTAAACTGTTCATGAACTTTCGAATATGAGCGTTCTGACGAAATCCCACGCCTATGCCCTGCTTGCATCTTCTATCCCTATTTCATACCTTTTTAAAGTATGAATCGGTTTATCATCATTCTCGTTCTTGTCGGCTTATTGTTCTTTCTGGAAGCATTTTCTCAAACAGGGAAAGTTAGCAGTTCCTTCAAAATCTCCCGCCTAAAGTATAGCGGAGGCGGCGATTGGTATAACGATCCGCAGGAGGAAACCAATCTGTTAAAGTTCGTTAAACAAAATACGCTCATCGACGTTGAGCCGACCTATGAGTTTGTGGATATCGCGAGCGACAAGTTTCTCACGTATCCCTTCATCTTTCTTACTGGACACGGCAACATGACGTTCACCGATCTGGAAGTGAAGCGGCTGCGGTCGTACCTTGAGAATGGCGGCTTCATTTATGCTGACGATGATTACGGGATGGACAAGGCATTCCGCCGTGAAGTGAAAAAGATTTTTCCTGAACAGGATCTTGTTGAGCTTCCCTTCTCGTATGGACTCTACAATTGCCAGTATGACTTCTCTCATGGTCCACCAAAGACACACGAGCACGATGGCAAACCGCCTCAGGGATTCGGGCTGTTTCATAATGGTAGACTTGTCCTCTACTATACATACGAATCCAATCCCAGCGACGGCTGGAACGATCCGGACGTGCACGGCGATCCACCCGAGAAGCGCGAAGAAGCCCTGCGTTTCGGAACGAATATTGTGGTGTGGGCGTTAACACATTAAGTGATTTCAGATTAATCTTGAGAGATAACTCTTGCTGAGAATCTAACTGGAGGGGTAAGTATGGAACCTACATCAACATTCTACAAAGAAATTCTGCGCCGTCTTGATGGCGTGCGTAAGAAAGAGAACCGCTTCGCGTTACTCTACGGCGCGTTAACGACGTTTCTCATTTCCGTAGGACTTATAATTATTATCATCTTCCTAGAAGAAGTATTCTCCTTCGGCACGTTAGTTCGGACATTCCTGTTCACCACAGGTGCGCTTGTTATCGTCGGCGCGCTCGTGTGGTATATCCTTCGTCCTCTATTATATGTCGTCAATATCCTGAAATCCGCAAATGCCAGTTCACTAGCTCTTAAAGTGGGCAAACAATTCCCGGGTATCCGCGATAGACTCCTCGACGCTCTCCAGATGTACGAAGCGCGTGAGCGACTGAAGCAGAATTACTCTCTTGCGCTGATCGATGCATCCTTCACCGATCTATATGAACAAATCCGCCCATTAGATTTTACAGAGGCGGTGAGTGACTATCGCGTTCGAAGAATCAGAAAATTTGTCCTCTACACTGTTGGGGTCTCATTGCTTATGTTTGTGATTTCTCCTTCGGGCTTCTTCAGTTCATTCTACCGCATCGTCAATTATCATCAATCATTTGCCTCTCCGTTACCGATCCAGTTTTCCGTTGAGCCGGGGAATGTTGAAGTTGTACGGGGACAAAACGTGCCTATCGGCATTCGCGCATCGGGTAACCCGATCCAGAATCTATCGCTGATGACACGGCAACATGGCCAGCTTGAGTTCGATACCCAGAATTTGAAAGCGACTGCCGACGGCGCGTTCCGGACGGAGATCAGCAATATTAAAGCGTCCACCGAATATTTTGTAACGGCTGACGAGATCAAAAGCGACAAGTACAGTATTACCGTTCTCGACCGACCGCTGATGAGGTCACTCCTTGTCAAAGTTCTTGCACCTGCCTACACTCGCATTCCACCCAAAGTGCAAGATGAAAATATCGGCGACGTCAGCGCATATCCCGGTTCGAGTGTAACGCTCCATGTGGTTTCGAGCAAAGAGCTTTCTTCGGCGACCGTCCTGTTCAATGATGGCACGCATCTTCAGCTTGCACCGGTTCGCTCTGATGCCATTGGATCGTTTGCGGTCATGAAAAACACAACGTACCACCTCCTCCTCAAGGATAAAGACGGTTTGCCGAATGTCGATCCCGTGGAATATGCAATCAAAGTCATCCCTGATGAATTCCCGACAGCGGAAATCCTCTCACCTGGAAAGAATATCGATGTCACGGAAGAGATGAAGCTCGATATGTTTATTCGTCTGAAGGATGATTTTGGATTTTCTCGAATGCGTCTCGCATATCGTCTTGCACAATCCCGGTACGAACAGCCTGCACAGGAATTCACGTTCATCGATATTCCGTTGTCACAAAAAAATCAGAGTCCACTCGATCAGTGGTACCATTGGGATCTTTCGAATATGAGTCTTGTACCGGAAGATGCGATTGCCTATTACGTTGAAGTGTTCGACAACGATAATGTAAATGGACCTAAATCAGGCAAGAGCGAGACATATATCGTGCGTCTTCCATCGTTGGAAGAAGTATTCTCCGACGTTTCTGAGTCACATCAGCAATCGATGGAATCAATGCAGAGCGTTGCCAAGGAGACAAAACAGTTGAAACAAGACATCGAAGATCTGCAGCGCGAGATGAAGAAGAGCCGCGAGAAGATGGATTGGCAGCAGCAGAAGAAAGCAGAGGAAATGGTCCAACGTTACGAGGCGATGAAGAAGAAACTCGAAGATGCTTCGCAAAAAATGGATGAGATGACGAAAAAGATGGAAGACAACAAACTACTGTCTCCCCAGACGATGGAAAAATATCAGGAGTTACAGAAACTCATGGAGAAACTGAACTCTCAAGAGCTTCGTGAAGCGCTGAAGAAGTTGCAAGAATCGATGAAACAATTGTCGCCTGAAGAGATGAAACAGGCGATGGAGCAATTGAAATTTACGGAGGAGCAATTCCGGCAGAGCCTCGAACGCACCATCGAACTGTTGAAACGCATCCACATCGAGCAGAAGCTCGATGAGTTAGTCAAACGCACTGAGGAGTTAAAGAAACAACAAGAAACGCTGCAGCAGCAAACATCGAAGACGAATCCATCAGATCAAGAGAAACGCGAAGAGCTGGCGAAACAGCAGGAAGATCTGAAGAAACAGATGGAGTCGTTGGAGAAAGAAACGTCCGATCTGAAGAAGAAAATGGAAGAATTCCCGAAGGAAATGCCAGTCGAGCAGATGGCGAAGACGGAACAGCAAATGCAGGAACGCAAGACCGATCAGAAAATGCAGAAATCTGCTCAGCAGATGCAATCGGGCGACATGCAGGGCGCACAGGAGAATCAGGAACAATCAGAACAAGACCTGAGTGATTTGCTCGAGCAGATGAAGGAAACCCAGAAATCGTTACAGAGTCAACAGATGAAGCAAATCGTCAACGAGATGCGGAAACAACTTCAGAACGTCATAGAGCTTTCAAAGCGCGAGGAAGCATTGAAGGACGAAACGAAAAATCTTGATCCGAACTCACAGCGGTTCCGTGAAAACACACAACAACAAAACGACATCGTGAATGACCTTGCCAATGTGACGGATGCGATAAGCGAGCTTGGAAAGAAAACGTTTGCCGTCAGCCCGGAGATGGGAAAAGAACTCGGTAATGCCATGAAGCGAATGGGTGAAGCAATGCAGAACATGGAAGGGCGTAACCCCGGCGGATCGTCGGAGAAGCAGGGGGAAGCAATGGGTTCCCTGAACCGTGCCGCGATGATGATGCAAGGTGCTCTTGCTGGAATGATGAGCGGACAAGGTGGGATGGGCATGGCTGGTTTGATGGGACGGCTCGGGCAGATGGCCGGAGCCCAGGGTGGAATAAATCAGGGAACGCAACAGGCGATGGGCATGGGCCAAGGTCAGGGGATGTCGATGGAGCAACAAGCGGAATATCAGCGGCTTGCAGGACAGCAAGCGGCAGTACAAAAATCATTGCAGGAACTTTCGAGCGAAGCGAAGGACGCGGGCGATTTCAGCAAACTCCTCGGTGACTTGGATAAGATCGCTCAGGAAATGCAGGAGGTCCAAACAGATCTCGAACAGGGGAACGTTAATCCCAATACCGTGAACAAACAAGATCGTATTCTCTCGCGACTGCTTGAATCCACAAAGTCAATGCGCGAGCGAGACTATGAGAAACGTCGTAAGGCGGAAACGGGTAAGAACCTTCAGCGTATTAGTCCCGCCGATATCGATCTCTCAACACAGGAAGGCAAGAACAGACTCCGGGAGGAATTGCTCAAAGTCCTCGAGGGAAAATACTCGAAGGATTACGAAACGCTCATCAAGAAATACTTTGAGCAGTTGGAGAAGGAGGATGTGAAGCAGTAACATATGTCGTCGCCTCACTGAACCACTGCCGAATTGAGGTTGAGTTTTCTTTTGACGAGTTGGTCTGATGTGCGACGCACCTTGATGAACCGTGGTTTGGTCATCAAACACTGAATACCTTTTTCCCCACCGCACATTCCGTACAACGCTCTTCCACGCAATAGAACTTATACAGTTGTAACACACCTTGCTGCAGCATTGCCGAGTCGAGCTTGAGCTTTCCTTTAACAAGCTGATCTGAGATTGTCGTGGTCACGGAATTCTCTGATAGCGCAGGGCATTCCTCGAAGATCCTCAACGTCGATTGCCGAACGTCTTTGTCTTTGAAAATCCTCGCGTACAGTAGGCAGACAGGTATCACGGCGTTGAGAACGATTTCATCAGCACGGTTTTTTCCCACAAGCGTCTTCAAGTAATGCTTGGCAGGCTCACCGAACCGGTAATGGCTCGTCCAGAACTCGTCGGCATGTGTTGTGAAGGTGTGTTCCAGTAAAACGAACTTCTCATGACTTCCCTGTTCACCGTTCTTTACTGTTTGGATGATGGATTTCAAAAAGTTTTTCCGGAGGAGCCTTGTAATGAGTCGTGCTGCGCCGGCGATTCTGACGGTTGGAAAGTTTTCTGGACGCAAACGGAAAAACTGCCAGTCGGTACTGTTTAAAATCTCCGCGCGGTAATACTGACGGAGATCTTTCCATATTGCCGACAACTGGTGGATGCGTTTCTTGCTTTCATCATCTTTCATCCCCCTCACTGGAGGTATCATGTCCGCAGCGCCAAAGAGGAGCGCTTCGATCTGGAGGATGTATTCTTCGTCGGTGAGCCGACGGGACTCAAGCATTCTTGCGATGAATTGCAGGCGGATGCTCTTTGCAAGTCTCAGGAAGGGGTCTTGATTTTTTGAATAACCGAGCGCCTCCATCATCCCTTCGTACAAGAGTTGATCCCATAACTGTGATTTTCTGAACTCTGATAATGGATAGCGCTGCATTGGAGACGGCAGCTCCTCAGGGTTGAGTCCAAAAGGGATCTCGTCGTATTTCGGTGGCGGTTCCTTGACTGTAATGCGCGATTCATCAACCATCTCCTTCAACCGTTCTTCGAATCGGCGCACTTTCAGCTCGATGCGCTCAATGGCGAGTTTTTCCAGCCATGCTCTAATAAGAGATGAGTCGACACGGTCGTTCAGCGAGTAGCACCTGATTGTTTTGAGCCGCTCAGCCCGCTCATCGAGAATCATACTGTTCCATGTGGTGCGGTATGATGAGGTGAGATAGTCTTCGATGACAAGAACGGGGATGACTCGTTTGTTCTTTGTTGTAGGCAAAACAGTTGTGGTTTTGTGGAAGACGACGTGGAGGATCACCGAGGTGTACTTCGGATCTTTATTGTGGCCGTGCTCGACCCATTCTTCAACGTGTTGATGAAGTTCAACATTGCCGCGGTAGAGTATGCCGCCAATCCGAATGCTTGCGTCAACGAAATCGGGTCCACCATCGCGATTTAGCACGCCGGGCGAAACTATTTCAACCGGGCGCTGATCAGTGGTTCTTAGATGGGATGTTGCAAAGTGTTGATGCTTCCAGAGCTGGCGCAAGAATCGCTCCGGCACATGATACGATGTGTTTCTTCGCGTCATTGTTTCCTCCCAATGCGTTGTGGCATGAAATGGTAGGACAGAATTTCCATTCTGTCCACTGAGGACGGGATGGGAATCCCCTCCTACCGGGTACTACCCAAAATATTTTTCTCGATACTTATTGATCAGGTTACGATACCTCAAAGCGGCTTCTCGTGCTTGTTCGGCAAAGTCATCTCCACCAGATGTGTAGATGATACCACGACCAATGTTGATGATCGCAAGCTCACCGTGGTTATCGCAGCCGTTGCGGACGGTTGCTTCGAGGTTGCCCTTCTGCGC
>JACOSX010000120.1 GCA_016178625.1 Ignavibacteria bacterium
CTTCCAAGGCCTCCTGGTACAATTTTTCTTGACCCAGACGGTGAAATTCCCCAATCTCTAAAATCCCCTCACGTTCAAATACTTCCTGAAGCTGCTTGCTCTTCTTCTCCGAGGGCCGTATCTTCTTATTCATTGTGCTGTCTCCTTTTATTTGATTAGAATTTGTGGTTTGCTCACTTCAAATCTAACCAACCGGAGCGGCACCTCCTAATTTTTACACAAATATACGGACTTCATCTACACATCCGAGACAGTTACAGGTGTGAATCATGGTGACTTGTGCAACTCTCTCAATTCGGTTCCGGTAATTACAAGTTTACTGAATGGAACCGGTCCCTCCACCCCACGTACAAAAGCAATTCTATTGGCAACGGTAGAGTCCGGAGATCAAATGATTCAGTTGAATGCCGAGAGTGTTGGTTCACTTCATGCCTTCGACCCATCCGGACATCACACTGGCCCCATCACGGATACAACATGGGAAGAAAATATTCCAGGAAGTTCATACCTCAATAGCAATCCCATCGACTCAGGCGGAGATGTCACAATTCTATTGCCAAAGAATAACACCTACACGGTGCGGTTATTTCCCAAAGATAGTCTGCGGAGTATGTCATTCTCGATTTACAATGTCGGATCGGGTGGGCTGCTCACGTCGGCATTCTATGACAGTATCGCGTTCACATCAGGTCTGTCCGCTCTTTGTACCTTGCAAACACATATTTCAAATCCAACACTTTGGTTGGACAATAACGGAGATGGAATCGGCGACCAACCTCTCCAAACTTCGGACTCTGCTGCACAGGGCAGTGAGATTGACCACCAAAAGAATTGGAACCTCGTGTCTCTTCCTTCGCGTGCACTTGACTCATCTGTAGTGACCCTCTTTCCCAGTGCAATCTCAAACCTCTTTGGTTTTGACGGAAGTAGTTACTTTGTGGCTCCATCCCTTGGGCACGGAAAAGGATACTGGCTGAAATTCCCAAACGTAGACTCTACTTTTATCATCGGAGTTCCTGCTTTGGAAGAAACCGTTGCTGTCTTTTCCGGTTGGAATCTGATCGGCTCGCTTTCGGAGCCTATTCCAACCTCCTCTATCGGTAGCAATCCACCTGATCTCGTTGTAAGTAATTTCTTTGGTTATGGGGGGAGTTATTTTACAACCGACACGATCTTGCCCGGAAAAGGATATTGGGTGAAAGTATATCAGGCTGGTTCAATTATTTTTTCCGGCCATCCACCTTCTGTGAATACAAATCGGATCAGGATCGTTCCGACATCAGATCTGCCGCCTTCTCCGCCCGATGGGGGCGAAACTAAATCAATAGTAATTCCATCTAAGTTTTCCTTAGAGCAAAATTTTCCGAATCCATTTAATCCATCGACTCGACTCAAATATTCGTTGCCTATAGATTCCAAAGTGACACTGAGAATCTACAATGTACTCGGACAGGAAATCGTCACCCTTGTAAACGAGTTCCAGAAGGCAGGTCAACACGAAGTCGTTTGGTCACCCGACAACAATGTAACAACTGGTATATACTACTATCGTTTAAGCGCAGGCTCTTTCATAGAAACGAAGAAGCTCGTCTTGCTCAGATAGAAAGGGCACTACGCCTAACGTTGCGCGGGAAGTACGGCAGTGCGGGCGAACGTGAGCTTTTGTTGCGAACGCTCGACCTGCACGCATTGACGTGCTTCCCGATGTTCCGCGCCGTTCGCGAAGCGAACAAGCGGAACGAGGGCACCGCCCGCGCAGTTCGGTAGATCGCGAGTTGAGGGACTTAAGATTGAATCCCCCTTTCTCAAAGTTCACATGAAGAACGGCAATCTTTATGTGTTCGATTCATGGAACACCGACGAAGCAAGACTGACCATTGTTGGCCAGGCGACCTTGTACAGCACCTCTCGTGAAGCAACCGGAAAAAATCACTATGCTGTAAGTCTTGATTCCATCGCACTCCTTGAAACGAACGTAATCAAGAACTCTGGTTCTGCCACTGCTATGACCGTCTTTACCGGTATCACTGCAGCCGTCACTATTTTCTGCATATCCAATCCTAAGGCCTGCTTTGGATCCTGTCCAACCTTTTACGTATCCGACGGCGACAGCATGCGATTACAAGCGGAAGGATTTTCTTCCAGTATCTCACCATCTCTGGAAGCGACCGACATTGATGCATTGTATCAGGCCCGACCTTCACAAGGCGAACTCATTGTGGAGATGAGAAACGAGGCGCTTGAGACTCACGTTGTTCGCAAGGTCGACTTGCTCGTCGTGCCCAAACTCAATGGCCAGCGAGTTTTTCACGGAGAAGATCGACAATTCTGGCAAACCGCTCGAATCGTTTCTCCCATTTCAGCAACTGCACCAGAGGGAGACTGTTTATCTGGGCTTGTAGCTCCCGATGGGAAAGAACGCCTCAGCCTTGCTGACGATACATATCTCGGAGAGAAGGAGACCATTGAATTGGAATTCCCCGTTGGCTCTGGTCAACGATGCGGACTTGTTGTTGGTTGCAGGCAAACCCTTTTGCCGACATACCTGTTATACCAGACTTTTGCTTACATGGGTAACGATGCGGGTCACTGGCTCGCCGAGATTGAGCGCAAGAAACTTGGAGGCGATCAAGGTACTATTGAACGATTGATTGGCGGTATTGAGGTATTCACTCAAGGACCGGACGAACAATGGCATTCGACTGGCATGATCGATGAGCATGGGCCGCTGGCTACTGATGTACATCTCGTTCCCCTTCCCAATCTGAATTCCACCAATAATAAGGTGAGCGTGAAGCTTCATATGACAAAGGGTGCATGGCGACTTGATTATGTTGCTTTGGCTGAGTTATCCGAGCCCGTCAAGCCCATACGGCTCCACCCCAACATTTTACTTCGAGACAATCAAGAGGATCAACAGGCTCAAGCACTCCTCCTTGATTCTACAAAGGTACTCGTAACTCTCCCCGGCGATAGATACACACTTAAGTATCAACTTCCTGATACAGGAACGGACTGCGAGTTTTTCCTTGAAAGCAGAGGATACTATCTTGAGTGGATTAGAAAGGAGTGGGTCGAGGAAGAAAATCCTTTCCTACTTGCAGAGATGTTTCTTGCGCCCGAGCGTGCGCTACGTCGTCTGGCACCTCAATTCAAACGCGTTGAAGCACAATTAGAAGATTCTTTCTGGAGGAGCCGATATGCAAAACCATAACATTCTGTATTCGATCGCAACTGTGATGATATGCGCATTTCTCACATCTTGTGCAAGCACTCGCGCGCCTTCTGGATGGCTTCCTGATGCGGATCAAGCTCGTTCATCCATGTTCGGGGGTTGGGTTGAAATCAAATCACGACAAGGACAAATATGGGGCGAATTGATCGCAGTTTCAGACGACACAGTGTTTGTCGCAGACACAACCCTCCGCGCGATTACTTCAACCGAGATTCTCTCGGCTCGTTTGGTAACTTATGACGGAGGAGGTTTGATGGGTCTAAGTGTGTTACTCGGAACACTCTCGACGATTTCCAACGGGGGGTTCCTTATATTGACCGCACCAATGTGGCTCATTGGTGGATCAATTGCGGCGACTAGCCGTTCTTACGATCCGATCATCGACTATCC
Organism: Ignavibacteria bacterium; assembly: GCA_016178625.1. Taxonomy (GTDB): domain Bacteria; phylum Bacteroidota; class Ignavibacteria; order UBA10030; family SZUA-254; genus JACOSX01. The sequence goes on from JACOSX010000120.1 coordinate 3,626, forward strand.
GGCTAAACCGTTGAAGCAGTTTGTCCCCTTTGCTCGATACCCACAAGGACTGCCTCCCAATATTGATCGTACCACTGTGAAGATGAGATCGGGCAAATGAAGCAAAACCAACTTCGCCTAACGTTGCGCGGGAAGTACGGCAGTGCGGGCGAACGTGAGCTTCTGTTGCGAACGCTCGACCTGCACGCATTGACGTGCTTCCCGATGTTCCGCGCCGTTCGCGAAGCGAACAAGCGGAACGAGGGCACCGCCCGCGCA
>JACOSX010000110.1 GCA_016178625.1 Ignavibacteria bacterium
AAGCCGCCGGGGATGCCGATCTTGACCGGCATGCCGAGAACTTCGCGGGCAAGTTCAGCAGCACCCTTGATGAGTGCACCGCCGCCCGTCAGCACGACACCAGCAGAGAGGTGGCGTGAATAACCGGACCGCTTAATCTCCATCGCGGCGATTTCAAAAATTTCCTCCATCCTCGGTTGGATAATTTGGGCAAGCAATTTCTTGTCGATCTCCAGCGGTGGTCTTCCTCCGATGCCCGGAATGGTAATAGGCTCATCGTCGACGACGCTGGATACGTACGCGAAACCGTGCTGGCATTTTAACTTTTCTGCTTGTTCCGTCAGCACACCCAATCCTTTTCGAATATCGTTTGTCACCTGGTTTCCCGCAAAGGGGATGACTGCAGTATGACGGATCGTACGGTCTTCAAACACCGCAAGGTCAGTGGTTCCACCACCCACATCGAGCAGCGCGATGCCGACTTCTTTCTCTTCTTCTTCAAGGACAGCATAGCTTGACGCAAGCGGTTCAAGCACCATGTCGCGAATATGCAAACCCGTGCGCTGGACACATTTGTAAATATTTTGTGCTGCTGTAACAAGACCTGTGATGATGTGAACATTTGCTTCAAGCCGTACGCCCGACATGCCGACCGGATCGAAAACGCCGTCCTGACCGTCGATAATGAATTCCTGTGGAATAACATGGATGATGCGTCGGTCAGAAGGAAGGGCAACTCTCTTCGTATCCTCAATCAAGCGGCTGACATCCGCTTGTGTGATTTCATTCTCCGCTCCACTAACGGCAATAACACCACGGCTTTGGAAGCTTTGGATATGGTCCCCTGCGATTCCCACAATCACAGACTGGATTTTTATTCCCGACCGCGACTCCGCTTCAGCCACGGCACTCTGAATAGAGCGGACGGTCTTATCGATGTTGGTGACTACTCCGCGCGTCAATCCATCCGACGGGCTTCTGCCAACACCGAGCACGTTGAATCGCCCTCCTTCATCCACGGATGCGACAACCGCACAGACTTTCGTCGTCCCGATATCCAATCCTACTATGATTTCTTGTTCCATTCAGAAATTCCTTTCCGAAAAAATTTCTATAGTGATGCCTTTGTCCGCGATTGTTGAGCGTCGTTTTGCCATTTCACAACCACTTGATCGTCGAATCGCAGATCGACGTAGCGCAATTTCTCTGTGCTTTGTGATTTACCAAAATTGTTCCAGAACGATTGCAGCGTGACAAGTTTCTTTTCAACATTTCCTCGACCGACAATGATCGGCACGCCGTCATCCGACGAGTAGAGGATGATATCTTTACCACCGTTCATATTGATCTCTGAAATAAAATGATAGATCGTTGTATCAATCGCTTGCGCTGTTTGCAAGAGTACGATGGCTTGAGAGAGTTCGGCGTTTGAGATCGTTTGTCCAATTTGCATCTTTTGAACACCATCGATCCCACTGATCACCGGCACATCGAGCTTCATCGATGACTGGACGTACGGAAGAAGAACACGTTCTGCATCAATGTACCACAACTGACCGTCGTTGATTGTCGCGATTGGCTCTCGTTCGATGATGCGAATCCGTAGATGATCTGGGAATTCCCGGTTTACACTTACGGACTTCACGAAAGCTTGTCCAAGAATGTGCTGTCGAACATCGAACAGATCGATCCCCTGCATAGATGATTTCAACTGAACATTCGCGAGAGCATAGATTTGTGATGCTGTGAGAATACGAGTGCCTTCTACAACAATGTGATCAATCTTCAGAGTGCTTTTCCATTCCACAGAAAGAATACACAACGCGATGATCCCCCCCACCAGAGGGATCATCAGCCAGATGCCTAACCGTTTGATAGGCTTCCGGTTCACTGTTTCAGTATTGATCGGAATGTTTTCCATTATACGTACACTTCTTTTATAGCAGAGTCCGAGAATCCGAGAATCCGAGAAGCTTGACTTCCAGTTCAAGCGTGACGCCCTTTTTTTCCAACACCGTTTTCCGGGCAAGCTCGATCAACTCAAGTACATCCTTCGCCGTTGCACCGCCAAGGTTAACGATGAAGTTGGCATGTTTCTCTGAAATCTGTGCATTGCCGCGTCGTGTGCCTTTCAAGCCTGTTTCTTCGATCAGTTTCGCGGCATATGTCCCCGGCGGATTCTTGAACATGCTACCCGAGTTTGGAAAATTAACAGGCTGTGCACGGTTCCGCTTGATAAGGAGGTCGCGTCTGATGTTCATGACCTCTGCTTTATCACCGATCGGCAGTTTGAAACTCGCGCCGAGAACAATGTCGCCACGAAACCCAGAGCGGCGATAGGAAAATCCAGCCTCGTCTTTCCTGAGATAGATAACTTTTCCGTTCCTCAGCACTTCGATGTCGTATAGATAGTCGGAGATTTCTCCACCATACGCACCCGCGTTCATGATGATTGCCCCACCGATAGTTCCGGGAATCCCCGCAAGCATCTCAACTCCTTTGAAACCGCGTTGAACACAAAAGTCGACGAATCGTGCAATCGTGATCCCCGCATCGACATAGACCCGATCGCCCTCGACACGCATCGAGGTAAGCCCTGATTCCAAATTGATCACGGCACCACGGATTCCCTCATCACTGACCAGCATATTGCTTCCTTTACCGACGATGATAAAAGGAATGTTCTGCTCATGAAAATAGTTGATAATCCTCACCACATCGTCCTTATCTGCAGGCTCCAGAAAGTAGTCCGCCGGACCGCCGATCCGGAACGATGTATATTTGTTCAGTGGCTCACTTATCGTAATGTGTCCACGGAAAAATTGTTTTATGTCATCTATGTTAACCATGAATCAATTCAAAATTAAGAAGTCACAATTCAAATAATGTCTCAACCATTGTTTTTTACTTTTTATTTTTCATTTGTCTTAAAAACTCCTCCCCATACTTCCAGATATCTCCTGCACCCATGCTGATCACGATGTCGTGGGGTTTCACAATCGCAATAAGCGCCTTTGGGACTTCTTTCTTCTCGGGAACGTAGTGGACGTTTTTGTGACCATATTGCTTCGCCGCGTTCGCGATCAACTCGCCTGAGATACCCTGAATCGGTTCCTCGCGAGCAGGGTAAATGTCAGTTACAACAAGGACGTCTGACAACAAAAACGCCTTTCCAAACTCTTCATAGAAATCCCTCGTGCGGGAGTATAGATGCGGCTGAAACACACACACCACGCGCCGTCGCCAGCCTGCTTTCGCACCTGAGAGCGTTGCCTTGCACTCAGTTGGGTGATGCGCATAATCATCGTACAACGTAATGCCGTTCACTTCACCTTTCTTTTCCCAGCGGCGGTAGACACCGGTGAACTTTTCAATTCCCCCCTTTGCTTTGACAAAAGGAATCCCAAGTTCCAATCCAACTGTGATCGCAGCGAGCGCGTTCTGCACGTTGTGTCTCCCGGGAATCTGTAGAGTCACGCGACCAAGCTCGTTACTTCCCTTTACAACAGCGAACATGGACGTGTTATCTTTATGATGAATGTCCACTGCTTGCACATCGGCTTGAGGGTTGAAACCGTAGCTGATCGTTTTCTTTTTGCTGAGTTGGGGCATGATGTCTTGGAGTGCTGGCTCATCGAGACAGATGACCACAAAACCATAAAAAGGGATCTTGTTCGCAAACTGTACGAAAGCACCTTTGATATCCTCAAGGTCACGATAGCAATCGAGGTGATCGGTCTCCAAGGTTGTGAGTACTGCAATCGTCGGTGTTATGGAGAGAAAAGAGCGGTCAAATTCATCTGCTTCAACCACAATAAAATCGCCATGTCCGAGGCGGGCATTGGTGCCGCCGAGATCACTGAGTTTTCCACCGACGATCACAGTCGGATCAAGACCACCTTCCATGAGCACAAGGCTGACCATCGACGTTGTCGTTGTTTTCCCGTGTGTCCCTGCGATACCAATACCGTATTTCAATCGCATCACTTCGGCAAGCATTTCCGCGCGCCGGATTACAGGAATATTTCTTCGTTGCGCTTCCACCACTTCCGGATTATCTGAGGAAACGGCAGAGGAATAGACGAGCGCATCAACATCGGAGCAAATGTTCTCTGCTTTGTGGCCTTCAGCAATCTCGGCGCCAAGTGTTTGAAGACGTTCGGTGACTTCACTCAACGATTTGTCCGAACCGGTTACTTTGAAGCCTTGATCGAGTAAAATCTCGGCAATGCCGCTCATGCCGATCCCGCCGATTCCTACAAAATGTATTTTCTTAATGGAACTGAACATATCCTTGACGCTACTTTATCTACCTTCTCCGACGTCACACGTTTTCCCTTCTGAATGAAAGAGTGGTGTGTCAGGGAGATCTTATTTTCCAAAAATCATTTTCAGTGAAATTAACATCAGCGCAATGCCGAATACTTTTCGCAAGGTTTCTGCCGGGAGCTGGTTCGCGACAATACCGCCGAAATAGCCACCGACAAAGAATCCAATGCACATAATTGCCGCGACCCTTAAATCGACGTGTCCAGCCTGATAATACTTCCATGCTGCAAGGATGCCGATGGGCGGGACAAGCATCGCAAGCGTCGTGCCTTGTGCCATATGCTGCTGCCATCCAAAGATGAACACAAGGGCAGGAATGATAAACACTGCCCCGCCGATGCCCAGAATTCCAGCAAGTATACCGCCCACAAGTCCGACGAAGATATATTGTGCTATCTGCATCATGGCTCATCCTTTCATAGTAAGTGCTCTTGACCGTCTACCGTAATCCGAACGCAAAGCGTTGTCCTTTCGGTAATCCCTCGGCAACCTGCTGCATCTCGGCAAGAAGTTCTTTCTCATGCTCGTATCGACCGATTCTGATGCGAAACAAACGCCGGCGGTTCTTGATCTTGAATACGATTACCTGCGATCTGCCTGCCGTTTGCACAGCGCGTTCTCTACCGATATGGAACCACTCAATCTCGGAGAGTGCAATCCCGCGATCCCGATATTTGTTATGGAAGATGATCATATCCTGTGCAATCACTAATTTACGGTCACGAGCTTTGTTCAACATCAGCACGATAAATGAGATTAACACGAACATGATAATGATGTACAACATCGGATCCGCGCCGGGTGCCGGCAGGCGCTCGAATGTGAACGTTCCACGAATCGCACTATAAAAAACAAGAGTGATTAAATACAATAACGACTGTTGATAATAGAAATCGAGTTTGTATTTGAACACCTTAGCGCCCGGAGGCAGTCGTTGATCATCCGGCATCATCTCAGCCTTGCCAATTCTACGACGCGCTGAGCAATCGCTCGCGCTGCTTCTGGTTTACCAAGCTTTTTACTCTTCTCGCCCATCTCTTGCAACCGTACGCCTGCGAGGAGAGAGAGCACAACCGTTGATATCTTCTCGGAAACTTCATGATCATACACAACTACCGCCGCACCTGACTGAGCAAGCGATTCTGCATTTTCCACTTGATGGTTTGCCGCTGCATGTGGATACGGCACGAGTATCGCAGGTTTACCAAGCCGTGTTAGCTCAGCGATCGTCGTTGCGCCTGCACGGCAGACAACTATATCGGCGACGGCATACGCGTAATCCATCCGATCGATAAAGGCATTTACCCACACATCGGTAGTCGAGTATGTTCGACAAAGATTCCTTGCGTGAGAATAATCTTCAGTCCCAGTCTGCCAGATCACTCGAACCCTGTGTTTTATCAATTCATCAAGATGTCGTTCGATTGCCTTATTGATGGAATGAGCGCCGAGACTTCCGCCGAAGACAAGAACCGTCTTCACGTGCTCACCCTGTTTAAATCCGAAATACGTTAGTGCTGCTTGAATATTGACTCGTTCGAGATCTTCTCGCGTTGGATTGCCGCTAACAATGAGATTATCCGATCGCTGAAAATATTTCTTTGAGCTTTCAAACGTCAGATGTACTTCGTTAACTTTTTTCGCGAGTATCCGTGTCGTGACACCTGGATAACTGTTCTGTTCCTGAATGATCGTCGGAATACCTGCCACCGTCGCAGCGCGGAGAACCGGACCCGAAACGTATCCACCCGTCCCCACAACAACATCAGGGTTGAACGATTTTATTATTGACCGAGCTTGCATTGATGACACAATAACCTTTAACGGGAACAGCAAATTACTAAGTCGTAGTCCGCGGTGAAAACCGCTGATCCAGATCGAGCGAAACGCAAATCCCTTCGATGGTACCACGCGCGCTTCAATCTTATCGTGTGTTCCGACAAATAATATTTCAGCATCTGGCACAAGTCTTCTGACGTGGTCCGCAATAGCAATAGCAGGGAAGAGGTGTCCCCCGGTTCCGCCGCCTGCAAAGATGACGCGCAAAGAAGGCACATTAATAGACCTTTCCGATATTGACCTCGTCGGCGTTTACCGAGCCGACAACAGGTACCTCGCGCGCCCTCGGATGGAGATCTGTCTGTGACGAAATATTAAGCAAGACTCCAATCGCTCCCGCCGAGAATACCATCGACGACCCCCCGTAGCTGACAAACGGCATCGGTAATCCGGTAGTCGGGAACATTCCCAGCGTTACCCCTGCATTGATGAGCGCGTAACATGTTATCGCGCATGTGATTGCTACCGCGAGATTTCGACCGAATATATCGGGAGCAACCTTTGCAATCCTAAACCCCCGGTACATAATCATGAGAAACAGCAGCATGAAAAAAATCGTCCCGATAAAACCGTACTCTTCTCCAACAATCGAGAACACAAAATCGCCGTACGATTCGGGTAGGAAGAAATCTCGCTGCTTGCTCTCACCGGGTCCAACACCGAAGATACCGCCATTGCCGAATCCCAGGATTCCTTGCCAGAGTTGGTAGTTTGTTTTCCCACTAGCATCCCCGCCTCCGTGGATGAAATTTAAGAAGCGATTCAATCGATACTCCGCACTGACCATGTAGAGGATAATCAATGGCAGAAGAATTGCAAAGGTCAATCCAAGATGCGAAAGCTTAGCCCGACCGATGAACAACATAATGAGGCTGAGGAAAAATATCATTGAACCCATACTGAAATTCGGCTGCAGCATAACAAGAACAGTCACCATTCCGATCCAGACCATCATCGGAATGAAGCCGCGCTTGAAATCTCTGATTACTTCTTGCTTCACGGCAATGAGGGTACAGAGATGAAAGAGCAGAGCATATTTTGCAAACTCCGACGGTTGGAACCCGAGACTGCCAAACCGGAGCCACCGAGTCGCGCCTTTCGCTTCACCGCCCAGAATCAACGTTACCATGAGCAATCCCACAGCAACGATGACAGCAGGTTTGGTGAGCCGCTGGAGTTTGCGGTAGTTGACCCGCATTCCGATAAACAATCCAACCATCCCGAGGAGAACCTTGATCGCATGGCTGGTAAGCATCCGTTCGCTTTCCCCGTATTTCGCCAAAGCGTAACTCGCCGATGCACTGTAGACAACGCCGAGGCTCAACAGCATCAGCGCCAAGACGGCAATCAGGATAACAATATCAATATGGTTTCGTTGACTGAACATCATGTCCTTACAGTGAATTCACTATCTGCTTGAATACTCGTCCGCGGTGTTCGTAATTCTGGAACCAATCGAATGACGCGCATGCCGGCGAGAGCATAACGATGTCACCAGCTACAGCAAGTCTTGTCGCATGCTTCACCGCTTCTTCCATTGAAATTGCTCTCACGACATTTTTCTTTGAACTAAATGCCTGATACACTTTTTCTGCCGACTCTCCAATAGCCACGATGGCTTTTACATGTTTTTCCACCAATACATTCAGTCGTGAATAATCATTTCCTTTATCGCGACCACCGAGCAACAGCACGAGCGGCTCCTTATACGCTTGAAGGGCATACCAAACGGAATCGACATTCGTTGCCTTCGAATCATTGACGTACTTCACGCCATTGACTTCCCGGACAAACTCTAATCTATGCTCGACACCTTTGAAATTTTTCAAGGTCGCCCGAAGCGATGGCGTTTTCACGTGCATCATCTGCGCAGCCAGTGTTGCCGCCATGGAGTTGTAGAGATTGTGGATCCCTCGAATGCTGATCTGTTCAGTTTCAACCATCTCCGTTCGATCATTGCCAACCATCGTTACAAGCTTCCCGTTCTCAACATACGCACCTTCATCGAACTGCCGCTCAATACCGAACGGCAGTGTGTGAACGTGCAGACGTGCAAGGCGACCCACGTGTTCGCGGACTTCAATATCATCATAGTTGTAGATAAGGAAATCATCTTTTGTTTGGTTTTCAAAGATTCGGCACTTCGCGGCGATATATTTCGCGAAATTGTTTCCATATCGATCAAGATGATCCGGAGTCATATTGAGCAGAACTGATACTCTCGGATGAAACATCTCGATGTGTTCAAGCTGGAAGCTACTCACTTCCAATACTGCAACCGAGCTTGCATCAAGCTCATGAACAACAGATGAGAACGCTGTGCCGACATTTCCAGCGACAACATGTTTTCTCTTGGAATCATGCAGCATTCTTCCTACCAGTGTCGTCGTGGTTGTCTTTCCGTTTGTGCCAGTGATCGCAATGATGGGAGCTGTGCAGAACCAGCTTGCCACTTCAAGTTCACTGACGATTTTCAACCCTCGACCCTCGGCTTCCCTGATGATAGGGATCGTTGATGGAACACCGGGACTGATCACCAGAACATCAGCATCGAGAACCCGTTGAGTATGTCCGCCTGTTTCGTACTCTATCTCGTCGGATGTGAGACGCACGATATGCGCTGCGAGTGTCTCCATCGAGCCGCTGTCGCTGACAAACACGCGTGCACCCTTGTTCTTCAGTAATTGCGCCACAGCGACACCGCTGCGCGCGGCACCAATCACAGAGACCTTTTTTCCAGTAACAATGATATCACTCATAGACTCAATATGGGCTTCGTCTACAATTTCCATCTGTGACATTCTGTTATCGCACCTTAAACGTCGCCAAACTTAAAATCATCAATAAGATTGCGATGATGTAAAAGCGCGTTACGATTTTCGGCTCTGTCCACCCAAGCATTTCGAAGTGGTGATGCAACGGTGCCATCTTGAATACCCGCCTGCCTTCACCATACTTCCGCCTTGTGTACTTAAAATAGTATCGCTGGATGATGACCGAAACGGTTTCCATCAAAAAAACGCCGCCGAGGGTCGGCAGCAACAGTTCTTTCTTGATCAGCACACACAAGGTACCGATCGCACCACCCAGCGCAAGCGATCCGGTATCGCCCATGAATACTTGCGCCGGGTAGGCGTTGAACCACAAAAAACCGAGCGACGCTCCCACCAGCGCCGCGCAGTAAATGCTGAGCTCGCCGTTCCCTCGTAAGAACGGGATCGTCAAATACTGGCTGAGATCAGCGCGCCCCGATACGTAACTGATGACCGCAAGCGTGAGTCCAACAATCCCTACTGTGCCTGCCGCTAAACCGTCAAGGCCATCAGTCAAGTTCACCGCGTTACTTGTTGCAGCGATGACAAAGACTACCATCGGGATATAGAACAACCCGAAATCAAACTCCATATGTTTGAAGAATGGCACCGTTGTGCTGGAGCTAAACTTCCACAGATCGGCATCGATGTATTGTGGAAAGAAATAAATGACGCTTCCCACAATCAACCCGACAACCACTTGACCGATGAGTTTGTATTCTTCAATGAGACCCTTCGGTTTTTTTTTTACAACCTTCAAATAATCATCTAGGAATCCAACAGCGCCGAGCGCTGCCGTTACAAAGATGATCAACTGCACATATCCATTCCTGATATCCGCCCAGAGCAATGCCGGGACAAGGATGCCCGAAAGAACAATCAATCCACCCATTGTCGGTGTGCCCGCTTTGCTGAGGTGGCTCTTCGGCGCTTCCACTTTTGCTGCTTCACCGATCTGATGTTTCCTCAGAAGCCTGATAATTTTCGGTCCAATCCAAAACGCGATGACCAATGCCGTGATCGCTGCTGCGCCAGCACGAAATGTGATGTACCGGAACAGACCGAACCCCGGAGGGTTCAATGTTCGGTGAATATATTCAAGCAAGTAATAGAGCATTACGGCACACGATGATAGTACCGGCGTTCTGTGTGCGTCGAATCGTTCTTCTCAAATTTCTGTGTAACCAAAATCATCAACGTATTCTTTTTGCCGAACTGCCACACGTCCGTTTGTGTATAATGATGTTCACTGATTCCTTGTTTTTGAATTACCCGATTTGTAACAATCAGTTTCTGTCCTGTTGTCGTCCAGCCTGACTTGATCCAGCGCTGAGATCCGCGTTCCTTATCCTCGCGATACACTTCCGACCCATCGAACTTATAGATGGTTGGCGGTAACTTGAATTTTTGACCAGCTCCGGTCATTTCCGGCTGCATAACCATTGAGTCTATCGTCTGGTTCACACTCAGGACGTATGACTGAAGACTTTTGAACGATTCCGGCAAATCTTTGCTGCTCTTCAAATCCAATTTCCATCTTCCAGAAAAATCAGCTCGTTGTTGTTGGAAACCGATCAAGCATACACTTATCAATAGAATAACAATACTCTTCTTCATGCAGCGTTTTTCTCCAAACGATCAACAAGGAACGTCACAACGTCTTCCATTTTCATTCCTCGGGATCCTTTCACAAGAACGATATCTCCGGCTGAGAGAAGTTCCGCCGCATATTCCGACAAAATATTTTTTTGGTCGTAATGGATTTTCGTGCGTACATTCGCTCGCGTATAGATATGCCGTGCCATCTCGCCATACGTGAGCAAGAATTCAAACCCCATTGAACCGATTGCGTCGCCAATTCGCTCATGTTCCAGTTGTGAAGCATCACCAAGCTCGCGCATATCGGCGAGGATGACGATCTTTTTTCCTTTGCATTTCATTGCCTGCAGAGCCTCAAGCGCAGAAAGCACAGAATCGGGATTCGCATTGTATGCATCGTTCACGATTGTTATATCACCGACTCTTACTACTTCCATCCGCTTGCCGACCGCGTTGAAGTTCTTTAGTGACTTTTGAATTTCTTTCGGTGGAACTTTAAACGTCAATCCGATTGCTGTGGCGGCGAGAGCATTTATCATTACATGTTTTCCGGGGATTGAAAGCTGAATAGCAAATTTTTTTCCCTTCCCCGAGCTCACAGCAAATTCCGCACAGCCGTCTTCATGTACTCTCAAAAACTTACCATGAATATCACTCGAACGCTTAGAGAAACTATAGGTCACTTTCTTCTGAACAGGTTTTGCCTGAGCGACAACCCGTTCATCGTCACGATTAATGAATCCAACACCCGACTTACCTAACGCCGAGAACAATTCACCTTCTGCGCGAGCAACACCTTCAAGGTCGTGGAAGAATTGCAAATGTTCTCGTCCAATGTTGGTGATAATGCCGTGCGTCGGCTCAAGGATGTTACATAGGTACATGATTTCCCCAAAGTGGTTCGTCCCGATTTCTATGACAGCGACCTCATGCTTCGGTTTCAGATGGAACAGTGTCTGCGGCACACCAATATGATTATTCAGGTTGCCATGAGTGCTCAGGACAGTATACCGCGTGTTCAACACCGCTGTGATCATTTCTTTCGTTGTCGTCTTGCCGTTACTGCCGGCGACTGCCAGAACAGGAATACTGAACTTCTTCCTGTAGATATTTGCCAATCTGCCGAGTGTTTTTGTCGTGTCGTCGACCACGAGTACAGGCTTCGATTGCCAACGAGCGCTATCTGTACGAGCGTCAATCACAGCGCATGAAGCACCCTTCGCGAATGCTTGTTCGACAAACTGATGACCATCAAAGTTCTCACCTCGTATAGCAATAAATACCTCGCCGCGTTTTACGCTGCGGGAATCAATAGAAACACCCGCAAACGTTTTCCTGCCTAATGTGTCGAGATGATAAGCAGCGGCGTTCTCAAGACACATCAAATCCTTGACAGTCAGGTTCATGCATGAGCGCCAAGATACTCTTCGACGACCTCGCGATCACTAAAGTGAATCTTTCGGTCCCCGATCACCTGATAATCTTCATGCCCCTTGCCAGCAATGAGGACAACATCTCCGCCTTGAGCAAACTCAAGTGCCATCCAGACAGCTTTTCTCCGATCAGCTTCACGATAAACCGTTGACCCCGGTTCGATTCCCGTCATCACTTCATTGATGATGGCTTCTGCGTCCTCGTGCCGAGGATTGTCAGAAGTGACGATGGTAATGTTACTGAGCATTGTAGCGACGCGCGCCATCTTCGGACGTTTGATGCGGTCTCGGTTTCCACCGCAGCCGAAGACCGTGATAATCCGCCCACGTTTACTCGAATCAAAAACATCGTGAACTGCCTTTAATGCCTTCTCCAGGGCATCAGGGGAGTGCGCGTAGTCAATGACAGCTGTCCACCCTTTCAGAGAGACGATTTGTTCAAACCGTCCCCGCACAGTCGTTGTTTTTCTGACTGCTTCTTGGAGAGTCGACTTAGGGATCCCAAGTGCAACTCCAGTACTAAACGCTGCGAGAATATTGCTTACGTTAAATCGTCCGATGAGAAACGACTCGATCGGCGTATGTTCGCCATTGTGAACAATTGTGAACCGGGTACCTGTCATCGATAAGGAAATATCCGTTGCCTTGACATCAGCGTTCGAATATATTCCGTAGGAGATCGTCTGTGCCGATGTCAAACCGACAAGTTTTCTTCCCCAGTCGTCATCAATGTTAACAATTGCCCATGCATCGCGCGCGAGCACATTAAAAAGGATCTTTTTCGCGTCAAAATATTCATCCATTGTTCCATGATAATCAAGATGGTCCTGCGTCAGGTTCGTAAAGACCCCGGCTTTGAAAAGCATTCCGTCTACACGATGTTGATGCAGAGCATGGGAAGACACCTCCATCACCGCAGCTGCACAGCCATGCTCCACCATTCTCGCTAATAACTCATTAAGCTCAAGAGATTCTGGAGTTGTATGAGTTGCCTGAATAACCTCATCACCAATCTGATACTCGATTGTTCCGATGAGACCCGTTTTTCTACCGTATGATTCCAGCATAGATTTCAACAAATGGGTCGTTGTCGTTTTGCCGTTCGTTCCCGTAACACCTACCATCGTCAGTGCGCGTGAGGGATGGTTGGTATAATTAGCAGACATTTGCGCAAGTGCGATTCGCGTATTCGGAACAACTACTTTCACAACACCTGCGTGCATAAAATATGAATCCGGCATCGCACCATCATCTTCCACCACAACAATTTTTGCACCGTTGGAGACAGCATTGTTGATGAAACGGTGTCCATCCGCTTCGGTTCCGCGGATTGCCACAAAGAGATCGCCTCTCGTGACTTTCCGTGAGTCATACTGGATGCGGGGCACTTCAACGTCATGAGTGACAACCATCTGTCCATACATGGTTTGGAACATCTTCGTCACCGTCACGCCATCCAATATATTTGATAAGCCCATGATGTTGATTTCGTTAGCAAGTTCATATTCTTCAACGACGCAACTCATACGATAACAGTTCTTACACGGCGGTGGATGCTTTCAACTCACGCATCAGTTGATATTCAGTGCCACCGATGATCTCGGCTGGCAAATTAAGGTAATCTTCGTACCTGGTCTTGCAGGTTGTCCCGCCGGCGGTACTTGATTGATCACTGTGCCTGAGCCGTTGACAATCGGTTGGAACTTTCCGGTCATAAGAATTCCCACGGCGCGCCGTACGCTGTACCCTTTCACATCCGGGACGATACCCTTGGGATACCCGACGTTTCTTTCTTTCTCATCAACAGCTCTCTCTGTCTGTATTCTCTTCGATGATCTCACAGTGTTGCCACCGTTTGTTGTAACTGCACCCATTGTATCTTGGGGTACGAACATTTGTGAAGTATTCATAAACCGTTCGGCAATAGCGCGGAACACCGGTGCACTCACAGTTCCACCGTAATAACTGCTGCCGCGCGGATTATCCATCATGACGAGGCAAACGAGTTGCGGATCATCAACCGGTAAGAACCCCACAAATGATGCTGTATAACTTCCCGTCTCATAGTGACCCTCAATATATTTTCTTGACGTCCCCGTTTTGCCCGCAACCTTGACCCCAGCGATCTGCGCAGGCACTCCAGTTCCATGCACAACTACACCCTCAAAAAAATTCTTGAGTATCCGCGCGGTCGCTGGCGAGATCACTCTCCGAATCTGTTGCGATTTCCCTTCACGCACAATTTGTCCTGACCCATCAGTTTCACGCTTGAAGAGATAGGGCTGCATTAAAATTCCATCATTCGCCACGACAGCGTATGCAGCTACTATTTGTATGGGGGTTACCCCGACTTCATATCCATAGGCGATGGTGTTTAATGTTGTTCCAGACCATTCGATCGGCTTTTTGAGAACTCCTTTCGCCTCGCCGGGGAAATCTATGTTCGTTGCAATACCGAACCCATAATCGCGCGCCATCTTGTAGAACCGCTCTGGTCCAATCAGATCACTTACTTTTGCCATGACGATATTACTCGAAACTTCCATCGCTTCCTGGAATGTCAACCATCCCTCCGGATGTGTATCGGCAATCGTCCGTTGCTTTCCGTACGAGACAGGAACAACATACTTTCCATTCTCGGCAAAGAACCGTTTCTCAGGGACAACGATTCCATGATCGAGAGCAGCGGAGGCAGTGACAATCTTGAACACAGAGCCTGGCTCAAAGACATCAGTTACTGCGCGAAGCTTTTGATCTTGCAGATCGAACGTGCCAAATTTGTTCGGATCAACATTTGGATATTGTGCCATCGTCAGGACTTCGCCTGTCTTTGGCTGGATGACCACCACAAGTCCGTGGTCCGCTTTGTTTTGCTCGATCCCTTTCCTAAGCTCTTTCTCCGCAATTGCCTGTAGCCCCATGTCGATCGTCAGGATGATATTATGGCCGTTCACAGGCTCAACGCGCGGATAATCAACAGAGGGTCGTGCACGCCCCAAACCATCTCTTTGGAAAATTACGTAGCCATCGATTCCCCTGAGCTCTTTATCGTACGATAGCTCAATACCCGCCAGTCCGTTATTATCAACATCGGTACAGCCCACCAGTTGCCCGGCGACTTGGTCGTGGAAATACAATCGTTTTGGTTCATAGCGGACCACGATACCCTCAAGATCCTTCGTGTTGATCTTCTTGAGATAACGAACATCAACCTGCCTTTCCAGCCATACAAACCGCGAATCAGATCGAAGTTTTTCGAGGTAATAACTCTTTGGCTTTCCGAACAGGTTCGAAAACTTACTTGCAATCGCCCGCGCATCAGCAACAGCAAGCTGAGGATCGGCGGCAAATGACACGTATATTGAGTTAGTCGCGATGACATTTCCACTCCGATCATAGAGTGTTCCTCTTGCCGCGGGCAGAACTATTTTCGACTGATATTGCTTCTGTGCAATTTCACGATATTTTGGGAACTCGATGATCTGGATTTGAACAAGACGAAGCCCGACAACGGCAAAAAACATGATCATCGAGAACTGCAGGATCCGCAGTCGAACCCGCAGTGTTTTCCCGAAAGTATTCTCAACAGAAGGTGATAAATGTTGTTCGTGTTCCGTCACAGTATATGAACCCGATGGGGATCTCCTTGATGTCTCTTATCGTAGATTTGGTGTGATGCGTTCGGCGTCGACCTCAAACCAAATCGGCTGTTCTTTTGGATAGACAAGACCCAACTGTCCGGTGGCAATCGTGGCAATACGCTCGAGATTGGATTTCTTATTGATCTCTGCGCGAAGGAATTCGTTTGTATTGAGCATCTTCTGATATTGATTCTGTAGATCATTGATTTCTACAACCAAGCGGTTCACGGCAATCTTGTTCCATACATAGAACACAATGAGGAGTGAAATTGTGAACAGTACGGCAATGATATTGAATGGCGATCGTTTTCGTCTTTTCACCCTCTTATTACCACGAGGCACAAATTCTCCATTGTGACTCACGGTTTCACCATTATATACGTAACGACGCTCGGTAAGCTCTGGGCTAGACGTTCCTTGTTCAGCCAATGTTGATGAATTCTTTGTCATGGGTATACGCGTTCCGCCACTCGTAATTTCGCACTTCGGGCACGCGGGTTATTCTTACATTCATCAAGCTGTGGCCCAACGGGCTTCTTCGTCAAGATAGCAACCTTTGGGTGCTTCGGTTGATCAGCAGAAAATTTGTTGCCTGATGGAATTGACGTTTTTGACTCCTCTCGAAAACGGTTCTTGACAATACGGTCTTCAAGGGAATGATACGAAATCACCACAAGTCTTCCACCGGGATAAAGGATGTTGAGAATCTGATCCAATGCTTGTGCAAGATTCCCAAGTTCATTGTTCACTTCGATCCGGATGGCCTGAAAAACTCTCGCTAGCGATTTTTGCAAGAATTTCTCTCCGACTACCGACCGAATTACTTCTACCAAATCCTGAGTTGTATTAATCGCTCGCTGGCTCCGAACAATATTTATTTCCCTGGCGATTCGGCGCGAATGCTTCTCTTCGCCATAGTTCCAGAGAATTTCCGCCAAATGTTGCTCTGTGTAATTGTTGACAACCTTCCATGCGTCTAGTAGCTGTTCTCGATTCATCCGCATGTCGAGTCGGCTCTCTGTTTGAAAACTGAAGCCCCGTTGTTTCTCGTCTATCTGGTGTGATGATATGCCCAAATCCAAGAGGGCCCCACTGATGCGATCGACCCCAATGGTATGCAGGGCAGTTTCAATATGTGAAACGTTTTCGTGGAGATAGGTCACCTGATCTCCAAATTGTCCTAGCCGCAATCGGGCGGATGCGATTGCCTCACGATCTTGATCAAACCCGATCAACCTTCCACCTGGAGAAAGCCGCATCAAGATTGCTTCAGCATGTCCGCCGCCTCCAAGTGTTCCATCCACGTAAATTCCATCAGGTACAGTTGGCAGGTAACGAAGAACCTCCTCAACCAATACCGGCGTGTGATACTCGGGTTCCATCCATTTTCTACGAACGTAATCAACATGTTGAATTTAACAACATCATTATTCTACGTATTCTACCGCATGACTTTTGCGGCAATGCTTTCGTACGGTTCAGGCTGAGTATTTTTGTAGTCATCGTAAATCTTCGGATCCCACAGCTCGATTTTATCGAGCGTTCCTATAATACGGACTTCATCCTGGATACTCGCATACTCACGGAGTTCCTGTGGAATAGAAAGACGAGCCTGACCATCGAGCTGACTCTCAGAAGCAAGCTCAAGCAGCGCTCGGATAAACCTCCGATGCTCCGGATCGTACGATGAGAGATTACGCAAGTTTCCTTCTAACTTGTTCCATTCATCAACTGGGTAGACGAACAAACATTTTTCAAATCCGCGTGTAATGACAAATGTTTCGTTCGCTTCAGGTGAAACATACTTCCGCAACTTCGCCGGAAGGTTAACTCTTCCTTTGTCGTCAACAGCATACATATATGACCCTTTGAAGGATGACATTATCTCTTTATGAAGTCGTTATGAAACTATCGTAAATGAAAAAAATTCCACACCAAATTTCCCCACTTTTCCCCACTGGTAACTTTCCAATTTAGAGAATTTTCTTTGAAAGTCAAGTTTATCGGTACATTTTCACGGTTTTTTAATGTGGGGATAACTAGAGGAGTTAAAACATCCAAAAAAGCTTCATTTCTCTCGGTTTTGACGGATTATTTCTTAGATGATAATACAGGTGAAGTGGGGAGGCTTGGGTAAGAATGTAAGTCACAACCATTAAGGTCACGCTTTACAGTATACGATGAGTTGTCAGCGGATGATTAATCGAAGAATGCTCCCAGAAAATTCACCACAGATATTTCATTCACTTGGCAGACGGCCCGACGGCGGCATTCAATTGAGGAAATGATGATTCCGTATTTCGATCGAGTGGTGAATCTCAACAACCGCGTAGTAACCGTTTACAGCGGGTCCACAGTTAACAATCTTACTTTTTTCCAAGGAGTCCTGTCCTCGTGCTTCATGAATATGACCACAGATAACCACATCGGGTTGTTTTTCTTCGATAATCTCGCGGACAGCTGTGCTTCCAACATGAATGCCCAAGTGAATAATATCCACTCGCGTACCATACGGCGGAGCGTGAGGGACAAAGACTTTCACCCGGCATTGTTCCACATCCTGAAATCCTTGTTTACTTCTCATCAAGATTTCTTCCTCTGAGATTTCATACGGTGTATGCAATCGTGAATACGGCGCAGCCGAGACTCCAAAGAACCCGACATCACCTTGCGAAATCCCACAACCATTGATCGACACACCAAGAGAAGAAAATAATTCATCGTGTTGTGGTAGGTCCATATTACCTGCAACACATAAGACGAGCGGAGAAAGCGATTGGAATTTCTTAATCGCCCCTTCTGCTTCCTTCATCGAACCAACATTTGTCAGATCCCCACCTACGACGACAATATTTGGGTTCTCTTTCTTAACAATCTCTTCAGCCTGTCTATATGAACCGTGTATGTCGGTGAGAGCGAGAATTTTCATATCGTATTGTAATTGTTCTCCAAATAATTTAACTTCTTCTAAATAGAAATCAAGAACACATGAGAAGAGTACGTGAAAGGATGCCAATCCGTTCCTATAGATTTCAGCTTAAGACGGAAGGATTCAACCACACATTTCGTGAGCTATTGACTTCCAGGATATTTCTCCATTCGTCTTTCGATTCCATCCATTAGTTGTAGCATACGCCCGCTGGCAATGTTCACTTCTCCCTCAACGAAATTGGCGGCAGATATAATCCCTTCAATTCTCTCTTCCACACTGCCCCGGTTGTGCGTCGTGTGGGGAAATCAGTGAAGTGGTATTCATACACAAGTGCGCGAATATATCGCGGCGGGCTTCCTGGAAATGGATTTCCCTCAAGAAGGTCAAGTACCTCAGGGGAGCCTTGTAGCAGCCTCACACACAAGTTGACAAACCACGGACTACGTTCATAACTTCCCAGCGCCGCAAACCACATTTGCCAATCGAGGCGTGGCTGGTGCGGTGCGACCCACTGCGATGCTCGATTTACATCACCCGGTTTATATTTGAATCCGTACTCTAACCACCTTTTCCCGTCCGCGCTTCCCTCGATAATGATTTCGGGACGTGGGTCCGTCATGACCGCGAATAAACCATAGTGGTTCACAATGCAGAAGGGTGCACACCAGCGAGCAAGAGTACTGAGAGGCTCTGAAACGTCCTCTCGTTGCAAGAAAAGTCTTACAAATTGATACCCATTCAGGATAATAACCACAGCAGTTATAGCCGTAATGACAACGTGACTGAACCGTGATCGCTGTAAAATCTGTCGATCACTGCCCCATAATCGAATTGGTAGGGCTCTTTTCACCATCTCATCATCAAGGAGTAATACGCAAAGCAGAATTGCCGACAGATTAAAGAAGGTATAATTTCCAGTAACGATGATAAGAAGCATGAAGGTCGTAAAGATAGCGAAGGCGATCAAGCGTAATCGTCGAGGCGCAACAATGAGAAATGGAATTACCAATTCGATGACGAACATGAGTGCACACGATGCTGTATGAAACCATATCGGGAGTTGATGCACGTACCAAGCGATTGGCGTGGGCAGAGGTTGCGTCTCGTAATGAAAGGTGAGTGTTGTGAGATCATGCCACGACGGATCGCCGCTTGCAAGCTTAACAACTCCGGAAAAGAACATCAACCGGAAGAGTAACAATCGAAAGAGCAATAGGATCATTTTCGAAGGTTGTGGCTCGTGGGAAAGTTTTGGAAGAAGTTGTGCCGGTGTAAGAAAGATTGTGAGAAACCCTATCTCGAGGAGGAGAATGTCCCACTGAAATGACAAGAACGTTTGCCCCGCAACAAAAAGCGACAAATAAAAGATCCACAGCAACACCGAGATGATTCTTGGTGCAATGCCAACCACGAGAACTAATGACAGCGCTGCTCCCCCCCAGCATAAGAATTGAAGAAACGCATCACTCGAACTAAACCATACCAACGTTGGGAACTCCCGGTAACGCTCTACTCCTGTTTGATGTGCAATCAACTGTAGGAAATTTTCAATGGGTACAATGCCATTCTTCCCGATGAGCCCAAGGACTTGTGTCCCGAGCGAGAAGAACGCGATGAAATAGATTACCCCGACTAACCGGAGGAAGATCCACCGTGTGAGAACGTATGAGGCTGGACCCACATGCGCTCCCCAGAGAAAGCGCGTCAGTGTATAAGCACCATCGCGGTGTTGTGCGATGAAACGATATGTCCATTCGCAGACAGACGCGACCCCAGGTATTGATTCATACACCCAAAGGATCCATCGCTTGCCAGGGGTGGAGGAAAGTGTCCGAAGAACTGCATGCGCTCCAGAAAGTACTTTGCCATCATCCTCTATGAATTGTACCGATTTGGCAAAATTCTCCTTCGGGATTTGAGGGAACCGATCAGCGGCTTTTTGATATGGAGCGTATTCCACATGGTCGCCTGTGATCTGTTTCCACCGATCGATCCAGATGCGACAAAAGCTGCAGTCACCATCATAGATGAGTGACGGTTTTCTTGATGACTGATCGTTCATCGTTGGTGTAGAAGTCTCACGTAATTTTTTGGGTTGAATAACATTTCGTGATACGTTCGCTCGCCTGTCACCACGGTGACCATAGCCTCACACAATCGCGAACCATAGTTACGGAATAGCCATGTGCGCATCGAGGAAAAATCGTAGAGAAGCTTCGAGAGTATCGACGCGGCGCGTATCTCGGGAAGGATAAATTTCTTTAATGCTGATGTGTAGATTCGACTGACGAGCGCTTGATCGAAATTCCCTTCAATGAGGGCGCCCGCGGCGAGCTGCCCGCTTTTGATCGCGAAGGTAATCCCCTCCGCAGTCACTGGATCGACGAAACCCGCCGCATCTCCGACCAACAGGACACGGTTTTTCACGAAGCTATCCTTCCGCGGGCTCAGGGGAATCATGAAGCCGTGTCTTTCAGTGCGCGTGATGTCGGTAAGCCCTGTTATCATGAAATACTCTTTGATGTACTCATTGAGATTGGCCGACCCTCTTCTTGTCGTTAATACCCCAACAGACAGATGATCACCTTTCGGGAAAATCCAGGCATATCCCTGAGGGACAATACCGAAATCGAATCGTGCGGCGATGTTGAATCTTTGCAATATTTCTTGAGAGACAGAGACTTCGTACTCCAGAGCAGGTACGACTCTACGGTTTTCTTTCCATCCACATTTCTTGGCGACAATACTTGTCACACCATCTGCGGCGATAACAAATTTCGCAGAGATGTTTCCTTGAGTGGTCGTCAATGTGACCGAGTGGCGGTCTTGAGTTACATCCAGCACTTCACATTCTGCGAGAACAACCGCTCCGTCATCACGGGCAGTGTGTAGCAGGAGTAAGTCAAAGTCTTCCCGCATCGTCATAGTAATTATTGCTTCATGCCGCATCGCACGAAAATGAAGATCGGTGTCGTGCAGATGCAACTCTGCCACAGAACAGTTCTGCTTCACTACGCGATCGATATTCACAGGGAGAAGATTTCTCGCTCTCCGCACAACGCCACCGCCGCACGTTTTGTAGCGCGGCAGCGAAGCTTTCTCAACGATGAGGACGTTGAAGCCCTCTTTCGCCAAAGCGAGTGCTGCCGAGGAACCCGCAGGTCCGGAGCCGACGATGGCAGCGTCAAAATGATTTCCGGAAAATGAAACCATCTGGTTGTCCCCGATACTTCTACAGTTGCATACAAAGCTTTTCAACCACTTTACTGGAAAGTTCCCTCCTTTGATTCTTTCACCTTCCTGCATTTGAGGAAAATAATAGTATCATTCACGATCTTTATGAACGAAGATTTCCTCTAATCTCTTTTTCGCGTCGTGCAACCGCTCATTTGTGCCGTCACCCTGGCGTTGAGTGAACCTCAATTTCAACGCGCTGCCTTCTTGTTGTAGCCGGACATCCTTCTTCCCATCAACCGCGACCTTTTTCATGATCTGCTGGAATGGCGCGCCTGCATCATCATGCTCACCGTAGAACTGCTTGTTCGATTGATCAGGCAGCGTAATCGAGAGCGCGTTTCCTTTAAGCTCCACCTTCTGAAATCCGGCCCTCGCCGCAAGGAGTCGCAGCTCGACAAGCTGAAACAAATTTTCCACTTCCCCCGGATATTCGCCGAAACGGTCCTGCAACTCCGCACGCATGCTGCCGAGTTCATCTTCCGTCGTAGCCTTATAGAGCTTACGATACACATCGAGCCGCTCAGAGTCGGATTCGATGTAGAAGTCCGGGATGAGAGCCTCAATATCTGAGTCGATGACAGCCTCGGTGGATGGGCGATGTACGATGTGCGATGTAGGTTGCTGAGATTGAAAGACGTCGCTGAATTCCTCCTGCCTCAGCTCGGCCACTGCTTCCTGGACGATCCGCTCGTACATCTCGAAGCCCATCTCCATGATGAACCCAGATTGCTCGCCGCCCAGAAGATTGCCCGCCCCGCGAATCTCAAGATCGCGCATGGCAAGGTTGAAGCCAGAGCCAAGCTCCGTGAATTCTTCGATAGCTTGCAGACGGCGCAGTGTAGCCTTTGGCATTACACTGAGAGGCGGCACAAGGAGATAGGCATACGCTTGCATATTTGACCTGCCGACACGGCCGCGCAACTGGTATAGTTCTGCCAATCCAAATCGGTCTGCGCGGTTGATAATGATCGTGTTGACGTTCGGGATGTCGAGGCCTGACTCAATGATTTTCGTACACACAAGGACATCATATTGTTTCTCGAGAAATCCCAGCATCGTTTTTTCAAGCTGATGTCCCGTCATCTGTCCGTGGGCAACGTGCACCTTCGCTTCAGGCACGTTCGCTTTTACCTGATCGGCAATCGCATCGATATTGTTGACGCGGTCGTGCACGAAGTAGACCTGACCGCCGCGGTGGAGTTCCCTCATGATCGCCTCGCGAATGACTTGCCATTGCAGGCGGTGAAGGCTATGATCGGCAGCGATTATTTCCGTTAGGATCGGCAGCCGGTTGCGCGGCGGTGTTGCGATGAGGGAGAGATCACGAGCACCGATCAGCGAGAAGTGCAACGTCCGCGGGATGGGCGTTGCAGTTAATGTCAGCGTATCCACGGTTGCTTTCAATTGCCGCAATTTTTCCTTCGCGGCAACACCGAAACGATGCTCTTCGTCGATGACCAACAGACCGAGGTCTTTCACGATAATGTCTTTCGAGAGGAGTCGGTGGGTTCCGATGATGATATCGATGGATCCTTTCGCAAGATCATCAACAATTTGTTTTTGTTCCTTCATCGATTTAAAGCGCGTAATGTTCTCGACCCGCGTTGTGTATCGAGAGAGACGATCCTGGAAGGTGTTGTAATGTTGGATCGCAAGGATGGTTGTCGGCACGAGCAGCGCGACTTGCTTTCCGTCCATCACAGCTTTGAAGGCAGCGCGGAGTGCAACCTCCGTCTTCCCGAATCCGACATCACCACAGATGAGCCGGTCCATCGGGGCGGGACTCTCCATGTCGTGTTTTACTTCGAGCGTTGCAGTCGCCTGGTCGATCGTATCTTCGTACATGAACGAGGCTTCAAGCTCTTTCTGCCAGTGCGTATCCGGAGAGAATGTGAAGCCCTTATCGTGTTTCCTTCTCGCGTACAACGCGATGATATCTCGCGCGATATCTTTGATACGACGTTTAGCTTTTGCCTTCGTGCGCTCCCAATCTGCTGCACCGAGTTTGTTGAGCTTCGGGACATGTCCCTCTTGTGAAGAGTACTTCTGCACGCGGTTGATGAAGTTGAGATTCACATACAACACATCATTCTCAAGGAAAACGAGTTTCATCACCTCCTGCTCGACCCCACCGACCTTAATCTTGGAGAGACCTGTGAAGGTTCCGATTCCATGATCGATGTGAACAACATAATCGCCGCGTTTGAGTTGCTGCAACTCCTTTTGTGAGAAACCCTTGAAGCGGCGTCGTTTCAGCATTCCTCGGCGTTTCAGTCTGCCGAAGATTTGATGTTCAGTGAAGACGGCAAGGCGCGCCGGTTGGAACATAAATCCCAAATGGACGGATTCGCTGATGATTTCGTACCTGATGGCAGATGGTATGTGACTTGAGGTTTCTGATTGTGGTTCACCGACGCGAGTCTTCTCTTCTTCCACAATCTTCGACTTCGAATCTCCTACCTCTTCCGGACTGGTTATGACGTCCTCAATCAATTCCCTTAATCGAATTGCTCCATCCTTCGTATCACACGTGAGATAGATTTTGTATTCCTCACCGGAGAGTTTCCGGAGTGTTTCGACAAGCACATTGATACTGCCGTTGAATGCCGGCTGTGAGAGAGAATTAAAATTGGTGCTGCTGTTTACGTTCTTAATTTTGGACGTGCCGGTTCCAAAACTGGAACTGATGATCATGAGAAATTGTGCCCCACGGCGATATGTCTCGTCATACGTGAAGGGGGTTGATGTCGTTACCATCGCGAGTTCATCGATCTCACGCTTTATCATTGCCGGTTCATCGAGGATGACGATTGCATCGTTCTGGAGATAGTCGAGCAGAGACGCAGTACGTACATGATGCTCTCGTTCTCCATTCTGATCGTGCTCATCGGAACCAGTGGATTCTTTGATGAGAGAGGGAATAATACTCGCCGACTCCAATTCGCGGATCGAGCGTTGAGAGAGTACATCAAATTCTCGGATGGATTCGACCGTGTCGCCCCAGAACTCAAGCCGAAGAGGGTTTTCTCCAACATACGGGAACACATCGACAATGCCGCCGCGGACGGCAATATCCCCATAGCTTTCGACGAATTCTTTTCTGATGAAGCCAAGCTCTGTCAGATGGTCAATCAATGATTGAAAATTGTGCTCTGCGTTTGCCCTCAGCTCGATGACGGTTTGCGCGAACTGCCGAGGAGGCGGTACCATCTCAACAATCGAATGAGGAGATGCGATCACGACGCACTTCATTCCTGAGGAGAGCGCTTTGAGCGTTTCGACTTGCGCAATGGTTGATGTCATATCCAATCCTCCTTCGGCGGACGTCTGATGCATAGGTCTCGCACCAAATAAGCGCACACTGGCTTCCCCCATCAGAAGGGCACAATCATCGCGAAGCTTTTCAGCTTTGTCTTCATCCGAGGCAATCAATAACACTTGAGCCTGTCGTTTGTCAAACACTTTTGCCACGACAAATGCGAGCAGTGAGCCAGCGACACCGATGAGTGCAAGTGGGGCATCCGGTGAGAGACATCGTAACTGCTCGAAAAGTTCAGTAAATGTATCGGAACGATATATTTCGTCTTGTAACGCGTTTATCATGTTCTCTTTCAAATCATTCTTTACCCTTGCCGGCAACATAAATCTCCGGGCAGAAAACACCCCACCCCTACTCCCGCGACTGAGTCGGGAAGTAAGGGACACCGAAAAGTACCAAAAGGAGAACGCAATTGCAATTGTCGACAGCGGCACGATGAAGGAAGTCGCCGAATTTCGTATCTTTACATTCGATGGGCGACGTAATAACAATAAACGAGTCTTTGGCTATCCCAAGATCCGAACTGACGTTCAAGTTCGCACGCAGTGGGGGACCAGGTGGTCAGAACGTGAACAAGGTGGAGACACGTGTTGAACTGTTGTTTGATGTTCAGAACTCACCGAGCCTCAACGACGAGCAGCGCGAGAACATTAAGGGACATCTAAAATCGCGGATCGACACGGAGGGAATGCTGCATGTGGTCGCCCAGACTTCCCGCAGCCAGTGGAAGAACCGCGAGGAAGCAGTCGAGCGTCTTACCGATCTCTTGCGCCGCGCGTTGAAGCCGCGAAAAAAACGGATTAAGACGAAGACCACGAGGGCGGCAAAGGAGAACCGGTTGGAAGGAAAGAAACATCGCAGTCAAATCAAACAAATGAGAAGATTTGAAAGAGAGTAGATAACCTTGCGGAGGTTTCAAACCTTCGCAAGGTTTTTCAACTTTTCCAAAAACTCATCCGCCTCGCGTCCCTTCAATCCTTTACACTCGAGACTTTCCTTCGTGATTTTCTGGACATCGAGCTGTTCAGTGATTACCTTTAGCTCAAGTCGCGAAAATCTTTCACCCTTCAACACATAATCCTCGAACGCTTCCCATGCCATCGGCGCGACTTTCTTCGTGATCTCAGCCATGGCTTCACCATACACCTGGATCTCGTACTGCGCGTGTGCATCCATCCGTAACCGTAAGAAATGGAAAAGGTTGTGCAAATCGATCTTCCAGTACCACTCGGTGTAGAGTGAGAGCGGAAGGTTAATGCGCGCGAGTTCGCGTGCGATGTCATCCTCAAGCATCTTTTGATATTCGCCGTACAATTGAGTGTGTGATGAGGTCAAAATATCCAACACTTTCCGGCGCAACTCTGGCGGGACGTCTTCTTTACGCCTGCCTTGCTTGTTCCGGAGACTCTGATAATGGATCGCTTCATGCTCGGGGACGTAGAACTCGTCCTTCATAATTGAATACCGTCCGGAGTACTCATTCACGTTTGCCGTACGATGCCTGATCCATTGCCGCGCGACGAAGATGGGAAGCTTCACGTGGAATTTTAGCTCTACCATTTCGAAGGGCGTGGTATGCATGTGGCGCATCAGGTACCGGATGAGTCCGCGATCTTCGTTGACTGTTTTTGTTCCCTTACCATAGGAAACGCGTGCAGCCTGTACAATCGATTCATCTCCCCCCATGTAATCGATGAGCCTGACAAAGCCGGCATTGAGACACTTGAATTCCTTGTCTAAAATTTCTTCCGCTTGAGGATTAGTTACGTGAGCCATGTGTCTATTCTTGAATTGGAGTGATTGCGAATCAATGTACGGAGAAGGGCGGAAAAAAGCCAGAAGAAGTTTCTTCGAGAGTTAGTTTGTGGTTGAGGCATGAGGATTGTTTTGTAATTTTTTTCTCGAATAGTCGCCCTGAAGATGACGCTCGTTGTATTTCGCCTCCACTTTCGTTATCTTTTCTCCATGATTCAAGTCGCAGTCGGTATCATTATGAAGAACGGAGAGGTTCTTCTTTGCCAACGCCATCAGCAAGCTCGCTACGGCTTGAAGTGGGAATTCCCCGGCGGAAAAGTAGAAACGGAAGAAGAGACTAATGCCTGTTTACGTCGCGAATTGCATGAAGAACTTGCGATCGATGCAGTTGTGGGCGACTTGTACCATCAACAGCATGCTCTCTACCCGGACAGCGGCACGTTCGATGTTTTCTATTATATCGTGCCTGCATTCACCGGTGAACTTGTCAACCATGTTTTTGAGTCATGTGAGTGGGTGCCGATTCAGAACCTTGATCGCTACGATATCCTGGAAGGAAACAGAGATGTCGTTCAAAAGCTCATGAATGAGTATGCGAAAATTCCATCGCAGAACGATTAAGGCTCTTCACCGAAACGTTCTCCGCTGGTATCGGAAACACCAACGGCAGTTGTTCTGGCGGTCGACCCGTGATCCGTACGAGATTCTTGTTTCCGAGATTATGCTGCAGCAAACCCAGGCGAGCCGCGTGCAGGAGAAGCTTCCACAGTTCCTCGATCGATTTCCAACACTTCGGACACTTGCGCACGCATCAAGGGCAGATGTCATTCGAGCATGGCGGGGAATGGGATACAATAATAGAGCTGTAAGACTTCGCGAACTTGCTAGAAAAGTAATTGAACGGCATGAAGGTCAACTGCCGTGCCGTATCGAAGAGCTCCTCCGTCTTCCGGGTATCGGGAAGTATACAGCACATGCGTTAACTTGTTTCGCATACGGGAGACGCATGCCGGTCGTGGACGTCAATATCCGACGCGTGCTCTCACGAGTGTTGTGGAAGACGAAGAGCACCGCCGAGTTGAGAACAGACGATGAGATATGGTCGGCGGCGGAGCGCATCCTTCCGAAGGATTCTTATTCTTGGAACCAGGCGTTAATGGATCTCGGCGCGACGGTGTGTACTGCCCGGCGACCAAAGTGCGAAGAGTGTCCGATCGCATCGATCTGTTCCTCTCGTCATTTGCACAAGCTTGGAGTGATGAACGGCAGGCAAGCACATCAAGCAAAAAAAATGGAGCCGAGGTATAATGGGATTCCTCATAGAATCTGGCGTGGGCGCATCGTTGAAGCTCTGAGGAATATGAGCAGTGAGAGTTCCTTTTCACTCGTTCGTCTTGGGCACATCATCAAGAGCGATTTCAGCAAGCGCGAACTTCCGTGGTTGAGCAGATTGATCGATGGCTTAGTGCGAGATGGTATCGCACACACATCCAAACATCGCAGTACTATTAGCGTCATGTTGGCGGGTGAATGAAGAAGGTTATTCAGAAATTATCACTCGACGAACTCCGCACATTTCATCGCGAGCGGAAGAATGCAATCCGTCATCGACTGCGAGAGTTTTCAAGAATTCCGCAAACCGAATACTTCTATGAACTCGTTTACTGTCTCCTCACACCGCAATCAAGCGCTGTCAATGCTGAGAAAGCGGTGAAGCTGCTGAAAGAAACCGACTTTTTTCACGAGCCAGTCGATCCGGAGCCATTGCTTCACCAGAAAGAGTTCTATATCCGCTTCCATAAGACGAAAGCAAAACATCTCCTCCACACGCGTGAACAGTTTCCGCTGATCGCAGACCATCTCTCAAACGGCAGTTCAAGTGCCGAGCTTCGCGAATGGCTGGTACAGAACGTGAGAGGTTTGGGATGGAAGGAGGCATCGCATTTCCTCCGTAATGTCGGACACCGCAACCTCGCTATTCTTGACCGCCACATCTTGAAGAATCTTGTCCGTGTTGGTGTTCTCCGGCATCTGCCGAAAACGCTCACCGCAAAGCGTTACAAAATTATTGAGCAAAAATTTCATACATTTGCACGGCAGATCGGCATTCCCATGGATGAACTTGATCTTTTATTCTGGAGTATGGAAACCGGAGAGATACTAAAGTGACAATGCAAAATGAAAAAGTCAACATGCAAAAGTAACAACATGGCAAAGCATATCATTCCATTGTTTCTGCTCTACACTTTACGCTCTACGCTTATCATCTGGAGGCTCACGTGAAAGTCCTCGTTATCGGTGCAGGTATGATGGGAAGCGCAATGGCATACGATCTCGCTCATTCCAGCGGGGTCGAAACGATTACCCTCGCGGATATTAACGAGGAACGAGCATATAGCATCGCATCAGCGATTGGTAGGAACATCGTGCCAAGAAAACTTGACACCAATGACTTCAATGAAGTCGTGCGGCTGATGAAAACAGTGAACGTCGCAATTGGTGCGACAACATATACACAGAACCTCTCCCTCACGAAAGCAGCGATCGAAGCGGGTATTCATTTCTGCGACCTCGGCGGGAATATGGATGTCGTGGACAGCCAGATCGAGTTACATGCACGGGCTCGAGCTGCCAATATCTGTATTCTTCCGAACTGCGGGCTTGCGCCGGGGATGGCCTGTGTAGTTGCTGCTGGCAGTGCAAAGAAATTTTCAAGCGTTGACGAAATTCATATCCGTGTTGGCGGGCTTCCGCAACATCCCCAACCACCGCTTCATTACCAGCTTGTGTTTTCGGCTGAAGGTCTCATCAACGAGTATCTCGAGCCGGCTGAAGTCATCCACAACAGCACCCTGAAACACGTCGACTCGATGATCGATGTGGAGGAATTGGAATTTCCACCGCCGTTCGGAAAGCTCGAAGCTTTCAACACCTCAGGCGGAGTCTCGATGCTGACACGAATATTCAAAGGAACGATTAAAGAACTTGACTATAAAACGATCAGATACAAAGGCCATTGCGAGAAATTCAAGACACTCCTCGACCTGGGGTTCGCCAGCACTGAGCCGATCATGGTCGGTAACTCTGTCCGCACGACACGTGAAGTGTTTGAGGAATTGCTTCGAAGGAAACTCCCCACCAATGGACCGGACGTCGTGCTCATGCGCGTAACGGTGATTGGTACACTTCAAGGAACACGCAAAACACTTGCGTATGAGATGATAGATTATTATGATGAGAAGGGAAAAATGACGTCGATGATGCGGACAACGGCATTTCCGACGTCCATCATCGCGCAGATGGTGGCAAATGGAACAATCACTGCACGGGGAGTTGTCCCACCAGAACAGTGTGTGCCGCTCGATCCGTTAATCGAGGAACTGAAGAAACGAAGCATCATCATCAAGGAAAAGATTTGGTAGGACAGGTCCTGTCCGGTCAGACTGGAAGGTCTGATCCTACAACAAGCATTACCGAGGAAAAGAACATGAAACGCCCGCTCTCAGTCATCATCATCACCAAAGATAAGAAGACACAACAGGAAATCCATAACCGCTACGATGTCCAGACAAGTTTTCCGCATTTGAAGTTGCTCTCTATCTTCCTGCGGGCATTCTTTTCATTCTGATATATATCTATTATGGCAGACACGAGCTCATTTGATATTGTTTCAAAAGTGGATATGCAGGAAGTTGATAACGCGCTCAATCAGGCACGGAAGGAAATCGCGCAGCGGTACGACTTCAAAGGCTCCAAGTCATCTATCGAGCTGAAACAAAAGGAGTCAGAGATCGTTGTTATTTCTGATGACGACTTTAAAATGAAATCGGTGATCGACATACTGCAAAACAAATTCGTGAAGCGTGGTGTGCCGCTGAAGGCGCTGACGTATGGTCCCATAGAACCTGCAGCGAGCGGGACCGTCAGACAAACGATCAAACTGCAGAACGGCATCGACAAAGAGAATGCAAAGCTCCTCGTGAAGATGATTAAAGACACCAAACTCAGAGTACAGGCACAGATCATGGACGATCAGGTGCGGGTGAGTGGGAAGAGCAAAGACGACCTGCAATCTGTGATCGCAATGCTGAAGCAAGCCGACCTGAAGTTCGCTGTACAATGTGTGAATTTTCGATAAGACATAATGTTCCGTAACGTATTATTCTTTCTCTGCTTCATCGTCGTTACTGCCGGCTACTCACAGAATTCTCTCCCTGTCATTTTTGTTCTTGACCATGCACGCAATACTCAAGTTGCAACACTCACCCGGAATGGGATCATCTACGGGTCCGTGAGCGATCTCGTTCGTGTCTTCAATCTTACAACAATCTCCCACCCGGAGGCTCGCAAGATCGAGTTACGTTCCGATCAGTTCTCAGTGAAGATCTCTCCCGGGAACCCATTCGTAATCATTGTCGATCAAAAAGAGAATGCGAGCCTTGTGCAACTGCCAGTGGGCGTCATCGTGGTTTCCACCACCTACTTCGTTCCGATCGAGGCATTCATTCCTATCCTGAAAACGATTCTTTCAGAAGAAATAGCATATGACCGGACGAAGATTATTGTCGGCCGCGCGCGACCCTCTTCTGCGTTTGACGTGACCGGACTCAGCTTCGAAGAGAAATCCAACGGTTTCTTGATCAGAATCCACTGCGCAAAAAAGATTCCCGACTTTGAAAGCTGGCCTAAGCAGATCGGTGACAATACATGGCTGTATCTTACGCTTGCCAATGCACGCGCCGATGTCAATACTATTAAAAAGATCGCGCCAGCGGGAATGGTACGACAAATTCTGGTGTTCCAGTCACCAACATCTGTTCAGTTAACGTTCAAACTGAAAGGCGAGGTCAGCAATACTGAGCCGATTCCGGCAGAAAACGGCACTGATATCCTTCTCGCCATCCATACACCGACGGAGGAACAACTGGCGAATAGAAAGGCGCACAACTACGAGCGCGAATTGCAACATGAACGAGACAAATGGAAGCTCGATGTCGTCGTGATCGATGCGGGACACGGTGGCGATGACCCTGGGACGATCGGCATGATGAAGACGAAGGAGAAGGATATCACGTTAGCCATTGCTCTGAAGCTTGGGAGCTTAATCGAGAAGAATTTGCCGAAGGTACGAGTGGTTTACACGCGGAAAACTGACGCGTTTGTTGAGTTGTATCGACGAGGGCAAATTGCCAATCAAAACAGCGGGAAGTTGTTCGTCAGTATTCACTGCAACGCGATGCCGCGCAAGCCGAACTCAACCGATGGGTTCGAGATCTATCTGCTGCGGCCCGGGAAAAACGAAAATGCCCTCCGCATTGCTGAGCGAGAGAACTCGGTGGTTAGATTCGAAGAGGGGTATCAGAAGCATTATCAGGAATTGACTGAAGAAAATTTCATCTTGCTTTCGATGGCACAGAGCGCGTATGTGAAATACAGCGAGCACTTTGCAGATATTCTCCAACAGGAGATGGGAAAACATCTCGACATCACGAACAATGGCGTGAAGCAAGCTGGGTTCTACGTCCTCGTCGGCGCGTCAATGCCGAATGTGTTGATCGAAACCGCGTATCTTTCTAATAAACACGACGAGAAAATTTTGAGGAGTCCGAAGGGACAACAGCGCATCGCGGAGTCTCTCTTCAACGCTGTCCGACGTTACAAACTTGAGTATGAACGATCCCTGCAGGAAGGGAAAGATCTCGGTTTAGATTCTCGTTGAGTGGACAGATGGTTCACACAACTCATCTATCGACCAAACTTCTTCTTACTATAGTCCCGCTGATTTTCGTCGCATTAGGAACTTCTGTCTACCTGAACAATCGCTACCAGGAGCAAGTCATGCTGGATCAAGCGCGTGCCTCTGCGAAGACGTACAGCGATATCATTCGCGAATCCCTTGTAGATATGATGCTCACAAAAGAACGGGTGGACGATGCTTACCTCGCGCGACTGAATAGCATTCCGGACATTCAAAATCTTCGCATCCATTTTACCACTGCCGGCCTCCACCTTCGTGAAAGTTTCAACCAAGAGGAGCGTCTTGCTCGATTAAAGAAGCGCGAACAACCAGTGGCAACCCTTTCACCCAATGAGCAGCAAGTGTTCCGCACGGGCGAGCCGATCTGGGAACTCAAGGAGAATATGTTCAAGGCTCTTATTCCATTCAAGGCAGTAGCTAAGTGCCAGAATTGCCACGCTGTTCCTCTCAATCATGTCCTCGGTGCAGCCGAAATGGATATCTCCCTCGAGCGCATCTCCGCGTCGGTCAAGGACAATTGGCTTCGATCCTTTGTTGTATTCCTCATGTTCACAAGTGTCGCGATTGCGTTGAGCATCATCATGTACCGTACCCTGTTGGCGAGACGACTGAACAAACTCCTCGAGGCAACAAAGCTCATTGGAAGTGGAAATCTCGAAACCCCGCTCACGACCGACACATCCGGCGATGAGCTGGATGAGCTCACTAACGCATTGGACATGATGCGTATCCGTCTGAGAAAAGCCCAGCAACAGATTATTCACTCTGACCGGCTCGCAACAGTTGGACGAATGGCAGGCTCCATTGTCCATGACCTTCGGTCTCCCATGACCTCCATCAATCTCGCGATACAATCTCTCCAACGGGGTAAAGAATTCACGCCGGAAAAGACTCAGCAATGGTACAGAATCATCCATGTTGCAATTCACCACATGGCTACCATGGCGCAAGAGCTCCTCGATTTTTCTCGTGGCGAAGTTCACCTTAACAAATCGACTTATTCCATGGGGGAATTTACCGTACATCTCATCGGTAGCGTGAAGGAAAATCTCGAACGGGCGAACATTCAGTTTCGTGTCCATGAACAGTATACTGGCACAGCTACGTTCGACCCCGATAGACTCCTTCGCGCACTCATCAATATCATTAACAACGCGCAAGAGGCAATGCCGCAGGGAGGAAGGTTGGATCTTTCGGTCCGGCGGGAGAACAGCTCCATCGTCTTCGCAGTAGTGGACACCGGAGTCGGTATCCCATTGGAAATTAGAGACACAATGTTCAACGCGTTCGTAACGTCCGGAAAGATACGGGGGACCGGTCTTGGATTAGCGATCACCAAAAGCATCATCGATCAACACAGAGGCACAATAGAAGTGGAAAGTGAATTGGGGAAGGGAACGAAGTTCACAGTGAGAATTCCAAGTTCGTGATCTTCTTCTCGGTGACTTCGCGGGCCACCAGAATGCTGTTGAAGATTCACCCTCACTCCTGCACTACCAGCACAGGTATCGATAGCCGATGCCTGACCTCCGAAATCGATGCACCAAAGAAAATATCTTTGATGCCACGGTGGCGATGCCCGCCCATGACAAGCAAGTCGATTTTTGTTTCTTGTGCAAGCTTTACAATCTGTTCAGGCACATTTCCGAAACCGAGTGTCGGATGGACTTCAACCCCTGATGCTCTCAACTGCTGAGCGATTGTTTCCAGATGCTCGACATCGCTCCGCGCCTCATTGTCGTACGCGTCTTTCCCATACAACTGACCGCTCACACCTTCAACGATGTGAAAGAGGTACATCGATGCACCGTGCTGCGTTGCAAGTGTCCGGGCATG
Source organism: Ignavibacteria bacterium (assembly GCA_016178625.1). GTDB lineage: Bacteria > Bacteroidota > Ignavibacteria > UBA10030 > SZUA-254 > JACOSX01. The sequence continues at coordinate 34,471 of JACOSX010000110.1, forward strand.
AGAAAGAACTTTAGCATCCATTACTCCATAATCTAACGCTACACCAATCTTGGAATATTCCTGTGTCTTAATCTCGATCGGGATGGGAATCGGTGGCGCGACCTTCTTTCGTCGCCACGACTTTGGTATCGAAACGTACAGGAGCAATATACCGCATCCAACAGCAATCGGAACGACAGTGAGCCACAGCCAGATTGCTCCACTGCCAGCGCCTGCAATCCAATCCGCCAGCGTTGAAGTTACCAGCTTGGCATTCAAACCAACGATGATCGTTGCAGCAATCCATGCAAGGATCTGAACCCAGAGCTTGTTGCTGAACTCTCCCATCCGTGTTCGTTCACTTGTGAATTGAATAAGCGGAATGACCGCAAACGGTAGTTGTAAACTGAGAATGACTTGACTGAGTATGAGCAATCCATACGATCCCCCTTCTCCCTGACTTGCTATCACGATAATCGCGGGGACGATTGCAATCGATCTCGTTATGAGCCGACGGAGAACCGGACGAATCTTGAACTGCAAGAAACCTTCCATCACAATTTGTCCGGCAAGTGTGCCCGTGAGCGTTGAGCTTTGTCCGGCAGAAAGGAGAGCGATCGCGAAGAGTGTGCTGGCAAGTGTCGTCCCTAATAATGGCGTGAGCAGTTGATGCGCCTGTTGGATCTCCGTGACAACTACCCCATTCCTGAAGAAGACTGCCGCAGAAACAATAAGGATAGCGCTATTCACAAAGAAGGCAGCGTTGAGGGCAATGCCGGTATCAACAAGATTCCACTTGCACGCCTGGCGTTTCCCTTCGTCTGACTGGTCAACATCCCGTGTCTGCACGAGCGCAGAGTGGAGGTATAGATTATGTGGCATGACGGTCGCGCCGAGAATTCCGATCGCAACGTAGAGACTTTCCCGTGTCAGGTGAGGGACGAAACCCGTTCCAACTTCTCGCCACATCGGTTGTGAGAGAAGGACCTCGATACCGAAACAGATGCCGATTGTGGATACGAGCATGAGGATGAAGGCTTCCATCCTTCTGATGCCGAAATGCTGGATCACCAGGAAAATCATCGTATCAAAGCCGGTGATAATGACGCCGTAGAGCAGCGGCACTTTGAACAGCAAGTTGAGTCCGATCGCTGTGCCGAGAACTTCGGCAAGATCGCAGGCGGCGATGGCAATTTCGCATAAGACCCAGAGTGTGAGCGCGATTGGTTTCGGATAATGTTCGCGGCAGGCTTGTGCGAGGTCTCTGCCTGTAACAATACCAAGCCTCGCAGAGAGGGTCTGCAGCAATACAGCCATCAGGTTCGACATCAACAAGACCCAGATGAGCTGGTACCCGAAGCGCGCACCGCCCTCGAGGTCAGTTGCCCAATTGCCAGGATCCATGTAACCTACACTTACGAGATATGCTGGGCCAGCAAACGCAAGCATGCGCTTGATCATGCCGGCGCTTTTTGGAATTGCAACCGTCCGGTGAACTTCGGATAGCGAGACCGTGGATTCTTTGATTGTCATACGACGCGGACGAAAATAGATTTCGCGATGCGCTGACTGATGAACTGCTCCTTTGGTCCGACCTTCACAATCATTGAACCATCAAACTTCATTTTCTCTTTCACAGTTAAGTTTTTATTCAAGCCCAAGCCGAGGGTCGCAGCGAGTTGAAGCACACCCTGATCATCGTCGACACGAATGATCTTCACCCGGTCGCCGACTTCAAACTCTGACAATGGACTATAGGCTGTTCCATCAAACTCGCCGTTCATGGTTGGAATGGGGTCACCATGCGGATCGACCTTCGGATAGCCAAGCGCTTTATCCAGCCGACGCTCCATCTCCTGTGAGGTAACGTGTTCGAGCCGCTCTGCCTCGTCGTGGATCTCATCCCACCGATAACCGAGAAACTTCACCAGGAACATCTCCCACAGCCGGTGCCGGCGAATCATCTGAACCGCCAATCTCTTGCCCGATGCTGTCAGCGACACACCTTTATAAGGCGTGTGGTGTACAAGTCTTTTGGCAGCGAGTTTTTTGATCATGCCCGTCACCGACCCGTCGCCGATCTTGAGATGTTTCGCAAGCTCGGAGGTGGCAACACCCTTGCCGTTGTGCTGGAGTTTATAGATTCCTTTGAGATAATCCTCTGTTGATTGGTTTTTCGCCATAACACGAACAGTTGATTTTAGGTGCACCTAAATTTAGGTTTTGGCACGGAAAAAGTCAAGCGGAGGTGATGATACTGGTACAGAAAGCATCGTAGGAGAGTCACAGGTTTCCGCTCCGCCGCGGGAGCGGCGGAACGAGAAAAACTTCCGACAACGATGCGGCTGATTGCTCTCGTAAGTGTCTCATCTGATTTCCACGTCAATGCACGCCGCCCATCAACCTCCGTATGGGCTTCACGACGAGGAACATCAGTGCGGCGGTTACAAGAAGCACGGCGGCAACCTCGCTGAAGAGCCGATCAAGCGGCATCGTACCGAAGAAGCCCGCCGCCCAACCTGCCAACTTGTTCCCGAACGCGTTCGATAAGAACCATACACCCATCATCAACCCGACGATGCGGGTTGGCGCAAGTTTAGTCACAGCGCTGAGGCCTACGGGATAGAGACAGAGTTCGCCGAACTCCGAGATAGCGTAGGAAAGGACCAACCACCAGGGACTGACACGGACGCCGGGCGCACTCTGCGCAAACGAACCTGCCGGCACAAGCACGAGAAAGGCGATGCCCATGAACAGAACGCCAATGGCAAGCTTGGCGGGCACTGATGGCTCGCGCTTCCCAAGCCGTACCCACATCCATGCGAATACGGGTGCAAGCGCGATGACGAAGATCGGCTGCACCGATTGAAACCAGGACGATGGAAAGGAAAAACCAAACACCTCAAGACGTGTGTATCGATCCGCGAATAGATTCAGTGTCGAGCCAGCCTGCTCGTAGGCGCCCCAGAAGAGAATCGCGACGAAAAAGAAAATAAAAATCGCTCCTATGCGCTTCCATTCAGTAGCTGTAAACCCTCCACTTCCTGTGGTTGCTGTTTGAGTGCTGCTAATCTTCGTTTGCGATTCCTGAATCCGACCGACTGCTGACTGCAAACGTTTCCTTCCGACGACATACTGCGTCAAGCCAAGCACCATGCCGACGCCGGCACAGGCGAAACCGATGTGCCAGTCGACGCGCTGCGCAAGATAACCAGCTATGAGTGGACCGAACAGTGCGCCGAGATTGATACCCATATAGAAGATCGAGAAACCGGCGTCGCGACGGGAATCTTCTTGCTCGTACAGGGACCCAACGAGCGTACTCACATTGGGTTTAAGCAGCCCGGTGCCGATCACGATCATGGCAAGTCCGGAGTAAAACATCGGCAACGCCTTGAATGCCAGTGTGAAATGACCTAGGGCAATGATAATTCCACCGATCAGTACGCTCCGGTATTGCCCGAGAAACCGGTCGGCGACAATTCCCCCGAGAATAGACGCGCCCCACACGCTGCCAGTGTACGTTCCATAGATAGAGCCCGCATCCGCATCAGCGAAGCCGAGACCACCCGCTGCGACCGGGGCCGTCATGTAGAGGATAAGGAATGCGCGCATACCGTAGTAGCTGAAGCGTTCCCACATCTCCGTGAAGAATAGAGTTGAAAGACCACGCGGATGACCCCAAAAAGTCTTTTCGTGTGCAGCGACAGGCGTGGATTCGTTCGTCATGATCTGTTCCTATGAGGATTGTGGATGCATGAATTGTTTCAAGGTACTGAAACACACCGATAGAATCAAGAAGAACAGACCAGAGGCGGGCACTTTTGTTCCTCTCCCTTTTTTTCCGTATCTTGGTTCGCTTTTGGGGAAGAAAATCGTTTCAGCAATAATCATCTAAAGGAATTTCATGATGTTGTCAGCTGAACAGATCAATAATGAAAAGCTTCGTCTCTGGGTTGAGGACCTTACTCGCCTGTGCCAGCCAGACCGTGTTCACTGGTGTGATGGCTCGGATAAAGAATATCGCGATCTCTGCGGTCAGCTTGTGGCATCTGGGACGTTCATTACATTGAATGAAAAGAAGCGACCAAACAGTTTTCTTTCTCGCTCGGATCCGGATGACGTTGCTCGCATTGAGGATCGCACGTTCATCTGCAGTTTGCGCCAACACGATGCCGGACCCACGAACAACTGGATCCATCCAAAAGAAATGAAGAAGACGCTCATGAAATTGTTCCGCGGGTGTATGCGCGGAAGAACCATGTACGTTATCCCTTTCAGCATGGGCCCCTTAGGCTCATCGATCTCACACATTGGCGTGCAAATCACAGACTCTCCCTACGTTGTTGTCAGCATGAAGATTATGACCCGAATGGGAAAGAATGTCCTCGACGTGCTCGGCGATAGTGAGTTCGTCCATTGCCTTCATTCGGTGGGAATGCCGCTTCAGCCCGGACAACGGGACGTTCCCTGGCCTTGCAATAAGGATCATAAATATATTGTTCATTTTCCCGAAGAGCGATCCATCTGGTCATTTGGAAGCGGCTATGGTGGGAATGCTCTCCTTGGAAAAAAATGTTTCGCTCTGCGGATCGCTTCCACTATGGCGCGCGAGGAGGGATGGCTTGCCGAACATATGCTCATCCTCGGTGTTGAATCTCCGGAGGGCGAAAAGACATACGTTGCGGCAGCGTTTCCGAGCGCGTGCGGAAAAACCAACTTCGCGATGCTCATCCCACCAAAAGCACTCAAGGGATGGAAAGTCACCACCGTTGGTGACGACATAGCGTGGATCAAACAGGGACCGGACGGCAAATTGCATGCAATTAATCCCGAAGCGGGATATTTTGGCGTCGCTCCGGGGACGTCATCGAAAACAAATTCAAACGCGATGGAATGTATCCGTGCAAACACGATCTTCACCAATGTCGCTCTAACACCTGATGGTGACGTGTGGTGGGAAGGCATGACCGATGCGCCACCACATTCGCTGATCGACTGGCGAGGGCAACCATGGACACCCAATAGTGGAAGTCCAGCCGCTCATCCCAATGCGAGGTTTACTGCTCCTGCCACTCAAAATCCTATCATCGACCCCGCATGGGAAGATCCGAAAGGCGTCCCGATCAGCGCGTTCATCTTTGGCGGACGACGAAGCAGCATTGTTCCATTAGTCTATCAATCAGCAAATTGGAACCTTGGTGTGTACTTGGCAGCAACGATGGGCTCCGAGACAACGGCAGCAGCAGTCGGAGAAGTTGGGAAGGTTCGTCGAGATCCCATGGCGATGCTTCCGTTTTGCGGATACCACATGGCGGATTATTTTAATCATTGGCTTCAGTTCGGACGCGAACTGCCCGACCCTCCGCGCATTTTTGCCGTGAATTGGTTCCGAAAGGATGAAAATGGAAAATTCCTATGGCCCGGGTTCGGTGAGAACATGCGCGTGCTGAAATGGATCGTTGATCGTGTGCGGGGACGCGGGCACGGCATTGAAAGTCCGCTGGGTTGGATGCCGCAACACGAGGACATTACATGGGACGGATTGGAAGAATTCACGCTGGAAAAATTCAACAAGCTCATGTCGGTTAATCGTGAAGAGTGGAAGCATGAGCTGCTTTCCCAGCAAGAGCTGTTTTCGAAATTGTATGACAGGCTTCCCAAAGAATTTATTTTCATGCGTGAGTTGATATTGTCGAGCTTATGGCGATCGCCCGAGCATTGGGAACTTGCGCATGAGAGATGAGCTTTGTGAAAGCTGTTCGATTCCATAGTTTCGGAGACGCCAACGTTCTTCGCTACGAAGATGCACCAGTGCCAAGCATCGGTCCCACCGATGTTCTTCTTCAGTTGAAAGCTGCCGCGCTCAATCACCTTGATGTTTTCATTCGGAGTGGGTCGAGGGAAAAGAATATTCCTCTCCCGCACATCCCCGGGTCTGATGGAGCGGGGAACATCGCTGAAGTGGGAAGAGAGGTCAAGTCTTTTAAACCTGGTGATAGCGTGTTAATCTCTCCGGGGATATCGTGCTGCCAGTGTGAAATGTGTTTGGGTGGAAAAGATAACCTCTGCTCCAAGTACCATGTGCTCGGAACCAAAGAAGATGGCACCTACGCGGAGTTCGTGAAACTTCCTGCCGCGAATGTACTTCCAATTCCACACGGATTGGATTTTAATCAGGCTGCTGCCATTCCGCTCGTGTTCTTAACGGCGTGGCATATGCTTGTGACGTTGGTTAAAGTGCGCGAGGGGGAAACTGCGCTCATACACGGAGCGGGGAGTGGTGTTGGTTCTGCGGGAATTCAAATCGCGAAATTGCTTGGCGCTCGTGTTATCACTACTACAGGATCGGACGAGAAATTGATGAAAGCAAAAGCTCTTGGTGCGGACGAGATCATCAATTATCGAGAAAAAGATTTCACTGAGGAGGTAAAACGAATCACCGAGAAGCGTGGCGTGGATGTAGTGTTCGAGCACATCGGTGGGGAAGTATTTGAGAAGAGCATTACCATTCTTGGTAAGAGCGGAAGGTTGGTGACGTGCGGTTCAACGACAAATTTCCTAAGCAAAGTTGATATCCGATATGTGTATTCTCGACAACAAACAATCTATGGTTCATGGATGGGTTGGAAACAGGAGCTGGTTGAAGTCCTCAAATTTTTTGAAGGCGGGAAGCGAAAACTCCAACCGGTAATTGATAGCGTTTTCCCCCTGGCTCAAGCCGCCGAAGCGCAGCGAAGGATGGAGGAACGGAAGAATTTTGGGAAGATTGTGCTGAACGTATGATCTCTATCTCCGACATCGAATCTGCCTACAAAACTCTGAAGCCCGTCGTCCACAAGACGCCGCTGCTCTCATCGCGCACATTCAATCATCTCAACGGGAACGAGGTTTACTTCAAGGCAGAAAACTTCCAGCGTATCGGAGCGTTCAAGTTTCGCGGCGCGTATAACAAGCTCTCCTCACTCACAGAAGCAGAACGAAAACGTGGCGTCATTGCACACTCCTCCGGCAACCATGCACAGGGAGTCGCACTCGCTTCTAAACTCTTCGGCATCAAGGCGGTCATTGTGATGCCTCACGATTCGGTGAAGAGCAAGGTCGAGGCAACGAAGGGTTATGGCGCGGAGGTTATCTTCTGCGGCACCACGACAGACGACCGTGAGCGGACAACCGATGATCTCATCGATAAGTTCGGCTACACGCTCATTCACCCGTACAACGACGAAAAGTTGATCGCCGGACAGGGAACAGTTGCTCTGGAGATTTTCCAGGATACCAAAGACCTCGACTATCTCTTTGTCCCCATCGGTGGCGGCGGATTGATTTCTGGCTGCGCACTTGCGGCGAAGAATCTTTTTCCGAATGCAAAAGTGATTGGCGTAGAAACAGAAGGGGCAAACGATTGCTTTCAATCCTTTCGAGCGAAGAAAATCATCAAACTCCAGTCGGTAAACACGATCGCCGACGGGATGCGCACGCTCTCCGTTGGCATGTTGAACTTCGAGATCATCCAGAAGTACGTCGACAATATCATCACCATCAAGGATGACGACATCTACCCGATGATGAAGTTCTTTCTTGAGCGCATGAAGATTCTCGTCGAGCCGACGGGCGCTGTTGCACCGGCAGCGGTGATGAAAAACGCTCTCGACATCAGGGGGAAAAAGGTTTGTGCCATCATCAGCGGTGGGAACGTGGACCCCGATTTCCTGAAGAACATCCTTTGACGATTTTGGATTTGTCCCGACGAGCTCGTCAATCCGAAATCGACACCTCGAGATCCGAAATGTTCGCTTGCCTCTTCTTCTAGTTTTCTGTACATTACTCCCACTAACAAGTCCACATCGCTACACAATTACTTAACATTCGTAAGGAGGGTTCATGTATCTCGTACGAGACATTATGTACTGTAAGCCGGGACAGGTACGTCCCATGGTCGATAAGTTCAAACAGCTATCGAAGGTCATGAAGAAGATGGGGTTTACCACTCTACGGATTATGACAGATGTAAGCGCAGAGCGCTACTGGACTGTCGTGTCCGAGCAGGAGGTAGAGAGCCTTGAGAACTATGCAGAGATGTCACGCAAGACGATGACCAACAAAGACCTTCAGAAAATCATGAAGGATTACCACGAACTCGTTGAATCTGGACGGAGAGAAATTTACAAAATAGAGAAGTAGGATTCACTTGATATCATTGAAATGATTGAAACGGAAAACGCTCATATCTATTATGTCAATCATTTCAAGTGAATATCACTCCTCAAGTCTTTCTTCTCCCTAAACTTTAGCATCTTCTCCGTCGGCAGAACACGCTTGCGCTCGAGCTTCTCCTTTCCAAAATTGACATTGAAATGACAGAAGAATTGCTTGAGATGGAGTTATTTGAAATGATTGATATTGTTACAGGTCTCGTTTCAATTATTTCAAGTGAATCTTTCCCAGCGCTTGCCGGAAGTCGGCGATCAAATCGTCGATCCCCTCCACGCCAACCGAAATTCTGATCATCCCCGGCGTTACACCGTGCTGTGCAAGCTCGGCATTAGTCATGTTGATGTGGGATGAATAGACAGGAATGCTCACGAGTGTTTCCACACCCCCGAGCGACATCGCGTTGATCGCGACGTTGAGATTATCACACACCTTTACTGCCGCCTTCACTCCGCCTTTCACTTCGATCGTCACCATCCCACCATATGCGGACATCTGTTTCTTTGCAAGCTTATGCTGCGGATGCGAGGGCAAGCCCGGGTAGAGCACGCGGGAAATCTTTGGATGTCGTTTCAATGCCCGTGCAAGTACATACGCGTTTTCATTTTGCCGCCGGACTCGAAGTTCAAATGTTTTCAAACTGCGATCGAGCAGAAACGACATAAACGGATCCGGCGTTGCGCCAAGATGCTTCGATAATCCTTTTGCCTTCTCGATGAATTGCTTCGTCCCGATCAGTACCCCCGCCATGATGTCCGCATGGCCGCCTAAATATTTCGTCGCACTTTCCATGATGACATCGACACCATATTCGAACGGCTTCTGGTTCAAGCATGTTGCAAATGTGTTATCGATGATAATAGTAATCGAGGTCCTATACTTCTTTTCCATCTGCCGGGTTATCTTCACCAACTGTTCGATATCGACGAGGCGAAGTGTAGGATTGGTGGGTGTTTCGAAGTAGACGACTTTTGTCTTGGACGTGATGAGGTGGAGCAGATCGTCAAGTGCGTTTGGGTTGATGTACTTCACGTGGATGTTGTAGCCGTGAAGCGTGTCGCGATAAAACCGGTACGTCCCGCCATAGAGCGCCGGTGTGCTCACGATCTCATCGCCGCTCTTGCACAACGAGAGCACAGCCGTCGAGATTGCCGCCATGCCCGAAGCGAACAGCGCGCACGCTTCGCCATTCTCCATCAGCGCGATCCGGTCTTCGACTTCGTTCGTTGTGGGATTATGATAGCGCGTGTACACGAGAACGCTCGAGTCACCTTTCGCATAGCGGACTGCATCATTCGAGTTCTTAAACCGGTACGTGCTTGTTTGGTAGATCGGTGTCGCCACAGGACCTTTGAAGGCATGCAGATGCTTACCATGGATCGCGCGGGTAGCGAGAGAAAGATTGTATAGTTTAGTTTTCTTCATAGATCTTCAAAAGTACGTGGGTAAATTTGTTCGGTATTAGAAATATTAAGACGTTGAGTCCATGAGATTTTGAGATTATTTCGATAACCGTTTCTGTAGACCATACAGCATAGCGATAACTTCGTTGACCGATGAAACCGTTGTCGTATGAATTGTTTCGTCAATGAATTTGTTTTCCAGCGCAATATCTGAACAACCGAGACACTCAAATCCGGAACGAATTGAATAACCCAGAAATCGCATGAATTCTTTATTCGATGAATTCCCTGCTCCTTCAGCAATATTTAACACTATGGAATCAACTGCTCGCTTGAATTGTGCTGTCAATCCAAACAACTCATCCCTCGGAAATCCTCGAGTAACAGATCGTACAACATTAGTCAGTTTAAGTGCTTTTTGATATACCTTTAACTCACCAAGACGATGCATAAGTAGTTCCTCCCATGTTTACAGTTTGTTGAATCGATATGTATCTCATCATCTCAAAATCTTATTATCTCACTGTCTCCTCTTATCTCGCGCACGTCTGTGCTCGTCCGCCGTCGATGCTGAAGCTTCCACCGGTAATCCAGCCTGCGCGATCCGATGCAAGGAAGAGAATCAATTCAGCAACTTCTTCCGGCTTGCCGACGCGCCCAAGTGGATGCGTTGTTGTACTGTGCTCGAGGAACAGACTATACTTTTGCTCGTCCATGCCGCTCGTGCGATGGAGATTGGTCACCACGACGCCCGGATCAACTGCATTCACGCGAACGCCTTTTGGTCCAAGCTCCAATGCCGCACAGTGTGTCAGTTGGTCGACGCCGGCTTTACTCACACAATACGCGAGCACGTTGGGAAACGCACGCACACCTGTTACGCTCGATACATTCACAATGTTACCTTTCCGCTTTATGATAGAAGGGAGCGCAAGCTGTGTGAGTCGGAAAACAGAGCGGAGGTTTATATCCATCATCTCATCCCACTGATCGAGTGTTGTGTTTTCAATCGTTCCGTTACCGATGACGCCGGCGGCGTTTACAAGCACGTCGATGTCGCCGAATCGCTTTAGCGTTTGATCGACGATGCGTTTGCGATCGGCTTCTTTGGTAACATCGGCAGAAATGGTTTCACATGCATCGGCGTTGATCTGAGAGCAGAGAGCGGAGAGTTCCTTTTCTCGACGTGCAACAAAGGCAGCCTTGGCGCCGCGCTCGACAGCCAACAGCGCCGTCGCCTTGCCGATGCCGCTCGACGCGCCTGTAACGATGAAGATTTTATTTTCGAATTCTTTGCCCACAAGTTTGCCATTTTTTACCCTTCACCTCTTTGGTTCCCCTTCTCCCAGAATTGGGAGAAGGGGAAAGGGGTTGAGGGTTTATATTATGATTCTTCTATGATTTTCTTCGCTCGCCGAAAAACGGTGTCAAACATCTTCTCCGTCAGCTTGCCGGTAAACGTGTTCTGCTGACTCGGATGATACGACATGATGAGCATGTGTCGCTCAGGGACACCTCGTTCCCATGACCAAACGTGGGACGCTTCGGCAACGACGTCATCTCCAATTCGCGGAACGCGTCGTACACAACGTTGGTGGCGAGATTGCCGAGTGCGACGATCACGCGAACGTTCTTCAACAACTTCAACTCCCTCAAAAGGAACGGACGACAGTTCAGCAGTTCCTTCGGCAGTAATTTGTTCGCAGGCGGCGCACACCGCGCCGATGCCGTGATGTAGCAATCGGTGAGCTGCAAGCCGTCGCCGCGAGCAACGGACGTGGGCTGATTAGCAAAGCCAAACTTATGTAGTGCGCGATAAAGCCACTCGCCGCTGCGATCGCCGGTGAACATACGTCCCGTTCTGTTCGCGCCATGAGCGGCAGGCGCCAGCCCGACGACCAGCAGCCGCGCCTTCGGATCGCCGAAACCGGGCACGGGTTTCCCCCAATACTTCTCTCCGCTAAAGCGGGGAGCTTTATGCTACGCAACCTCCTCGCGCCATGTAACGAGCCGCGGGCATAACCTGCAGACCGCAATGTTCCGATGGATTTGTTCAAGTAATGTGTTTGAGATTGTTTTCGGCATAGAGGAGGTATTCAAAGTACAGAAAAATCCAGAATATTCAAACCACGTGTCGGTCAGCGGGGCACGTCTGTGCTGCAGGCGGGTTATTGGATTGACACTCCTTATGAGTCTGTTCAAAAAGAACATCGTAGAGTCCATTTCGTAAATGGACTCTTTGGAAACAGAGCAGAACCGACATAGGTTCTGTCCGATTGCAAATCGGTCTACGACTCTTCGAGTCGTTAGACTCGTAGAGACTCTACATTTCCCGACTTTCTGGACAGCTTCCCACCTAAAAGGACAACACCTCATAGCGCGAGTACTTGATATTCGGAGATGCGATAAGTATATTCACTGAACCTTATTTCGGGGAGAAGAATGGAGAGGGTAGCTTGCCCAGCCGAGTGTACTACGTCGGGACAAG
>JACOSX010000111.1 GCA_016178625.1 Ignavibacteria bacterium
ACTCCAGACGACGAAGTCAGCATCCTTTCCAGCCTCAAGCGATCCGACACGATTGTCGATCCGAAGCTGCTTGGCTGGATTGAGCGTGACGAACTTCATGGCTTCTTCCTGTGTGACGCCGCCATATTTCACTGCTTTTGCCGCCTCAGTATTCAAGCGGCGGGCTTGTTCATCACTATCGGAATTATATGAAACAACAACACCAGCATCATGCATGAGCGCGCCATTGTACGGAATAGCATCGTACACTTCGAACTTGTACGCCCACCAATCGCTGAAGGTGGAAGCGCCCGCGCCATGCTTTGCAATCTGATCGGCAACCTTGTACCCTTCAAGTACATGTTGGAATGTCCCCACCCTGAAGCTGAAATCTTCGGCGACGCGCATGAGCATCTCAATTTCATCCTGACGGTAAGAATGTGAATGCACGATGCGCTTCCCCTTGAGGATTTCAAGCATTGTTTCTAACTGGAGATCACGGCGAGGCGAGAGCTTGCGCTTCCCCGCCTCATAATCCTTCCATGAACGTTCATAATCGAGCGCGGCGCGGAACTTATCGCGAATGATCTGTTCAACTCCCTCGCGCGTCTGTGGATAGCGCGATTGGTAGCGATCTCCCCAGTTACTCTGCTTCGGGTTCTCGCCGAGAGCGAATTTGATGCCGGGTATCGCACCTTCGAACTTCATCTCCTCAGGTAATGCACCCCAACGCAATTTAATCACCTGGTTTTGACCACCGATTGCGTTCGCAGAGCCGTGCAAGACATTCGCCGCCGTCAAGCCACCAGCCAATTCGCGGTAAATGCCAATATCATCCGGATCAATGATGTCACCGATGCGTACCTCGGCAGTGATCGCTTGTCCAGTCTCATTTACACTTCCTGCCGCTGCTGAATGGGAGTGGCAATCAATAAGTCCGGGAGTAATATGTTTACCGTTGCCATCAACAATAACGGCGTCAGCAGGCGCTTGAAGATGTTGTCCAACTTTAAGAATTTTCCCTCGCTCAACAAGCAGATCGGTGTTCTCCATCGTGCCCTGGGGTCCACACGTCCACATTGTCGCACCGTGCACAAGAACGTGCGCCGGTTGTTCCGGCAGCGTTGGTCTTCCGAATGCTTGCGGTGGATAGACCGGAGCGAACGATGCCATCTGCGGTGGTTTCGGTTTTGATGTATCAGGTTCGGGCTTGAACGGCTCCCTTCGTGTTGCCGTCCATTGAAATACACCACCATCCGAAAGCTCGCCGGTTCCAATCAACTTATTGTTAATGAGCGCGCCCGTCATGCGAATAAATCCCTTTTGACCGATTGAATCTCCATTGAACGCGAGCGCAAGTCTCATATTGGAAAACGATGCGTTCGTAAATTTTGTCTCTTTCCCTTTCGCTTTTGTAGAGCCTTGTAATCCATCAACTTCTCCTTTAAGGACTATCGTGAGTGAATCGAGCGTCGCGTGTGAGAGCAACGCGTCCCACGTACCACGGGGATCAACCTCAGGCTTCGGCTTCACTTCATACCGTTTGCCATCAATCCAGGTCTCGCGGATTTTTGTCTTTTCGCTGAACAGGTCGCCATCCGTTATTACGATGTTAGCCATCTTGCCTGCTTCGAGCGTCCCGATTTTCTTTTCGACGCCGAAAAGTTTCGCCGGAGTCGTGGTCAGTGCCGCAAGGGCAGCGTCAGGGGAAAGTCCGCGGTCAACTGCTTTCCGGACGTTGGGAAGAAAATTCCCGGGATCCTTTAGTGTCGCGCTTGTGAACGCAAATGTTATTCCAGCCTGCTGTAGCTTCTTTGGATTCTCCGGCGCCTCATCCCAATAGCGTAATTCCTGTAAGCTTACATTGAGTGCTTCCTCAGGCGTTTGAACAGCGGGCGTCTCAGGGAAATTCACCGGCAGGATAATCGGTGCGCCTGTTGCCTTCACGGCATCCAGTCTGCGATATTCGTACCCACTGCCGCGCACCCAGAACTTCAACGAAAACTCTTTTGTAACGCGTGTTGCGCGCAAGATGCCGATCTCATCACCTGTTTCGAACACCACGGGCTGCTTTGCACTGATTGCATCTTCGAGTGCGGCAAGATCGGCAACAAACTCCGGTCGAGGCTCATTAGGATATTTCGCGGCTGCCTGCATGACATCTCGATGCCACTGCGCATCGAGAAAGGTCTGCCGCATAAGGGCGATGCTTCCCATCAGCGAATTTGGATACTCATCCCCGTTCGACGTTTCAAATGCCAGATGTTGAGCAACGTGTGGTTTCAGCAAAAGCTGGTTCGGCGTGCCGTCGCCGAGGTTAAACACCGCACTCGTACCGCGGAAGACTCCCTTTTGCGGCACAACAAGCGCGGTCGTGATTCCCATGCCGCGTAATTTCTCAGCTGCTTTATCGTCAGGTGTGAATAGCTCGTCGGCGTTCTGAGAGGAGAGCACAAAATTGTTCCAATGCTTCGGTCCGTGCGGCGGTTCGGGAGGCTTTTGCTGTTGACCCGGCTGGTCTTGTCCGAACGTCGGCTGAGGTTTTTTCGGAACGCCGATATCAGAATAACTATCGATGAGTCCCGAGTAAAGTGTCATTCCTGACATATCCCAGATGCGCGCATCCGCGGGGATAGTGACATCCGCTCCAACGGCAATGATGACGCCATCTCGGATGACAACTGTACCTTTGTCGATCAATTTGCCGGGGGCAACGACGATCTTTGCATTCGTGAGCGCGTGAACGTTCGGTGTGTTTTGTCGGATGCCAGCAGGAGGCTTGATCTGTGCCAACAGCATCGCGGATGCGAGACAGGCATAGATACAGAGTGAAACGAGGAAACGAATTCCTCGTGAATCGTTATGCAAGAACATACGGATAACTCCTCTCTTAGTAGAGTGGGGACAATGATGCAAGAAATCTTAGCTACTTATTGGGTATTAGACGGTTCCAGGTAGCGTTTGGTTTCAACCGATTAAGGATTGATAATACGGTTTTCGGAAGGGAAAAGCAAGAATGCCGCCAAAGAGCATATCACCCCTCTAGCTTAGCCAAGCATATAAACAGATTAGTGCGCGGACAAGATGCTTATGACGGCAGCCGTTATCTCTACGTATTCTTCGCTCATAACACAGAAGCTGCCGAGCGGCACTCAAAACCAACCATGCAGTGGCTCTTCACTCTTACAACATCCCACTCCGTTTTCTCAAGAACCACTCAAGGGCGAACAGGAGGATTACGATAGCGGCAAGATACTTCCAATTCCACAGCTCGATCTCACTTGACTGCACAAGTTCTTTTGGCTCGAGCTTTCTTCCGGAGACAAGACCGTTCTTGAGTTCCCTTGTATTGGCTATGTCGTAATATTTTCCTCCGGTTTGAAATGCCATCTGCTCGAGCAGTTGTTTGTTCATCTTTGTTTCAAGAAATTCCACGTTCATTTGTCCGACCGAAAATTTTCCTCTGTCCTCGCCGTACACCTTGCCATCAGCAGTCGCTTTCACCGTGAATGTGTAGTCGCCTTCCCCCACACCCTCGAGTGAGCCTTCGTACCGCCCGTTCCCGACGGCGTTGAGGGCAATCTGGAATTTCTCATTGCCGCGGCTCAGTTCGACGCGCATCTCCGCATTGTCCACCGGGTGAAGCTGGTCATCATACACCTGTCCCGTAAACTCGATCGGCTCAGCCGTCGTGAACGATTCTTTCGTCGAAACCACACGAACATTCTTATCTTCCTCTTTCGTTGTGAGCCATCGTACGGCATTTGTCATCAACAGGGGAAATATCTTCTCAGTCGATGGATTATTCTGCGCAAGCAGCCGCCACCTCCACACGCCATGACCTGTAATGGCAAATGATTTACGCCGATTGATGTTGCGCGTCGCAATTAACGGCTCGGTGAGAACGATGTTCTGAATTTTGACCGCGGCAATTACATCAGCTTCGGGTTTGGTACGAAAGACGGTTTGCGTTTTGTAAATCGGCGGGAGTTGCTGCCAACCGTCAGCCGACGCACTGCCTTCAAGCGTAATCAGAGGATTGTTCTTCTGTCGCTCCACGACTGAAGGAAATACCGACACCTCACCTGTGCTCACTCCCGACCACATAAAGGGCAACAGCGGCGCGAATGTCTGAAGCTTCGAGTAGTCGGTCGTTTTGCTATTGATGAAGAGTATCGGTTTGGTTTCTTGATCGATCACGAGGGAAAGCAGCTTGAGCGTTTCATTGGTTGTTGCTGAAGAAGGAAAGCCGATAAAGACAATGCAATCTGTGCTGTCGACCGTAGAACGTGTCAGAGTCCCATCATAAAATTCGTTCGAGCCTTTTTGAACAAGCGCCCTCACGCTCAGATGTTGATCTTCAACGAGTGCCTGGCGGATTGCCGCGACATCCGGGCTTGGCGCTCCGGCAATGAGCATCACGCGCAACTTACTTTTAAGGACTTTCATAAAAAACGACCGTACGTTATTCCTCTCGGTCAACTCACCCGGTAGTTTCGAAACGCCGACGGAATACTTCTTCATCCCTTCCTCTTTCGGCTCAACAAACAATCGGACGGGATACTCTTGCGTGCCTTCCTTTAAAGCGATCACTTTGCGGTCAAGAACCGTTGAGCCTTCAGCAACCGTGACCTCAACATTGTCACCGCTGTACCCCGAGCTTTTGATTGTGACATCAACAGGTACGCGCGTTTCCGCGTACGCGAGGTTGTTGGTGATAACTCTTGTCACGAGAACATCCTTCTGTTCCGTTGTATCGCCCACACCCACCGCACTGATTGGGATTGCCACGGCTTGTGCATCGTAGAGAGGATTCTTTCCTGCAGTATAATTTCCATCCGAGATGAGCGCGACAGCTTGAATATTCTCCTTCGTTACTTGATCCTTCAACTGCGCGAGCACGTCCGAGAGATTTGTTATTTCTCCTTTGAAGAGAATCGAGTCGGGCACGGTGGTGGGTGTCGCGATCAACTTTGAAGAGAATGTGAAATACTTTACCCGAACCCCAGAAGGAAGGCCTGAGAACGGTTTTGCTTGCAAGAATTGTCGTACAGTAGCAGCGCGATCACCGGAGCCGTCGCGGATTGTCATACTTTGTGAATCATCGATCAATATGGCAACAGTTGGTGGCTGTTCATTCGTGCTTACGAATCGAAATACAGGCTCAAACATCATCAGCAACAGGAGGGTAAGCGCAATGCCTCGAAAAACCGACAACGCGATACGGCGACTCGTCGGAAGCGGTGGTAATGTGTATCGATAAAAGAGGATTGTTAACCCGATACAAACGAGGAAAAGGAGAATGAATAGCGCGAGACTTCCGCTAAGTGCTATCGAAATGCTGGCAAGGACCATGAACCTAACGAATGAGCACCATCTTATGTGATGCAACAAACGACAATGTTGAGAGGCGGTAGATATACACTCCAGACGGCAGGTTACTCCCATCCCACCCGATTGCATAGGAACCAGCATCCTGCATTTCGTTCACGAGAATGCTAACGATTTCACCCAATACGTTATATATAGAGAGAGTGACATGATCCCGATGAGGAAGATCGTAAGTGATGACCGTACGCGGGTTGAACGGATTGGGGTAATTCTGTCGGAGGGTAAAACCCGTTGGAAGAAGCGGTGACTCTCCAATACCGGTGATACCGTAGTTCAACTGCCAGACCTTGTCGGTAATCGGTGCTGGACTCCTGTACGAATGATATCCGCTATCCCGCGCGGTAACATAAAACCGAACGAGTGTGCCGATCGAGAACGGTGGGATGGTGGTTTTGTATCTGCCAGACGTCGGGTAGAACATTGTAGAATCGAAGGTCATCTGAATTGACGAGAAGCTGCTTTCCGATCCGGTTGCATACCAAAGAATCACACTATCAGGATCGATGCCAAAGTTCGAGATGACATCGATCGAAACAACAGTCGTGAAGAACGATGAGCTGACGGTCGGACGGTTGCTGAAAATCGGTCCGAACGATAAGGCTGCTTGAAAAGCATTAACTAATCCCCAGCCGGTGAAGTTATTCGGACTCGCAGGGAACCGAGGATCGTTCGTTATCGGCTCAGCGGTGTTGCGCAAGGCGTCTCGAGCCTGGATAGGGGTGAGTTCAGGGCGTGCTGAAAGAAGAAGCGCTGCTGACCCCGCTGTCAGTGGAGTTGCCAGTGACGTTCCACTTACAGCACCGTACGTATTCGGTCCAGGCGTAAATGCACCATACACACTTACCCCTGGAGCGACAACATCGGGCTTTGTGCGGTTGTCGTTCGTCGGACCTGTCGAGCTGAAGCTTGCAAGTTGCTTGGAGAAATTAACGGCACCAACGGAGACGATACTATCCGCATCAGCGGGAGTCAACATGGTGCCGATGATACCATCCCCATTGCCTTCATTCCCCATCGCATCGCATACGACGACACCCAACCGCGCAGCGCGGGCAGCAGCCTTCGCGGTGACGGACGTCTTTCCATCAAAATCGCCGTGAGCCCATGTGTATCCACTATCGGGCGGATCAAAGGTATTGTACCCGAGTGAGCTGCTTGCGACATCGACGCCATATCCTTCCATCCACTCAATTGCGGCAGCCCAGTTATCCTCCTCGATTCGAGTTTCCGACGGAACGTATTCTGTCTTGCCGAGAATAAAATCGGCATTGAACGCAGGTCCAATGAGCTTGCCGGGTTGGTATCCTCCCACAACCGACATCGTCAACGTTCCATGAAAGTCCTGCCCCGATGCGTCACCGACTTGATTCGCCGTCGTGTCATCATTAAAAATAAAATCATGTTCTGCAATAACATGGCGGGTCTGAAGCGCCTCGTGTTCCCGCCAGCGAAATCCAGTGTCGAGCATCCCCACAAGAACGTCGTGTCCTGTAATGCCCGCATCGTGCAGCTGTGCAATGTTAATCACTTGCACTTGCGTTGCCGATTGCCCGTAATCGAACGAAGTCACCTTTTGGAGTGAAGAGTGTTGTTCATCCACATGTCCTCCTTCCGTTCTCCCACGAAACACCATGACAGGCTTGACTGATTTCACAAAAAGGAATTTGGAAACGACAGCAACTTGATCGGGCGTGAGTCGGAAACTTACTGCATTCAGCCACCGACTCCGGTGAACGAGCGTGCCACCAACTTTCTGAACATGAACGAGATAGGGTTCATAGACCGGCAGATCGTCAACATCGAGGAGAGCATCCTGCGGAAGAACTTTCGCTCGTCGTGCGAGCGCCCGCGGATTCACATCACGCAGTGCTATCTGGTATGCGCTGCTGTTCCTTGCAAGCGCTCGGTTAGTTGGGAGCGCTGCGCCTTTGTCTGTGAAATACACCCAATACTTATTCGAGGATTGTGACCGAAGAGGATTGTTGAAACCCACCAAAAGAAGGATGATCATGGCGAGCACATGCAATACCATTCGCTTCATCAAGGCTCCGATAACACTCAATCGTTCTCGAGGAGCTTCTCGATGATCTGCATTGCCGTCACTCCATCGGCTTCTGCATTGAAGTTTGGGATGATGCGATGACGGAGCACAGGTCCGACGACATTCCGAACGTCTTCAACATCCGGTGAATGTCTTCCTTCGAGGATCGACCGCGTCTTCGCGCCAAGGATGAGGTATTGTGACGCCCGCGGACCTGCACCCCAACTCAACCAATCCTTAATAAATTGTGGAGAACTCACCGCTTTGGGCCGGGTGCGTGTAACAATGTTGACTGCATAGGCGATAACATGATCGGCGACGGGTACGCGACGCACGAGATCCTGGAAGAAGAGAATTTCCTCCTTACCAAGAACGTGACTGAGCGACGGCACATACATGCTTGTCGTCGACTTTACGATATTGACCTCTTCTTTCTCTGATGGATAATCCAACCAGAGGTTGAACATGAAGCGATCGAGCTGTGCCTCCGGCAGGGGATACGTTCCTTCCTGTTCGATTGGATTCTGCGTGGCAAGAACGAAGAATGGCTCCTCCAGAGTATACTGTTCTCCGGCAGCCGTGACGTGATGCTCTTGCATGGCCTCAAGCAGTGCCGCTTGCGTTTTTGGCGGTGTTCGGTTAATTTCATCGGCGAGCAGGATATTTGCGAAGACAGGACCTTTCACGAACTTGAACGATTTGCTGCCTGTCGCTCGGTTATCTTCGATGATCTCCGTCCCCGTGATATCACTCGGCATGAGATCGGGAGTGAATTGAATGCGGCTGAATTTGAGATCCAACACTTCGGCTAGCGTTTTGATCAAGAGCGTCTTCGCAAGACCGGGCACGCCAACGAGCAAGCAATGACCCCGTGCCAGTAGTGATATCAGCAACTGCTCGATGATTTCTTCCTGCCCAATGATCACTTTTCCGATTTCTTGCTTGATCGCATCGAAGTTGGACTTGAGTGCTTGCACCGACTCGACGTCACTTAATCCCTTGATACTCTTTTCTGTGTTCACATCATCCCTATCATGTTATAATCGTATATCCCAATAAATCTCCGAGCGGAGTTGCTTGAGCCATTTTTGATATTCGATCGAGCGCTTGTATGATGTTGCATGTTGCTCGACACGTTTCCAATCGTCCGTCAAATTCATCAGGTGTTCCGGCACGCGCTTCTTCAGGAAAATAATCTGGTAGCCGGATGATTGCCCCGAGGTAACCGGAACCGGGTCGCTGATTTCTCCCTCTTTCAAACCTTTTACTGTCTCCAGCAGTGATTGGTCAAACTGCGACACAGGAAGCCGACCTAAATAACCGCCGAGTGGACCGGATTCTTTGTCATCAGAGTATCGCTTTGCAAGATCAGAAAAACTCACGCCATGTGCAACACTGTCTTTTAGACCTTTCAGAAACGCAATGGTGAATTCAACTTGGGTCGTATCGTTCTTGAACTTAAGAAGAATATGCCGGGGATGAACCTGTTCGCCGCGCCGTTCAAGCAGTTGAATAATGTGCAGCCCCAACGGAGTTTCGATCACGCTTGAGAGTTGGTTGTCTTGCAAAGAGAAGACGGCTTCCTCGAACTCTTTAAAGAACTCTCCGCGTCTGACAAATCCAAGATCACCGCCAGCCGATGCAGTGCCGCCATCTTCGGAGTATCGCTTGGCAAATGCTGCAAAGTCACCACCAGCTTTAATTGAATCGGCAATCTGCAGCAACTTGGCTTTTAATACATTTTTCGTCACTTCACCGATCTTGGGGATCTTGTACATATGATAGAGTTCCAGTTCCTCCGGTACGTTAGGCAGGCTGTCTTTATACTGGGTGAAAAACTCTTCGACCTCGCGACGCGAAGCCTGTAGGTCGCCGAACTTTGTTTGTTGCAGTTGCTGAACAAGAAGCTGCTTACGAGTCTCGTCACGGAATTCCCGCTTCATTCTGCTTATAGGCATACTATAGACTTCTTCAAGTTTCTTCTCCGACCCTGCTTGCTGAATGCGCTGCTGGATCAATGCATCCAGTTGATTGGTTACCATGTCTTCGCTCACCATGATTGTTGTATCCTCCAAGGCTTTGGCAAGCATAAGTTTCTCATTGATCATCGCATCGAGAACTTGCTGTTTCAATCCTGGAGTGTTCGGATCGGTATGGTTTGCAAAAGCATAATACTCTGTTTGAGCGTTCACGTCGGAAAGAAGAATCGGCTCTTTTCCGACGATCGCCGCGATCCGATCGATGACAAGCGGCTGCGCAACCATTGATTGGAGACAAAGAGCGAGAAAAAGTGCACCACGTACCAAGGCCGTCTTACTCATGATGGGATTGCTGTATCGTATCCGGTGATGTTTTTAAGTCCAATAATATTTGAACATTGTATTGTTTGCGAAGGGTTCCGAGAAGCACATCATACCGCTGGCGACGACGCTCGATGACCACCCGCTGGCGTATTTCATCTCTCACAAGATCAAACTCTGCAGGTTTTCCCTTTTTGACATTTGCAAGTGGCTGGATAACGCAGTATCCGGTGGAGGTTTTCTCCGGAAATGAAGCATCGTTATCATTGAGCGAGGAGGCGACTTTCCATAACTCAGTAGGAAACAGCGTATGCATAGTGTAATATTGCCCCATCACATCTGCGTTGATGCTCGCAGGTGTTGTTGTGTCCCGGCGGATGGTCTCAACGGCATCCCTCCATGATGATCCACGTGAGACTAATGCGGCAAACGAGCTCGCTCGCTCGCGGTTTGAAAACGCGATCAAGTTCAGTTTTATCATATCTTCTCGCACGAAGAATTCTACTGCATGTTTGTTGAAATACTCACGCAGCGTGTGGTCGCTGATTGCTGAGGAATCTCCATAAAGCATCTGCTCCAGGTAAGTCTGATTCACGAGCTGCCGCTTCGCCTCATCGAGTTGCCGTTTCACTTGATCGTCGTTCACGATACCCGACCGTTTTGCATCTTGATATACGAGCTCCTCGTTCACCCAGTGCATAACGTAGTTTCGTAACTGGCCATCAACGATGGTGCGAGAGGTATCAATATGCGTCCGCGCTTCTTCGAGTGTTAATTCTGCATCACCCACACGGGCAATCACCGTTCCCGCCTGCCGACGTTGACAGGCCAGC
Source organism: Ignavibacteria bacterium (assembly GCA_016178625.1). Classification (GTDB taxonomy): domain Bacteria; phylum Bacteroidota; class Ignavibacteria; order UBA10030; family SZUA-254; genus JACOSX01. The sequence continues at coordinate 10,545 of JACOSX010000111.1, forward strand.
ACAACCAGCGGGAGGAGACATGCCAACCAGAGTGAGACATCCCTCATTTAGTAGATGCTTGTGGTGAACTGAAGGCATTCCGGAGGGCCTCCTTGTACTGCTTAACGGGATGGCGCTGTTTCACCTTCTCGAGCCACTGCTGTTCAAGAACTTTTGACGCATGTTCCTGATACTGGTTGGAGATTTCAGCCCCTGCTTCTTCATAGGTTTTCTGTCGTGCCGGTTCCTTCGCGATCACTTTCACAATAGCGGATCTGCCATCGTCCATCTCCAACGGCTCGGAAATGTCTCCCACAGAAAGCGCAGAAGCTTGTTTTGTGAGTCCATCAGTCTCGACAGGTTGAAACCCCCGACTACCATCTTGCGACTTCAAATCGGGATCTTCTTTGTAGCGAGAAAGGAACTTCGCATACTCAGTTCCATGCGTAAGTGAATCATAGATCATATACGCCAGCGTATCTGATTCCATCGCGAGCACACTGATGTTCACGCGTTCGGGAAACATGAACTTCGACTTATTCTCGCTATAATAATTCTTGAGGGCAGAATCAGAGACGGTTGTTCTATTCCACACTTCTAACTGTTCCGCCTTATAGAGAATGATGCCATCGGTGTATTCTCTCATGAGAGAGGCAAAATCCGGATATCGCTGCTCTAGTCCGGCAGATTTCGCTTCAAGGAGGAATCCTTCCCCAATGCGATCAAGCCGGGGACGCAGCTCGTTCGATCGCAGCGGTGTGTTGCGCAACTCCTGACGTTTTTCCAACATTACCATGACGGTATCGAGGGAAATCATACGACCGCTTACCATCATGATTGTCTGTTGACTAAGATCCACCGGCACCGCGTTTGACCATGCGCTATCGCCTGAGGTTTTCGTTGAGTCAAGATGCGAAACGAACGCGTTGAATGTCTTCTCGTCAAGCGAGTAGTGGAAATCTTTTTTCATCTGCGTGACGTAATCAGCATAATCTTCATTGTAACGGCGTTGTTGGTATGTCTTCTTCATCTCATCGCGCATCTGGGAAAATGTAGGGAGCGATTTCACACTATCGCAGTGAATAACGTGGTATCCGAATGGCGTCCGAACGATGCCGGAAGTTTGTCCGGCTTTCAGCTTAAATGCAGCCTCATCAAATGGCTGGACGAATCGTCTGCGCTCAAACCAACCGAGATCGCCACCCTGTGGCGCACTGCCGGCATCTTCAGAAAGTTTCGCCGCGAGCTTGTGAAAATCCCATCCTTGTTTCAGACTATCTTGAATACCTTTGACCCGAGCGAGCGCGGCTGCAGTATCAGCCGAATCCGTTGCAGATGTTTGGAACCGTGCCATGATGTGACTGACTCTGATTGAGCCGCGCACAGGTTGCCTGTCGGTGACTTTCACGATATGATACCCGAACGGTGACCGTGTGGGTAGAGTGCTGATTTCTCCCTTGTGCATAGCGTACGCAGCATTCTCGAACGCACTAACCATCTGACCCGCAGTGAAGTAATAGATATCGCCGTTGTTTTGTTTCACCGATGGATCTTCAGAATTCTGAATCGCAAGTGAATCGAAGCTTGCACCAGCCTTGGCGCGGCGAATCAGATCCATTGCTTTGGTATAGATTTTCAATGTCTCCTCTGACGTTGCATCGGGCGTTACCTTGAGAAGGATATGTTGTGCGCGAATCTCTTCTGTCCGACGCTTGTATAACTGCTGAACACCTGGCTCTGTTAGTTCTTTATCAAGCATGAATGTGCTGGCAAGGCTCGTGCGGTACTCACGCAGTTCGCTCACGATATCGGAATCATTCAAAAGGTCTCGGTCGTAAGCATCCTGGAGTTTCAGTTTGTAATTTGTAAGAAGGTCGAGAAATCGCTCGCGCTCTTCCGCTGAACTTTTGCGGGCGGCTTCCCATCCGCCGCTGTTCTTCGTGAAAAAGTTTTCGTATTCACTGAGGCTGACTTTGCTTGCGCCGACTTCGAGAACGACGATCTCGCTCGACTTGGGTGAGCATCCTCCAAGAAGTAGTGCCCCAATGAGAGAGATGACAAGCATCCCACTGACTGCTTTCATTCTGAAACTTCCTTTCGATTTCAAATAATTCGGTTGGTTTTTGAGGTTTTTGAAATAGAAGTATAACCAAAATTAGGGAAAGATTCAAGAAATGATACAAGTTGAGTGAACTGACCCCTTTGCGCCGGACGGTAAGAATGGTTAAGTTGGGCGGAAAGGAGAATCGTGGTTATGGGTCGACGGCGATTTACAAAGGAATTGAAGATAGAAGTTGTCCAAGAGGTAGAGTCTGGGTTACCATTGGC
>JACOSX010000128.1 GCA_016178625.1 Ignavibacteria bacterium
AAGCAAGGAGGGGGATTGTGACATTGTCAGAGTGATAATCGAATTCCACCATTTTCTTAGCGAGTAGTTCTGAGAGAGGAAATGTAATCTTTCCAGAAACTACTTGGACGCTGATTGGCTCAGGCGCGAGCACGACGTCTGTAAACATTGAAGCCATTACCACATCGGGTTGATTCGCGATAACCGGATGAGAACCACCTGGGAGATGACTCATAAAAATAACAACAAATATTCCAAACAGAGCCAGGATCAAAAGCGTATACGTTATTTTGGCGCTTCCAGAGATGCCCTTTCGAGAAACACTTGCATTCGATGAGAGATGAGCTTCGGAAGTGAATTGACGGGAGGAACGAATAGGATTCCCGCACGAAGTGCAAAACTTAGCTCCTTCGCTAAGCGGTGAACCACATGTTGTACACGAGAACCCGGACATTACAAGATGTTTTTAATATGTTCGTGCTAAAAAATCGCAATTAAGTTCCATGAAACGAAAAAGCCGTCCCAAGTTCTTGGAACGGCTTTCGTCACCCTCATAATTCTTAGTTTGTGCCTCTGCCGTCAGATGTGGACTTGTCTTGCTTTGTCTTGCCTTCAGTATTTTTTGCTTCTGCGGCTTTTGCTTTACCTTTGCAGCAATCCAGCTTATTACTTGTTTTCATCATCTTACCGGATTTTCCCATATCACAATGTGCTTTGTCTGCCGTGGTGCATGCATTAGACATCTTTGCACCTTTCAACACACATTCTTTAGAGTCACCATCGTCGTTTTTTGAAGATTTTTCGTCTTCCACTTTGCTGCTGACCGTCATTGTGTGCAGCGTAGCATCAGGTTGTTCAGTAGCCTTTGTCTCAGATGTCATCGAGGCTTTCGCACCTTCCATGCAACAGGATTTCTTTGCAGAGGTGCCGTTCACCGCACAATCTGTCTTCGTCTGTGCAACCGATAGTGACAATGAGAAGATCATGGAGATAATCACACCGAACAACATTCGACGCTTCATACACCCTCCGAGAAGTTAATGTAACTGTGAGAAATTAGGGTCATCTAAACTCCGGTAATGTACAAAGAATTAACCATGAAAAGCAAACATGAAAATCAACCCCCTTGAATAATTTCTTTTTCATTGTAATTGGGAAATTGAGTCAGAACAGAGGATTAAAACCACATAAGGTGTACCTGCGCGGCCATCCTCTCCACAATTATTTCTCTTTGCTCTCTTGTGACGTCGGTATGTGAAATTTCTTCAGCCTGTACCTGAGATTTGCTTCAGAAAGCTTGAGCATTTCTGCCGCTTTACTCTGGTTGTAACCAACAGTTTCGAGCGTACGTTCAATAAGGGTCTTTTCCAAATTATACAACGACTTATCGAACGCAAAAGATTTCTTGATCTTGATATTCGCAAGTATGCCATCGAGCTGGGAGTATTCATCGATCAAATACTCTGGCAGTTCAATCATTTCGCCTTGGGAGGTAAGGACAGCTCGTTCAATCACGGACTTCAACTCGCGTACGTTCTCTTTCCAATCTCGCCGCACCAAAAAGTCTAAAGTGTTGATATCAATAACCTTCAACTTAACACCTATACTCTCGCATGCATTCTTTGCGAATTGTTCGACGAGCAGTGGGATGTCGCTCGGCCGCTGATGGAGTGGCGGAATAGTAACCATCTCAAAACTCTTCATGAGCTCATAGAGTTCCTCCACAAGTCTACCTTCTCTGTGCGACTCGCCGATTGTCCTTTTGGTCGTTATGATGATCTGGACGTGAGCCTTTTTGGGAAGCGGTTCGATAAACCGACGAATTTGGACCTGGTAAAGAAACGAGAAGTCTTCAATATCCCGGAAAAGATACACGGAAGCAGTTGGATTGGCGTCCGACAGGACATTCTTGATCTCAACGTCCGTTGATGTGAGAGGGTTTAGTGTGACGAGAGATCCTTTGGCGCTCAGGGCTTCGTAGATGAGACGCCCGATCATTCCCTTGCCGACCCCCACGTCTCCCTTGATGAGAAGCGGGCGTTGGGATTTCCCCAGTTGAGGGATCTCTTTTTTTAGTCGTTTAACTGCTGGGCTGTCCCCTATAAGGGTAGATTCGAAGTTCATGATGTTACTTACCTTTCATCTGATTTGGTTGATCTGCACGTGCAAATTGTCCGATATTACTATACGAAGACCGATTATTTTTGAAAAAAGATTTCAAAATGAGCGTATCGAGTTCATCTCGCCACCGAGTAACTCGTTCAGGTGATTCCTGAAGCAATTTTTCGTAATACTGACCAGTGGTTGAATATGCGAAGCGAAACTTGAGTCCGAAGGCATATACCATGATCAATAAGCACAAGATCGAAAAGTACTGCCCGACAGTGAAAATAGCTTGAAAAGTCTCAGTCGTTACGCTTTTGATGTAGGCATAGTTATTAAACATATCAAGAAAGCAAAAAGCAAAAAATAGAATCATCAGTTTATCAATGTACGCCGAGTGAGGCTTCTGATCACGATACATCATTGCGAGGAAAATACCAATGAGGAGAAGGAGAAACACATTGACGTAGAACGTTCTAAAATGTATTGGTTTCCAAAACACGGAACCTTCACCACCCGGTAAAAGATATGGAAAGAGATCATGGACTGTCTCTGGTGAAATGGTAACAATCGATGACCCCGATTTGTTGCTTCCTACGGTGGTAAGCGCAGGCAATTGTTGGATGAGATCTGCCTCACTTGGATCACGCCGAAATTGATTGACAAAATTCGTATAGTTCGCCTTCAGTTGTCGAAACTGTTTGTACTCCTGCTCGTTGCAGAGGTTGAGCGGATTAGTCAGATAGGGCAGAAATATGATAAGCATGAACGCGCCTACGACCGACAGTGAAATCAAATATTTTGTCGTGAGCTTCCAAGAGCGAAAGAGATCATCGACCAAAGCATAGAAAATTGTGAAAAGCAAAACAAAGTTAAGACCGAACTTATCTATCCAAAAATATGAGTAGATCGCCTTTCCTACAAATTGGACGATGAACAGAATCAGTACAAAGCCGAAGAGAATCGTAAAATGAATGTAAACGTATTTCTGACTTCCCTGACTGCTTAGCGCAGTCCAAAGACAAATGAGGCCCAGCAACAGTTGCAATCCAGCACTGATGAGTCCAATCCATCCGATATCTCTATGGGGAAAAATAAGGCACATGCGGAGAAGCAACAGGAGGGCGATCCACACTACCACTATTTTGACTTCTTTTTTCATGGCGGGTAATTTGGCGAACAACATCAAATTAATCTTTTCTTAAATCAGTTGCAAGTCTTTTTAGAAATAATTTAAAGAATTTGAGGAAAAACGAGGAATGTTGCGACCTATATCACGACTTTATTTTGGTTTTTGAAAGAAAATTTACCACTTTTATAAAACGTCATGAGTCCACCTCGTCACGTTAAACCGTTAACATATTCAATCAAAAGGAGAGAATACCATGAAAACGCAACGTCCATATCAAGCTTCTTTGCTATTCCATATAGCAGCGATATTTGTTTTCGTCCTGTTCTTTATTGCCAACACAGGAATACACTTTGCAAACCAGCCGGGTTTGATCTCGGAAGTTAGCACTACTCTTTATTCAACAGCATTCGGTAACCAACCTCAAGGACAAATCACAGAAAGCTCTCAACCATTATCCGTAGATGGTCTTGACCCATTTCCACCTCCGCCGCCGCCACCGCAACCCGTAAAATAGGGAAATGGCACAACGTCAATTCATAATGAGGTGGACTCATTGACGTTGCCTGTCACTCTTCCTAAGAAGTAGAACCGACTTGCATTTGATCAAAATATTTACATCTTACAACACCAAACATGTTGTAAGCACTTGCAACGCGGGTCTTGACAGCATAAAACAAAAGGAAGGCTCTATGTTCGATCTTCGCGATAAGCAATCTGATTCAATTCTATTTCATGCTGCAGCAACTTTCGCATTCATCCTGATCTTCATTGCGAATGCCTCAAACCTATCGACAACTCAGCCTCGATTTTTCTCAACCATCATCAGTCATATTTATTCGATCACATTTTCTATCGATCAATCCGCCTCTACACCGCGGGATCAACATTCGTGGACCACGAATATCATGGAAATTCAGCTCGGTCAAGTTTATCCTGTTCCTCCTCCACAATCCAGCTTAAACCCGAATTACTAATACGCAGTGAACAGTTACGCCAACGGGTGCCATCCTCCTTACGATTGCGAGAATTTTCCCTGAATGCAGTGTGCAATTCGTTTGTGTCACCGGACCCCTCTCGTTGAATTTCAACCATTTTTTTTTGTATCTTGAAAACCATCGGAAGATATTCTATGGTTTTTTAATGAAGGATTCTGAATGAACACTGTTCCAAAACGTGAGACCGTTCCAACCTCCTATCAGTGGAACCTCACAGATCTTTATGAGTCAACCGAGCAATGGGACAATGATGTAGCGGAAGTTAAAGAAATGCTTCCGACACTTCGGTCCTTTAGTGGCAAACTCTTATCACCGGAACATATCAAGGAGTGTTTCGAATTATCCGACCGCATTAGCCGCACCGTTGAAAAACTTTACAGTCATGCTCACTTGAAACACCATGAGGATACCTCCGATGTCACACATCAGGGTCGCGTCACAACGATCAAACAGCTCTCCGTTGAAGTGAGTGAGGCGATGTCTTTCATCGAACCTGAACTCCTCGCACAATCCGAGGAACAGCTCCTGAAAGCGATCGAAGATCCAGAACTCTCGTTCTACAGATTTACATTGGAGAACATGTTGCGTCAGAAACCTCATACACTTAGGAAAGACGAAGAAGCGCTGCTGGCGAAGGCAGGCGTGATGGCACAGACGCCACAAACAATCTTTTCGATGTTGAACAATGCCGATTTGAAATTTCCCACCATCACAGATGAACAAGGAGATGAGATTGAACTGACACATGCCCGTTACGGTCGCTTTATGGAAAGTCGCGATCGCCGTGTTCGGAAGGAAGCCTTCCATGCAATGTTCGGAAGCTACATGAAGCAAAAGAATACGATCGCAAGTATTTTTAACGCCAATGTCGAAAAAAATATATTCTTCGCCCGCTCCCGCCAATATCGTGGAACACTTGACATGGCATTATTCTCGGACAATATTCCACCGGATGTTTACTCAAACTTGATTGAGACGATTCATCAGGGGCTTCCAGTCTTCCACCGATATCTCAACGCGAGGAAAAAGATTCTGCAACTTGAAGAATTGCATATGTATGACTTGAACGTCCCACTCGTCCCTGATTTCGATTGGAAGATTACTTATGATGAATCCAAAAAGATTATAAATGAAGCATTAGCCCCATTAGGGCACGACTATATTCAGATTGTCCAGCAGGCGTGGGAGAGTGGCTGGATCGATGTATATGAGAACCAAGGCAAACACAATGGTGCTTACAGTTGGGGAGTGTACCGGATCCATCCTTTTATCCTTCTTAACCATGAAGATCGCCTCGACGATCTGTTCACAATCGCGCACGAAATGGGCCATGCCCTCCATTCGTATTTCTCGGATCAACATCAGGAATTTCGATATGCAGGGTATAGTATCTTCATTGCCGAGATCGCTTCGACCCTGAATGAAGCCCTCTTAATGAACTATTTGCTTCAACAAACGACCGATTTTCAACAGCTGATATATCTTCTCACTCACTACGCTGATAATTTTAGGGCAACGGTTTTTGTTCAAACATTGTTCGCGGAGTTCGAGAAAGAAATTCATGAGGCGGCAGAACGAGGGGTTCCACTTACACTTGATACACTCAATGAGACGTACTATCGTTTGCATGAGCGCTATTATGGCGATTCAGTTATCCTCGACGAAGAAGTCAAGTTTGGATGGATGCGCATCCCGCATTTTTATAACAGCTTCTACGTGTTCAAATACGCTACAGGCTTTTCAGCCGCAAATAGTTTCTCCCACCGTATTCTTCAGAAGGGCGGTAATGCCGTAGAGCAATATTTGGAACTCTTAAAGAGCGGTGGAAAAGACTACCCACTCAATCTGCTAAAGCATGCTGGACTTGATATGACACAACCCACTCCTATCGTCGAAGCACTATCGGCATTTGAGAATGTTGTTTCACAACTAGAGGGGATCCTTACGCAACAGAATGAGTCTGAGTGATTCTTGGGGGAAGTCTCAAGAGAACATTTCCATTGTCGGGGATCGAAAAGGTTTGTCATCGAAAGTTCTCAATCCTTCAGTTTGACTTTGATTGTAGAATTCTCTACAATCACCCACCACAACATTCCTTTTGGAACTAATACCAAATGAATATCTATGTAAAAAATTTGCCACTCCAAATCACTAATGACGATTTGCGGAAACTATTTGAAGCGTATGGGAATGTGGTCTCCGTTGAGATTATCACCAACATCCGTACTGGTGAAGCAAAAGATTATGGATTTGTGGTGATGGGATCAGAGGAGGAAGCTATGAATGCTATTTCATCGCTTGACGGGAAGGAGTGGATAGGAAAGATTATCCACCTTGAAAAGGGGCGAAACCGTGGTAGACGGGGTCACCGGGAAACAAAACGTCCATTCTCACATCGCGGGAGGTGAAAGCAGTTGCCTTCTTACTCTGTCGGTAGTCTCCCTTCTTCCCGAAGGTGAGCACGGTTCTCATTTCCAAAGATATCGTCAGGGATTTGCCTTGACTATCATCTCCCTATTCCCTAAATTTCTGGCAAACACCACCGACTGTCCAGCACAGTAGAGACGCAAGATAAAAATCTGCAATCTTCGCGTAACAACACTCATAACCGAGACTTGTGAGATTTCCTAATTCACGTGTCATCAAAGGCAAATTTCTTTCCGTAAATGCTTCACGTTTTGAGATGGAGGGATCATTATGAAAACATTGGTTGCATCGGTTATTCTCATATTGGGCTTCATCAATCTCTCTTTTTCCTCAACAAATCCCTCCAAGAAAAATAGCATCGCGAAGGAAACGGTATCATTCGCCCTGCGTATCCAGCAGGGATTTAACATGAGGGTTTGGCTTAGTAACCAGATGGCAATTGGTTGCCAGGCGTTAGATCTGAATTGTGGTGATACGGGACCTGATGGTAAGATCGTCTTTGGGCTGGAATACCCGGCGGGATCGGGTATCGAGCATCTCTATGGAGCCGGTCCGTGGATCGGGGGACTCATCGACGGGGTTAGAAGAGTGGACGAAGGGTACAATGGATCTGACGCGCGTAAGGAAATTTTGCCTGAGCTTAAGCACCTACCAAGGGAACGGTTCTGGCGAACGTCAACCGGGCCCAAGGGAAAAACATTCGACCCCCTTGGCTACAGCGGATATTATTTCAATAAAGGTATTACAGTAAACCAACGCGGATGCGACGATGACGGAGATGGAAAAACAGATGAAGATGATCTCGATGGTCTGGATAATGATGGTGATTGGAATCCCACAACAGATGACGTCGGTGCCGACGGGTTACCGGATTCCCTCGAAGTCAGCTGCGATGGAAAACCGTACAGTCAGACCAATCTCGATCCTGCGGGCGATAATTACGACCCAGCCGCTCGTGACCGGTGCCATCCAAACCCTGATGGAACTCTTCGGTTCAAAAACGACCCAGACATTTATACGGAAAGGAATGGAATTCCCGATCATGGCGAACCACATGTTGACGAAGATTATGCTGCCATCTCCGATAATGATCTCTACTGTTCAGCAATCGATACGTTTCGTCAACCTACCGTATCGAATCACGTTCAAATGGGTATAAAGGTTATTCAAAAGTCATATGCGTGGGACAAAAACTTTGCTGAAGGTGTGTTGCCGTTTGATTACTATTTCATCAACGTTGGTCGGAAGACCATTAGACAGGTTTATGTCGGATTCTTCGCCGACATGGATGTTGGACCAGCCAATGTACCACAGTATTATGCCAACGACTTCGCCTGTTATTTCGACACACTTCGCACGGCATACATTCATAACGCAATTGACAGAGGTTCGACCCCGCTCGGGATAACTGTGCTGAAGACACCTCGGCCTCTGGATTCGCTGAAGTACATTTTCCAATGGTTTAATGGTACAGGCCGGCCCGACCCCGGAGTAGTTGATTCAAATTTATACAGTCTCATGAGTGGGGAAGCTTATCCGAACGAGTTAATTGCTCCCTGTCAGCCCTCAACAAATCCTTCAGACACGCGCTTTCTCTTCTCCTTTGGTCCCTTTGAAACAATGAGTCCGGGTGATACTTTCAGAATCTCTATTGCCTTAGTATCAGGTTTAGGTGTTGCTGAAGGACCAAATAACTTAAAGGAAAACGCTGAGAAAGCCTTAAAGCTGTACAATCGCGGTTATGTTGCGCCAGTTATTCCACCCTCACCTTGTCTGAGAGCCACCCAAGGTTTCAAGAAGGTCACACTCGAGTGGGGCAGATTTCCGGGTTGTCCTGATCCCCGTGACACGTGGGATGATTCAAATAAAATTGCTGGAGCTCTTCCTGATACGGATTGGAGGAGAATCAATCCACCCTGCGGCGGTGTTGTTGGTGCATGTACGGGACACATCTGCGACGTAAACGGTAAGCTTTCTGGTGGAAGAATCTTCGAAGGATATCGCTTGTATCGAAGCGAAGACCCGAATGATCCACCTCAGGCAACTAGCTTCACACTGCTGCGACAATTTGATTTGCCTGGTGATCCTTATGAGTACAATGTCGGTATCGACACGGTGTTCGTCGATACGAATCTTGTGCGTGGAAAGAGATATTGGTACTCTGTCACATCGTTTGGGATACCGGATATCGCCATCATCCCCGTCAAGAACGCTGACGGGAGTGTACGGTTTGACACACTGTTTACAGAAAACAGTGAGTCGAGCGTACGCCAAAATCAAGTGAAGGTAGATCTGGCATTTTCTGCCTCCGATAATCTTGGTGAAGTACTCGTCGTGCCGAATCCGTATCGAGTCGATCGGGATTACACATATGAGAATGGGGGATGGGAAGGATTGAGCAGAAATTGGACGGAGAATAGCCGCAAGATAAGGTTTATCCACCTCCCGAGGAAATGTACGATTCGAATATTCTCGCTCGTAGGTGATCAAGTTGCCACACTTGAGTATGATTCGCACCAACTTGCTGTTGCCGGGAACGACCCCCAATTGGAGAACAAGGGAGAGCTCGACTGGGATCTGCTCAGCGATAGCCACAGAGCGTTGGCAAGTGGAGTATACGTATTTACTGTCGAATCTGAATTCGGAAAACAGATTGGCAAGTTTGCGTTGATTCGTTGATTAAGAGGAGAAGAATTATGAAAACATTACGTGTGTTGACAAAGCTAAGTATCATTGCATCCCTCTCTCTGATAATACTATGCCAAACGATTGCAGGGAATCGATCAGGAACGGTCTCGGAACAGTTTTTGAAGTTTTCCACGAGCGCGCGCGCAATTGGTATTGGTGGTGCTCAAGTTGCAGTCGCTGAAGGTCCATCATCGCTCGGATTTAATCCCGCCGGAATACTTTCAGTGAATAATATCGGCGTCGGATTAACATACACGTCGTGGTTCGCAAATATTCAGCATTCGTTTGCAGGTATCGTCAAGAACCTTCCCGGCTTCGGCGCTGTGGGAGTGAGTATTACAACATTAACAACCGACGATATGATCGAGACCACCCCAGCGTTTCCGGAAGGAACAGGGCGAACATTCCGTGCAAGCGACTTTGCAATCGGCTTAGCGTATGCACGTCAAGTGACGGACCAATTTCGGGTGGGACTGTCGGGAAAGGTAATCCAATCTTATCTGTATAACACAGAGATCGGCACATCGAGCTTTGGGTTTGACATTGGGACACTCTACGATATCCCCATTCTTCGAAGCCACATTGGAGTATCGCTGACGAATATCGGTAAAGACGTGAAATTCCTAAATGAAACATATTCACTGCCGACTGCACTAAGGTTCGGGGTCTTGGTCGATGTCATGAAAGAGGCAGACTATCAGTTTATTACAACGTTGCAGATTGCACGCCTGAACGACGCGGATGAGCAATACAATTTCGGCGCGGAGTATGTGTTCAACAACACCTTTGCACTACGCGGTGGCTGGAAGTTTTCCTATGACCAGGAAAATATCACTGCCGGGTTCGGCGTGAAGCTCAACTCGCTCGGGTTTGATAGCATGCTTGACTATGGGTACAATAATTTTAAATACCTACCCGGCACGCATTCCTTTACGTTGCAAGTACAGTTGTAGTGGTTCCCGGAATTCTCGTTATTATTTTGGAGAAGGAAATGAAATCGTTGGTTAACGCTATTTTTTCTGCTGTTATTATTGGGGTGATATTTATATCAGGATGCGAGCTGCTAACCCAGGGGCCGCCTCCTAATGGAGGATCGGCATCAGTTGGTGATCTCATCATTAATGAAGTGTTCACGATCTCTCCGGACCGGTACTACGCTTACTCGTGGATAGAACTCTTCAACCCTACAAATACACCGATTCGAGTATTTGACTTTACACTGCCTGCAACGGCATACGCGGTCGGCGCTAATGGAACATTTCTCCGCACAGATGATGATGGGAAAACTTGGGCTTTGGTTTCAAGTAATACCGCAACCACACTTAACTCCGTAAGCTTTTCATATCCTGATACTGGCTACGCTGTTGGAGATGGGGGATCAATCTTTAAGATTCAAGGGGATTCATTGCACAATTACACATTCACCGACTTGACCAGTAGGAATCCTCTTCCCCAATATCGTTTGAACAGAGTTGTCTCGCCAGCACAAAGTCCAGTGGTGTTGGCTGCTGGTGATCATGGTACGATCCTTAAATCGATCAACCGGGGGTGGGCGTTTACAAAACTGACCAGCAATACAACAAAAAACCTCCAGGGATTTTTCTTCGTTGACGCAGGGCGGATCTACGCAGTGGGAGATTCCGGGACGATTGTGACCGGGCGGTTGTCAGGCTCGTGGACACCCCAACCTCCGCCTCCGACTCAGTCCGGAACGAACTATACTTCTGTTGTCTTCGTCTCTGACACCGGTTGGGCGACTGGCGACAATGGTGCGATTGCATACACTCAGAATGCTGGTGGTTCGTGGAAGGCAGAGAGTTCGGGTGTTTCCGTTACGCTCCGTGCGAGCTTCTTCTCGGGAGAAGCAGGTTTTAATCACAACACTGGCTGGGTTGTAGGAGATAACGGTACGATTCTCAAAAGCACAGACCAAGGCAAGACTTGGACCTCAGAAGAGAGCGGGACGACTTCTAATCTGTACTCTGTGACATTTGTTGACAGCGTTAGAGGCTGGGTATTTGGAGAGGCAGGTATCATTGTTGCAACAACAAATGGAGGAAAGACATGGAAGGTTCAGAATAGTGGGACAGGGAACAGGTTGCTTGGAGCCCATTTCTTACAGCTTAATACGGCGGTAATTAGCTACTACCAGCTTACCATGTGGGGCCAGAGAAGGTACTTCTTCTTTGATCCTGTTACTTTCACAGTTAACTTTGATTATATCACAAAGGTCGATACGGGCATTATCAACTACATAGATGTCTTTGACAATCCTCAACCTACCATTTCTCCTCAAGGTTTTTTCGTCATCGTCAGTGATAGTGCGAAGTTCAAGGACCATACAAATTTGGGTCCTGGAAATAATCACGTGACTAACGTCTCTATTGGTTTTGATTCAGTTGAAATTGGCAACCCAAAGAGTATGTTTGGTCTCATATCCCCATCAGGTCCTACACTCTGGACACTACTATCCTCAGGTGAAATACGATTGGAAAAGAAATTCATTAAAATATTGATAACGACGGGTAAATATCTCGGGTTCGATTCGAAGGTTATTGATGTTGCACGGTGGGGTAATTTCAGACCTCAGCTCAATTACTTCCCAGGGGAGGACCTATATCCAAACAACGAACCTGCAGGCTTCATTCCAGAGTGGTATTCTCTCGCGAGATATGCTAACGATGTTGGTGGTCCGGTTGAGGCAAGCAACACGAAGAATTCATTCTACATGTCCAACACTCCTATTCCCGGTTGGTACAGTCAGAAGCGACGCTAAGTGAGCGAAAGCTATTTTTTCGAGCCGGGAAATTCAACTTCCCGGCTTTTGTTTTTATGGAGACTCACCTTTTCAATTTGATCGTGAAGAATCGATTCGGTTCGAAGAGATCAACGTATCGTTTAGTGCCATCTTCATCGAACACGCACTGGAACCCGATGAGAATGCCGATCGCTGTCCCTTCGGTGGTCGTCAACCCCAAAAAGGTATTGCGTGAGATGGAGAGGTTAGTCACAAAGGATTGTCCCTCTCGACGCAAGGATGATTGAAGGTGAATCGAATTGGTAAGAGATTCATCCATGAAGGGCCACTTGTGTGGGTCAGTGGCGTTGAAGATCTGGACTTGGGCTTGAACGTTTGAGTCTCCTACGGGTGTCACCATGATTAAGAAATTTCCCCGTCCGAGAAACCATCCATCCGCACCGGCGTCGAGCATCAGCTTGATGGGCACGTTCCGATCAGTGACGAACTGAAAATGGAGCGATGAGTCGTCCCATGCAGTGAAGATCGAAGCATTGATGTGCGAATCATGAAGCGCTGCGAACGGCCGAAGAAGCTGAGAACCCGCCGATTGCAGCCTGTGCACTTCAGGGTTCACGTGATAACACGGATAAGGATCGTTTCGATCATCGATTCCGTCACCGTCCGTATCTGTCCGATAAAGCGCCGGGAAGATCGCGTGACCGCCATAGGTTTCTCCCCATCCCTCCGAAATCCAGGTCGACAAAGAAAGCTCATCGAAATCACTCACCCCATCACCGTCCGAATCCGTCTTCGTTGAGTCGCTGCCGAGACGAACTTCATCCAGCGGGAGCGATGGATCGTTATCCGGAATGCCGTCCATATCAGCGTCTCGAGTTGTCTTGAGGTCGGTGTGCTTCAAATTGTACCATTCCTCAGGAGGAACGATGTGGAGGATGTACGCATTAGCATCGAAGTGTTCACCGAACGTTGCGGCAGTACCGATCGTCGGCGAAATGTGGTTGAACCAATATTCTGGATAGCCGCTTGCAAGAAAGATGTCGTCAAGCTGGTGGTTGAACTCGTGCACCATCAACCAGTTATTCCCGGCGTTATGGTTCGGCTTTGTAACATCCCACCACGAAATGCCATACCCTTTGCCGGTTCCAACACCGTTGGTGAAAGCCCCTCCTTTTCCCGCGAGCAGATATTTCTTGAGTGTTGTATCGTACTGTTGGGTACACGTAAGGTAGAGGATGCCGCTATAGTTCTTGATATCTTTGCCGCTGAGTGTTAGGTAATGTTTCAGAACGCTATCGCGCGGCGGGTACCACCATTCATCGCCGTAGAGGTTGCTGCGCTTGAGCATCTCTTGGACGACGAGCGGTTCCAGATCGAGAAACAATTTCATCCCAGAGTGAATCCAATAGAAGCGAACGGCATCAGCCAACTGACTCTTAATCCGATCAATTTCTGAAGAAGAGATGAGAGGTTGAAGCGGATCAGTAGGTCGGGTATTCTTGTCGTCCACTACGTTGGCGAAGATAAGGGCAATCATCGGTAGGCGTGCGTACAGTTTCGTTTGCTTGCCAGCGGGCGTGGTGAACGTATATTGAGGTTCATGTCGATTGCGTTGTGGGATTGTCTCGAGAGTCGGCTCAAACTGGAAATGACATGTCCATGACGCAGGAAGATCTTTGAGGGTGATCTTGTGAAGGGTAGATGCACTGTCCTCGCGTCCCGAGCCGAATACATACGAACCGTGAGGTGTGTATGACACGCTTCCCGGTTTTCGCTCAACACTTTGCCATTCAACCGTAGCCGTGCTCGGGTCTCGATAAAAAATCCTCGGCTCTGGATCCAAGCAAATCAGTCGTTGTCTTCACAATCCGTCCGCCAAAATAATCCGCTACGTAAAGATCATGTGAGGATACTACAACCATTCCTTGTGGGAGAACAAAATTGACACACCTGCCGCGGAATGAGTGAAGGAGGGATCCGGTAGTTGCATAGGCTCGCACTTCGTTGACAACGCTAAGATAGATTGTGCTGTCCTTGACGGTGATTCCCCTGCCTTCGCCACCGCCGTAACTAAAGAATCTTCTCCATGTTGCTTTTGTCCCATTCCAAGTGTAACACTCGATTTGACTTAGTCCAGTGTTAACCACAAACAGCGAGCTATCCAAAAGAGCAAGGTCGAGAGGTCCTTTCAGTTTATCGCTTCCAAAATCAGCAAGCGAGTGAAGCGTCTCATCGAAGACCTGAACACGATTGTTGTTTCTTTCAAGCACGAAAATCTGGCGCTTCGCATTAACGGCGACCGCGACCGGCTCATCGAGCTGACCGCGATCCTTCCCCCTCCATCCGCTCGATTTCTTCCAGTGTCCATCCATCGAGAAGAGGTGTAGCTGGTTGCTGCCACGATCTGTAATGACCAGCGTAGTATCATCTAACAGGGCAACGGCGCTCGGCTTATGGAGTTGACCCTTGGAGAGAGATGAAGTGCCGATCTGTCGGACCTTCGTTCCATCTAAACTGAACTCGTCAACAACGCCCCCTCGCTCGTTGGGGATCAACATGTGTTGTGCTCTTGTGAGGGTAAATCGCTTTACCCAATTCATGTCGGGTGGAGGAGATCGCATCGGTAGGCGAGTCAATGTGACGTGATGAAACTGTACTCGTCCGCCAGAACTTTGTAGTCCGACGTATCCAGCAGGATAGATGAGTGGGACTTCGGCATAAAGAACTTTGCGGTCAAGCAGCAAAGAGTATCGATCATGATCTCGATCGACGCGAAGTGTCAATGTGTGAGTAGTGTGGGGTTCAATTACCCCGGTTTTTGTAGACCTGGTTCCGTTAAATTCGCCGTTCTGGAAATAGCCCATGATGAACACAGCGTTGCCATCGAAACGGACCATCTGGGCAAAATCAGTATTCTCTCGTTGTGATGAGGAAAAAATGAACCCAGCACCGACTTCACCGTCGAGGTGTTCAAACGTTGTTACAAGTTCAAAAGACTCATTGAGGAAGACATCGAGCGAGCTTGCGCAATCATAATCATCCGACTGCTGAACATATTTATTCCCGACGATTTGCCAACTGCCTTTCACTGGATGCCACATAGGAGATCCATCTGATCCAGTTAGATAACTTTTGAAATCGTCATCCATTATTACTTCGGATTTCTGCTGACTGAAACAGATGCAAGAATACAGGCACCAAGCGGCAATGAATGGAATGACTGAAGTCATGAGCGGAGGGACGGATGCTCTAGAATGTTGAAGAGAGGATTTCAAGTGCTGAAGGTGGGAGTTGAACCCACACCCGGGGTAAGCCGGACTGGATTTTGAGTCCAGCGCGTCTGCCAGTTCCGCCACTTCAGCAAAATGATGCTACAGATTCAACAGTTGTTCGAGTTCTTTTCTGCCAAGGCCTGACTTAGAGTATTTCTCCCGTTGAGCTGCTTCAGATCTATCGTCAAACTCCTCAAGTCGGAGAAGGGCTAAGGGCTTCCTGCCCTTTGTTGCGGGGACTCTACCGCTGTTGTGCTGTCGAAGTCTACGTATAATATTGTTCGTTATACCAACGTAACGCTTGCCGTCCTTCGTTGATTGCAGCACATAAACATAATGCATATTGAGTCCCGCGCGGTCGCCCGAGGCGACCAAGTCTGCCTTTACCCGCCTACGGCGGGAGTTCCGCCACTTCAGCATGAATGAAGCTGATTCTGCCTCCGTAACACCCCAGTGGAGGTATTGAGGTTGTAACGCAACAGCTTCTATGGCAAAATATACGAAAACCGGTCGTTAATTCCAACCGGAAACTAACGTGATCTTCATTTGGAAGGATGTTGCTTCTTTACTTTATTTTTCAAACATTATTCAGAGTATATTTCCAGATGAATGATTCTGAAAGAGAGAATTGATAAGCATGATTCGACTGAGTAACTTAACAAAGAAGTTCGGCGATGTTCTTGCTGTTGATGATTTGACCCTCACAGTAAAGCCGGGAGAGTTTTTCGGCTTCCTGGGTCCAAATGGAGCTGGCAAGACAACGACAATCAAAATGATGACGGGGTTGTTTACTCCCACCTCAGGGTCCATCACCATACATGGCTTTGATATTCAAACACAACCACTCGAAGCGAAACTTGCCACGGGATACATTCCTGATCAGCCGTTTTTGTATGAGAAGCTCACGGGTCGGGAGTTTCTGTATTTCAGTGCTGGGCTCTACAAGATCGATTACAAAACTGCAACTGAACGAATTAAAGAGCTCACAGACACATTCGAAATCGGATCATGGATTGACCGTCGTACAGAATTCTATTCTCAGGGCATGCGTCAACGGATTGTGATCGCGGCAGCACTCTTGCACGACCCGAAGGTGCTCGTTGTCGATGAGCCGATGGTTGGTCTTGACCCCAGGAGTGCACACATTGTGAAGGAAGTGTTCAAACGAAAGTCCAAGCAAGGTATTGCCATTTTCATGTCGACCCACAGCCTCCCAGTGGTCGAAGAACTCTGCGACCGCATTGGTATTTTGAAACAGGGAAGATTAGTTTTCGAAGATGCCTTTGGTGCTCTCCAGATGTTTAAGGACAAATACAATGGGCAGTTTGAATCGACCTTTTTGGAGCTCACGAAATAACGCACAGTGAATTATGACTGAGATCGTTCACATCTTGAATTTTAAGCTGCGAAGTTTTCTCAAACTCTCGACGGAGTTAACTCTGGAAAATCTCGTCAAGACCGCTGGCTCGCTGATCGTTTTTGGTGGATTTGCTATCGGTGCTTACTATTTCTCGCGAATTGCAACGGATTATCTTTTGGATACGGCTCGTCTGGGTCTATTCTTGCTTCATCGGTTCTTATCGATGTTGCTTTTTGTGTTCTTTCTCTCTATCAACGTAGGCAACATCGTAGTCTCCTATGCGGCATTCTATCGTTCACCGGAAACAGCATTCTATCTGACCAAGCCGCTCTCGCACGCAAACCTGTTCCTCATCAAATTCTTCGACAACTTTTTTTACAGCTCCACAACATTCTTTCTGATGGCTCTGGCAGTGTTAGTTGGGTATGGATCTCATTTTCATATGTCGTGGACGTTCTACGTACAGACGATGCTGTTCATGTTGATGCCGTTCATGTTGATTGCCGGGTGCGTTGCCGTTATGGTTATGATCACCTTCATGCGGTTTGCCGATACTCTGGGGGTGAAGAAAATCGTTGTGATTCTCGTAATCATCTATCTGACCCTCCTGTACGTGTACTTTACGATGAGCAATCCAATGGAACTTGTTGCTTCCGTTTGGGCACATTACCCGCGGGTGGATGATTATTATGCATATCTTGATCCGCCCTTCGCAAAGTATCTTCCCAATCATTGGATTGCAGAATCGCTCTATTGGACGATGCGGGGTGACCCTTCGTATGCGCTATCGTATACCGTCATTCTCGTTCTCGCCTCGGGGTGTATTTTTGCTTGCATGATGTATCTCGGAAAGAAATTCTTTTACCGAAGCTGGCTTGCGTCGCTCAATATGAGAAGGTCTGATGAATCACGCATTCCAATGCTTCAGGCGTTTGCACTCACGAAGCGCTCCACGGTCGATCAACAAACAAGCGTTTTCCTGAAGAAGGAGTTTTGGCAGTTCATTCGCGAGCCGAGTCAGTGGATCCATCTGGGCATCATCTCTATACTGATAATCACTTTTATAACAAGTGTGGCGAAGATTAATTTGAAGCAGCCCGTTCCTTTCCTTCAGACAGTCTCGTACATGGTTCTTCTGCTGTTCAGTGCATTCTTGATCGCCTCTATTGCTCTGCGGTTTGTGTTTCCTATCTTCAGCATCGAAGGGATGAATTTCTGGTCCGTCTTGATTGCGCCTGTGAAGCGATCGAAGGTTTTTTGGCTGAAGTTTCTCATAAGCTTCGTGCCAATTGCCGTCGTGAGTGAAATACTTGTTCTATTCTCCCATCAATCGTTGACGGATTTCCCAATGCTTGTTGGTGTGGCGTCGATCCTCATGTTTGCTATCTCGTTCGCGCTTGTCGGATTTAATCTGGGGGCTGGGAGCTTCTTTGCGAACTTTACTGAGAAGAACCCGATTAAAGTAGCTTCGTCCCAAAGCGCAACACTTACGTTTCTGGTCAGTCTGCTCTATCTGATCATTCTTGTGGCAGTAGTGTTTATTCCAATACACCAATACATTGGCTACATCCTTCGTGATACTCCGTTCGATCGTCAGTCCATATATCTTGTTGTGGGATTGTTTCTCATGTTCTCTATAGGCATCGGTTCAATATCATTGACTGTTGGAGTGCGTGCCCTCCGTAAAGACTATTGACTGGGTTGAAATTCGTTCTATTTTTCGGTATGTTTCGTCAGTTATGAAGATGAATGAAATACAGCTTGCCCGAAGACTGGATCAGGCGCGGGCGCTTGTCGAAGAGGAAAAATATCTTCACGCCATTCAAGTGTATCTTCGACTCATCATCGCCGAGCCGTCGTTCCTCCTCCCATATGTCGAGCTTGCATCCCTGTATGCTGATAGGGGACAGATCCCCGCTTCCATTCACCTGCTTCTACGCGCGGCTGAGAAATTCCCAAACAATCCGGAAATCGTTTTTCTTCTTGGAAGCTATCATCTACGTCTCGATAAATACAAGGAAGCGATCCTCTTGTTCCAGAAATTAGCGACGCGTCAACTTCCACAAGTTCATTTCAACATGGGGATTGCATATTTCTATCAAAACAAATTCATCGAGGCTGAGGAACAATTCCGTTTAACAATGAAGTATGATCCCGCATTTCCAAAGATCAACGAGTCTCTTGGCGAATTGCTGGTTAAGCGCGAGGCATATCCCGAAGCGATCGAATACCTCAAGAAAGGGATCGCTTCGGATCCATACAGCGCGATCAATCATTATCTCCTGGGGCTCGCCTATAGCCGTATCGATCAGTGGAAGAAAGCGTACAATGAATTTATTTTGTCGGTTGACTTAGATCCGGATCAACCGACAAATTGGCAAATGTGCGGTGAATCGCTCATGCAATTGAAGCGATATCCCGAAGCAGAACCCTATCTGTGCAAAGCATTAGAGTTATATCCTCAGTCAGTCGATGCGATGGTCGACCTCGGGTATGTGTTATCAAGAAAAGGGGAGAGCGAGCGTGCAATGGAGTTGATTAATCGAGCGCTTGAGGTTGACCCGGTGAACACCCGGGTTCGAGAGGCACGGTGGAAGCTGCAACACCAAGGCAAGCAAAGTACAAAGTAATCGATCACATCGTCCACGGTGTACATTCTTCATGGTAGTCAGAAAGTTCGCTCTCCTTTTGTCTCTTGAACTGTTGTTGATCATAGGGGCAGCCGGACAAGAGAAATTTCAGTACAGTGTAGATGCGGAACGCCAGTTTATATCTGCGCTCCAGTTATTTCAGTCAGGGAAATTTGGGGAGGCCTTAGGTACCTTCGATTCCTTGCGTCAACAACAGCCCACGCATCAACGAACCACAGCGGCGTATGTAATGGCAGCGAAGGCACTGTTCCATCTGACCAAATATCCGGAGTCCATAACGCTGTTGGTCAACATGCTAAAATTGTTTCCGGAAACGAATTACATTGATGATGCTCGCTACACGTTAGGGCTTGATTACATGATGCTCCACTGGTATGAGGCGGCGGCGACACAGTTTCTCCGCTGTATGGAGGCGACGGACGATCCGAAGGTGTCCCGGAGCGCTGCCGAACTCTTTGAATCGATTGCAGACAAACACATGAAGATCGAGAGTCTCCGCCGGCTATCCGCGCAGCTTGCGCGGGTTGAAACAAAGGATCTCGTCATGTTGAAGATGGCAGAGAAAATGTCTGCCGCCGGAGATGTTCAGGGAACAAGTGAGATTGTCGAGAACATTCTCAACCGTCAACAACCGAGCAGTCTTGTCAATCGCGTTCGATCCTTGAAAGATATTAATCTCATGAGATCTCGACTCAAGATCGGCATTATGCTGCCGTTAATGAAGAAGGATCCTCAATCTCCGTGGAAGCCACTTGCCGACGATATGATGGATGGTATTCAGTTCGCTCTCAGTCAGTATCAGGAGCACCATCGTACCCATGTGAATGTCTCGCTTGAGATTCGTGACACGGGGCGGGATTCAGCAAATGCTCTTGGCGTGATAAGAGAGTTTTGCGAAGATAGAGATGTTATCGGTGTCATCGGACCTTTGTTCAGTAACATCGCGATGATCTGTGCACCCGCTGCCGAGACATGTCGCATTCCCCTCATTTCGCCTACCGCGACAGCAAACGGGATTGCCGCCGTTGGTTCTCACATCTTTCAAGGCAATCCTGATCTTGCTTCGCGCGGGAAGAGTATGGCGAGATATGCGGTCGAACAACTTGGGTTGACTTCATTGGCAATTCTTGGACCTGCTGATCTCACTGGAAAAGCAGTGGCGGAAAGTTTTTCAAGTGAAGCGAAACGTCTGGGCGCATCAATCGTTATGTATGAGTCTTATGAAAAAGGAGCCAGTGATCTCAGTGAACAGTTTCTTGCCATCAGAAAGGCGGGACTGCCGCCCGATTCTCAAGCCGGATCGCAAGAAGACTTGAGCATCTCGGTTACGTCGATCCAAGGGATATTCATCCCAATCAGTGACGCGGAAGAAATTGATATTATCGCGCCGCAGCTGACCTATTTCAACATCAAAGCCCAGCTTCTTGGAACAGGTGAGTGGTACAGTCCCGACCAACTCGATGCTCAAAAGCGATATCTCAATGGAGCAATATTCATATCAGATTTCTACATGGATCGCCACGATCCAGCATACTCAGAGTTTGCTGGCTTATTTTATAGGGAGAAGAAGAAACACCCTTCAAAATATACACTCTTCGGTTATGATACAATGCAATTGATTTTCCAGCAGATCGACGCCGGCGCAACGACTCGAGAAAAGCTGACCGAAGCACTCAGTAGAGTAAAAAGCTTTCCAGGAATTCATTCTAAAATATCCTTAATTAACGGAAGGGTAAACTCAGAGTTAATCATTCTAAAATATCTCAATGGGGATATCAAAAAACTAACTGAGGTCTCATTGAACTGAACGTACCATCCACGGGAGGATTGCATGACAAAGTTAATGAAGAAAGTAAGCGAGCCGTCAGTCTACCACTCCAAGATTCCAGACTGGCCGCGAGAAGAACGTCCACGAGAGAAACTGATGCGGCATGGGTCCTCAGCCCTCTCTGAAGCAGAACTGCTTGCGATCGTGATTCGGACCGGCGCGGGCAGCATTACAGCAGTCGATCTTGCAAAGACGCTGTTAAAGGAATTCCGTTCGCTTGATGACCTCGCGTCGCGATCGTTTCAAGAGTTGCGCAGGTACAAAGGTCTGGGCGATGTCAAATCGATCACCCTCGTTGCTGCATTTGAGCTTGGAAGACGAGCAGCGGTTGCCACGCGCGCAGTGAAGTTTCAGATTACTTCACCGGCAGATGTTGTCAATCGGTTCCAGTCACTTCATCGGGACTTGCGACATGAAGTCTTCAAAGTCCTGTTACTCGATAGCGCAAATCACTTGCTTCGGGACGTCACTATTACCAAAGGTATCCTCAATAGTGCGCTCGTTCACCCTCGCGAAGTTTTTCGCGAAGCGATCATGGAGCCTGCGGCGAGTATCATCCTCTTACACAACCATCCGAGTGGTAATCCTGAGCCGAGCCCGGAAGATCTGCAAATAACCCGTCAAATTGTAGAAGCGGGCAAAATAATCGGAATTCCTGTCCATGACCATATTATAATTGCTGCAGATAAATTCACGAGTTTCGTCGAACGGGGGCTGATCTAACACCCTTTGCCAATAGGATGTCTCAACCTCAGCTTGACAAAGTTCGTTTAATTTGTTATTTTTGAACCAGTGTTGTACGCAAATGCAACATAAACTAAATGAGGAGAGCACTAATGCATAAGATCAGATTATTCTTGATTGCTGCTCTTTTCCTTTCAGGTGGATTGATCTTGAGCAGCTGCTCAAGTTCGCCGTCGGATGAGGAAATGGCACAACTCAACAGGCTTCAGGATCAGGTTCGTTCGTTGGAAAATGATGTCCGCAAGTTGCAGGGTGATAAGGCAAACCTTGAGAAGCAAGTGGCGGAGAAGAATGGCAAACTCCAACAATGTCAAGCCGATCAGGAAGCGGTGAAGAAAGGTATGGGTAAATAAATGAGACAGACCCATAGAAAATTCGGTTGGATCGTGTGCCTGTTCTTGACAGCACTGATGATTGCGGTTAGTCCAACGGGTGCTCAGGAAAAGATGTCAAAGGATGAATGGCAGGTACAGATGACAAGCGCAAAAGCAAGGATCACAGACTTGGAGAAGCAGCAGGCAGGGCTAAAGGGAGATGTCACCGGACTTCAAGGACAATCCGATAAGCTTGATGCTGACATTCGAGCGTGCGAAGATGCATTATATGCCATGTTGGGTGTGAGTAGAGCGGATATCGAAGCGTTTGATAAAGAACTTAGTTCTATGGAGAATAGGGTGGCAGAACTTCAGAGGATGTCCGACGCGGAACTGATGACACACAAAGATGAGATTATCCGGATCGACAGCCGTCTGAAGGAGATGGCAAAGAGTAAGATAGCGATGATTCCTCGCTATGGTGATCGGGTCAATTCATTACAGGCCAAGGTGGATGCGTTGATGAAGAGTTTGCAAAAAGAGAAAACATACACTGTGGGTACCTGGTCTAGAGATCGGGATTGTTTATGGAACATTGCAAAGAAGAAGGACATCTATGCAAATGCTTGGATGTGGCCCAAGATCTGGCAGGGCAATCGCGACAAGATCAAAGATCCGGACGTGATCAAGCCAAACTGGGTGTTGAAGATTCCGGAAGGAAATGAATTGTCGAAGGACGAGAAATCTGCGGCGAGAAGGTACTATCATAAGAAGGCATCTGCACCTTCCGGTGCTGGTGAATAATCGAAGAGGAGAGACCGCGCACTAACGGTACGTTTGAGACGTTTCAGTATCATATTTCAAGAAGCCCTTCCCTCCCGACCTGCGTCGGGATGAGCAAGGGCTTCTTGCGTTTTAGGAAATCATCTTGGAACACCATAATAAAGGAGAAGAACACTTCGTTGGCTGAGCGCAAAATAAAAGCTGAAGGTGTGGATATGCTCAGGCTTCTGGGCTTGAATGATACCAACCTTCAAGTGGTCGAAGACCATTTCGACGCGAACATCACCGTTCGCGGCGACAGCATTACCTTCCGGGGGGATCAGCGGCAAGTGGAAGACCTGGAAAAAATCTTCAAAGAGCTGATCTATATTCTCAACAAGAATGGAAACATTTCAGTGAACGACGTCGAGACCGTCATTGATCTCGTAAAAGTCAACGGCGATCCTGCAATTCCAAAGACCCTCATTGCTGAACTTGGAGAGGAAGATGTCGAGAGCGTGGTGCTGTTCACGCGCAATGGAATCATCCGGGCAAAAACACCTGGTCAGAGAGAATATATCCGGCAAATCAAGAAGAATGATATTGTCTTTGCGATTGGACCGGCAGGAACTGGGAAGACCTATCTCGCCGTTGCCATGGCTGTCACAGCGCTGAAGAATCGTGAGATTGTGAAAATCATTCTTGCACGACCGGCTGTCGAGGCAGGAGAAAGCCTCGGGTTCTTGCCGGGTGACCTCAAAGACAAAGTTGATCCGTACCTTCGTCCCTTGTACGACGCGCTCGATGACATGATCCCTCCCGATAAATTGAAAACGTACGTCGAGCGACGAGTAATTGAAGTCGTTCCCCTTGCATACATGCGTGGACGCACATTGAACAATGCCTACGTCATCCTTGATGAGGCACAAAACGCTTCCGGCATGCAGATGAAAATGTTCCTCACACGACTTGGCGCTAATTCTAAAGCAATTATCACTGGCGACGTGACACAGATCGATTTACCGATGAAGACCGTCTCGGGATTAGTGCAGATTCAGGAAGTGTTGAAGGATATTGATGGCGTGAAGTTCTGTTACTTTGATCGCAACGATGTTGTTAGGCACAAGCTGGTGAAAGACATCATCGATGCGTACGATAAATTCCATGCAAATGGAAAATCTGAGGGAAATGGCAACATTGCCAACCGAAAGGAACACTGATCTACGTCCTGGTCTTCGCTTCCTCCCACAATGTGTCCATCTCTTCGAGTGATGAGGAATGGATGTCCTTTCCCATCTCCTTCAATCGTCGTTCAATGTATTGAAAGCGGGCGATGAACTTCTCCACTGTCTGCCGGAGTGCAATCTCCGGATTCACATTGATGAAGCGAGCGTAATTCACCAGTCCAAAGAGTAAGTCTCCGAACTCGCCCTCCACCTCCTCTTGACGCCCTCTCTCAATTGCATGGTGAAGTTCACGCATTTCTTCTTCAACTTTCTTCCAGGCTTCTTCTTTCTTCTCCCAATCGAATCCAACCGTGGATGCTCTATCCGTTAATCGATGGGCGCGAAGAAGGGCAGGCAGTTCTTTCGGGACGCCATCCATCAGCGACTCTCGTCCTTCCTCCATCTTCAATCTTTCCCAATTCTGTTTGACGGTTTCGCTCCCATCAACTTTGACCTCACCATAGATGTGAGGATGTCTTCGGATGAGTTTTCTGGAGATTCCATCGATAACATCCTTCAACGTAAACGTTTTTTCCTCTTCAGCAATGTTTGCGTGGAAGATAATATGAAGGAGCAAATCTCCAAGCTCGTTCTTCAATTCTTCTGAGTCATTTTGATCGATCGCCTCAACAACTTCGTACACTTCTTCGATCAGGCTGTGGCGGATGGAAGCATGTGTCTGCTCCTTATCCCACGGACATTCCTTGCGAAGTCGTTTGGTGATCTCGACGAATTTCATGAATTCACTATTCGCCATAGATGATAATCCTTTCTTTGAAAGGAAAACTTAGAGAAATCCACATTGAGATGCAACAACTGAATGCACTGAATGCAGCGGCAAGTTGTGCTTACATTTTGCACCCTTCGACTATTCAGAAGGTGACCCATGCAACCTCGTTGGAAATCTTATCAAAAATATTTATATTGGCACGCACATTGATGGCTTCTTCTTCTCAAATCTATCCGGGATATATTCATGAGTCGTTTAATGGGTGGGATGATACTTGTCATTGTCGCACTCGGATCGTTTTTCTATTTCGTTATGTCAACTCCGCGTGAGGCTACCATGCTGCTGCTGAATGGTAAAGTGTACACGCTTGATGCTCAGAATACAGTTGCAGAAGCGGTCGCGATCCGCGGTTCTCGCATAGTTGGAGTGGGAACTTCGGAAGAGCTGAAAACTCACTACCGGGCCGAGTCCTTGATCGATTTGCATGGAAAGACAGTTATGCCTGGTTTCATCGATGCCCATGCACATATGAATGGACTCGGTCAATTGCTGCGATCCATAATTTTGGTCGGGGTTCCATCTCCAGAGGAGGCGGCAAGACTCGTTGGAGAACGCGTGCCGACAGTACAGCCGGGTCAGTGGCTATATGGCAGGGGCTGGGATCAGAATTTGTGGCAAGTGAAGGATTTTCCAACTGCATCCATTCTCGATGCGGTAGCTCCCAATAATCCCGTTGTCCTTGTGCGAATCGATGGACACGCTTGCTGGGCGAACAACAAGGCAATGGCGATTGCCAATGTCACGCGTAACACAAAAGATCCTGATGGCGGGAAAATCATCCGTGACAACAAGGGAAATCCCACTGGTGTTTTCATCGATAACGCGAGAGACCTTGTCGAAAATTTCATTCCTCCCTTAACACAGTCGGACATTGAATTGAATATTCTCAGGGCTGCAACTGAGTGCGCAAAGGCTGGCTTAACTGAGGTGGGAGACATGGGGCTCGATAGCCTTGATATCGCGATCTACAAACAACTTGCGGATGAGCATAAGTTGCCGATCCGCGTTTACGGCGCTATCAGTGCCCCAGGTGCGACGTGGAGTACTATGGCTCACAAAACTCCACTGGTCGGATATGGAGATGGAGTGTTTACGGTTCGGGCAGTTAAACTCTATGTCGATGGTGCCCTCGGTTCAAGAGGTGCAGCACTCGTGGAAGAGTACAGTGACGATCCCGGCAACCGTGGGTTGACAAGAATCAGCGATGAAGAACTCGAATCGAACATCCGGCTCGCTCTTCAACATGGCTATCAACCGTGTATCCATGCAATCGGTGATCGAGGGAATCACATTGTACTGAACGCGTATGAGAAAGTGTTATCGACCTTGCCGAAGGGAGATTATCGTCCCCGCATTGAACACGCGCAAGTAATTCTCCCTGATGACATCCCGCGATTCCAGAACATTGGTGTGCTTCCAAGCATGCAGCCGATTCACGCAACATCGGACATGTTTTGGGCAGAAGGTCGGCTCGGACCTCAGCGAGTGAATGGTGCCTATGCTTGGAAGTCATTATTGAAGACCGGCACGATCATTGTCGGAGGTTCTGATTTTCCGAATGATGGAATGTACCCCCTCTGGGGATTCTATGCTGCAGTCACGCGAAGTGATAGAACAGGCTATCCTCAAGACGGATGGTATCGCGATCAGAAGATGACTCGCGAAGAAGCAGCCAGATGTTTTACGCAGTGGGCTGCTTATGGTTCGTTCGAAGAGAACGTGAAAGGGACAATCGAAGTTGGCAAGTTGGCAGATCTCACGGTGCTCTCAAAAGACATTATGAAGGTTCCTGCAATGGAAATTCTCTCAACCGAGATTAGCATGACCATCGTTGGAGGGAAGATTGTGTATCAGAACGCCGGATCCCCCTTGGCGCAATGAGCAAGAGTGAATCCACAATAAATATCAGCAAGACAACATTCTTAAATCTCAGTTAGGTAGATACATGTTTAAACGTCGCTTATTCACTCCGGGACCCACTCCAGTACCAGAGGCTGTTATGTTACGGATGGCGGAACCCATCATCCATCACCGGAGCCCCGAGTTCAACGAAATTTTTACCCGAGTCAATGAGAACCTCAAATACCTTTTCCAGACTACCAAACCGGTGTTGACACTAACTTCGTCAGGGACTGGCGGCGTTGAAGCAACGTTTGTGAGTTTGTTCTCACCGGGAGATACTGTTCTCTCCGTCAACGGCGGGAAATTCGGAGAGCGCTGGGTAACCATGCCTCGAACCTTTGGGTTGAATGCCGTGGAAATAAAAGTCGGCTGGGGGAAGGCACCCACTCCAACACAAATCATTGAGACGCTAAGGGAAAACCCGACCGCCAAAGCTGTGTATCTGACGCACAGCGAGACCTCAACAGGGACAGCGACCGATGTGAAAACTCTCGCGAAAGTCATTCGTGAACATTCTTCGGCGCTAGTATGTGTCGATGGGATTACTGCAATCGGCGCGCACGAGTTTCGATTTGATCAATGGGGGATCGACGTCTGCGTGACCGGATCCCAGAAAGGCTTGATGATTCCTCCCGGACTCGCTTTTGTTGCCCTCAGTGACCGGGCAATTGATGCAATGAAGAATTCTATGTTACCAAAATTCTACTTTGATCTGAGGAAAGCGCTGAAGGCGTACGAAAAGCATGATACACCCTGGACCCCCGCGGCTTCTCTCATTGTCGGAGTTGATGTGGCTCTGCAGATGATCCGGCAGGAAGGAATTGAAAATGTTTGGAAACGGCATGAACGAATGGCGATGGCGATACGAGCGGGGGTGAGAGCCACCGGATTACGCCTCTTCTCTGAAGAGCCTTCGTTTGCTGTTACACCTGTGTGGGTCCCTGAAGGAATTGAGTGGAAGAC